>JAERSW010000042.1 GCA_016845305.1 Acidimicrobiales bacterium
GGTCAGCGCCGAGATCCCCGGACTGCTCACCTTCGTGGCCGACAACTCCGACCTGGCCGACGCCGACGCCGTCCTCGGCGCCCTCGCCGAGAACACCCCGAACCTCGCCCAGGCCGTCACCAACCTCCTCGTCGTCACCGACGGCTTCCGGGACATCCCGGGCATCGAGGGACTCACCCGGTTCGACGGAACGGCCGTGCGGTCCATCCCCGACCTGCGGGACTACTTCGCCGCCGATGTGGTGCCCGCGGTGAAGGCCGTGGCGAACGACTACCGGACGCTCGACACCACACCGCCCCCTGTCGACGTCTTCCCGGCCCTCCTGCTGGTGGTCGGCATCCTGGTCATCGCCTATGGCGCCGCCATGGTGACGATCACAAGGGTGACCGCACCCACCTACACCGAGCCCGTCGTCGACGAAACCGCACCCCAGCCGGCCGACGAGGCGCCGGAGCCGGAGTTGGTCGGGGCCGACTCGGCCTGACCGGCCCTCCCGCCGCCGGACGGCGGGTCAGGCCACCTCGACGCGACGCACCCGGTCGACCGGGATCCGCTCGAGCATCCCGGTCGACGACCGGAGGACCAGGCATCCCTCCGGGTCGATGGCCGTCACCTCGCCGCGGGACTCCCCACGGGGCAGCAGCGTCGCCCTGACCCTCCGCCCGAGATGGACGAGCCGGTCGGTCGTCCGCTCCAGGAGTTCGGTCCGGTCGCCCTCCAGGAGGGCCACCGCTCCGACCACCGCGTCGGCAGCCCTGTCGAGCAGGGCCGAACGGTCCGCGGGTCCGAGGCCGAGCGGCGACAACCGGAACCGGATCGCAAGGACCGCGTGGTCGATCCGTCCCGGGCCCAGGCGGGCGACCACGTTGACCGACGCCACCGGTCCGGAACCATCGGTCGCCACCACGCCGTCCGGCCAGGCCAGCCCCGAGGTCGTGCCGGTCGTGCCGTCCACGGCATCGGCCGCCCCGACCAGGGCGGCCAACCAGAGGAGGGCCTGTTCTCCGACCCCGACCTCCGGCCGGACGACCACGCCGAGGGCCAGGGCCTCACCCGCGTCGACCTGCCACGGCTCTCCCAACCGACCCCGGCCGGCGATCTCGGCGTCGAGGGCGACCACGCTCCCTCCGACGACACCCCCTTCGCCGATCCACGACGACGCCTCGGCCTCCACCGACAGGCCGATCGCCCGGTGGCGGACGGCCCGGCCACCGGACCGGTCCGGAGTGGTCATCCCCGGACGCGACGCGGGTCGAGTCGGTCGACCGACCAACGACCATCGTGGGATGACAGGAGCACCACCCCCGCCACCCAGGGCTCGTGGTGGAAGGCCGACGGCACGACGAGTTGGACCTCGGTTCCCCCGTCCGCGGTCGGCGCCACCGGCCCGACCTCGATCTCCCCGAGTTCGGCCGACGACAGGTCGACCCGGAGACCCTGGACGAGGCCGGTCAGGAAGGAGTCCATCTCGTCGTGGGGGCTGGTGCCCTGTCGGATCCGCTCGGCCTTCACCGGATCCAGGCCGCCGCGAGCGCCAGCGGCCAGGACGCGGTCACGTCCCGCCGGGCTGAACAGGTCCCAGAGGGTGGAGTGCTCGCCCCACACCACGGCGTGCACGAAGGCCTCGGTGCAGGCCTTCGGCGTCGACGGACCGACGGGCGGAGGGGACGCCTCGCTCACGGACGCTCCCACCCGATCTCGTGGAGCAGGTCCCGGACCCGGATCCGCTGCGGGCCGAAGAGGAGGAGGTCGATGGCCTCGTCGAGTATGAAGTCGGCCGCCCGACGGTCGTGCGCCTCGAGCCCGGCGTGGGCGAGCAGCTGGGCCTCGAGGGCGTCGCGGAGCATGTCGTCTGGTAGTTCCATGAGGACCGTCACCATGGTCCGCAGGGTGGCCACGAAGGACGGTGGCGGCTGCCGGACGACCGCGGAGGCCAGCTCGGCCAGCAGGTCCACCCGTCGTCGGCCGGGCACCGCCTCGAATCGGGCCAACCGACGGCGGACCATGGCGAGGCGCTCCACCTCGTCCACGTCGCCCAGCAGGGTGGCGAAGTGGTCCTGTCGGGTCGCTCCGGGCACGACCACGGCCAGACTCTCCTCCAGGTCCCGCAGGTTGGCGTGGGTGGCCTGCCAGTGCGCGGCGTGCAGCCGGGGATCGAAGACGCCGAGGGCCTCCTCGTAGCAGGCCAGGGCACGGCGCTCGGACCCGAGGTCACCCCGGCGGCCCAGCGCCAGACCGAGATTCTGCAGGGCCACCGCGTGGTGGAACGGGAAGCCGGTTGAGGTGAAGACGGTCAGGGCGTCCTCGAAGTGCCGAATGGCCCGCTCCAGGAGATCCCGGTCGCCATCTCGCAACTCCGACTGGCCCTTGCGGGCCACCCCGAGGGCGTGCCAGACCATGCCCCTGTGCATGGTGTCATCCGTCGACCCGCACTCGGTCGACGCCGCCTCCAACGCCTCGACCGCCGCGTCCAGGTCGGCCGGCCGGCCGGTGGCCGACAGCGCCTGGGCGACGTTGTACCGGACCGCCACCCGTGTCCTCACGGCTTCCGGGTCGCCACCGTCCTCCGCTTGGAGCAGATCGAGAGCCCGGTGGAAGGCCTCCGACGCTCCATCGTGGTCACCGGCGTCCACCCGACAAAGGCCGAGGTTCGACAGGGCACCGGCCAGCTCGAGGCCGCGGGCCCGACCGTCCATCAGGTCGACGGCCCGGGCGAAGAGCTCGCCGGCCCGGGCATGGGCACCCAGCAGCCGGTGGGCCGAACCGGCAGCGTTGACGATCCGGGCGTGTTCGACCGGGGCACGCTCGGCGGTCAGCACGTCGGCGGCCGCTTCGAGGTGGCCGAGGGCGACCCGCAGGTTGTCCGCCGGTCGACCGTCCGGCGTCTCCGAGAGGGCCAGGCCGAGGCGGTACGAGGCCACGGCCCACTCCTCCGGGCTCTCGACCCGCGAGATCGCCTCCAGGCGCTGCTCGAGCGACCGGACGGCGGCCGCTCCCGGAAGGCTGCTCACCGGGAACCGCCCTCCGGCGCCTCGTCCAGGAACGTCCGGATGCACCGTTCGACCTCGTTGATCGCCGGGTCGACGGCCCCCGCCACCTCGTCGGACAGCCCGATGGCCGGCGACTCCACGTCGACCGGCTGGCATCCGACCATCAGCAGCCGGTCGGGCAGCACGCCGAGGGCGCGGGCCAGCATGAGGGAGCGCTCCGGTGTAGCCATGTGCATGTCGGCCAGCAGGTCGTACTTCTCGTTGTGGTCGAGTAGCTCGACGTCGATGACGTCGGGTTCGATCACCATGACGGTCCCCGGCGGCCGTCCCCGGTCGACCGTGTCGATGACGATCGCCGCGTCGAATCCCTGCATGAGGTCCTGAACCAGTTGGATCCCGGCGATCCCCGTCTCCACCACCTCGACGCCGGCGGGCTGCGGTCGGTCCATCAACCGACGGGCCACCTCCACGCCGAAGCCGTCGTCGCTGCGGAGCACGTTGCCGACCCCGGCCACCAGCACGTTCACCGGACGACCATGGCCGGCCGTTCGGCGGCCCGTAGCGAGTAGCCGTGGACCACCCACCACGCCACGTACTCCTCGAAGGTCGCCCAGTCATCGTCGTTCACGTGCTGTCGCCAGTGCTCGACCCGCTTGTCCACCTCGGAGCCGATCACGGCGTCCAGGACCCCCTCCACCATCGGACCGTCGAGCAGGGCGGTCCCCGACGGGCGACCGTTGCGGATGTCGTCGGCGATCCGGCTGGCCGAGGCACCGAGGACGCCGGGGTCGACCACGTCGACGCCGAAGGCCACCGAAACCGCCGCCGTGGCGTCCGCCTCCTCGACCCGGCGGACGCAGTAGCCGACCAGGAAGGCGGTCGCCGCCCAGTCGGCGAACTGCGCCATGGGCTGGGTCTCGCGCTCGACCTCGACGACGTCGGCCCGGTAGGCCGCTGCGACCTCGCTCAGTGGGTGGGCCTGGGCCAGGGCACGGGCCCGGAACGCCATGTCCCCGTCCGGGGACTCCCCATCATCGACCATGGTCGTCGGACGGACGGATCTGCAGCCCGGTGACCACCGCTCCCGGCGCCGGAGGCGGGTGGGCCTCGGCCGTCATCTCCTCCACCTCGATCCGACGGAAGTCCACCCAGCCTTCGCGGAGAACGGACTCCACGCGTTCGGCGATGGTGGTCGCCGACGCCGTACAGCCGTCGCACGAGCCGTGGAGCTTCAGGCGGACGACTCCGTCGACGACGTCGACCACCTCCATGTCGCCGCCGTGTGAGTGCAGGTAGGGCCGGACCTCGGTCAGGGCGGCCTGAACGGCCGCCCGACCGCGGTCGACGTCGATCCCCTCGCCCAGGCCGTAGACCGACAGCAGCGGCCCGACCAGCGGGTCGGCGGCCGCCGCCTCCAGGAAGACCTCGCCCCGCCAGTCGCGGATGAGGTCGACGAGCCGGCCGATCCCCGTGGCGTTGAAGACGTCGATCCAGTCGAGCATCTCGGTGGCCAGGTCGGCCACCTCTCGGTCCTCGTGCTCCATCAGCCGTTCCGCCAGGTCGGCGATGTACGGCTGGATCTCCAGGAAGGGGAGGTTGTCCTCGCTCACACCACGCTCCGGACCATGGCCACCACGTCGTCCACGACGGCCTCCACCTCGTCGGAGAACCCCAGGCCGAACTCCCGGTCACCGGGCTCCACCTCGATGACCACCGTGTCGGCCGGGAAGGCCTTCCAATAGCGACACACGGCCAGCGTGTGGTCGAGATCGATGATCCCGCCCGCGGCCTCGCCGAGCCGCTCGTGGACTTCCTCGTCGGGCGGAGGGGTGAGGTCCAGCATGTAGTTCCGCACGGTACCCGGCAGGTCGACATCCCTCGGCATGGCCCCCACCAGGACCACCTTCGTCGGCACAAGTTCCTGCAGGCGGTGGAGGACGCGGTGCGCGGCGTACGACAAGTCCTCGATCAGGACGTGGGCGGGCCAGTCAAGGTCCTTGACCCGCTCGATCCACTGCGTACCGAAGTCCAGGTCACGCAACCACGGAAGGCCGATCCCTCCGACCAGCGTCAGCCCGGCGTGGTCGGTGTGCGCCTCCGCCACGCCTATTCGAGGGTGCAACTACAGGAGTTGACCTCGCGGGTGATGATGCCCCGCCCGGTGTCCATATGCGTGGTGCACGGCATGCACGGATCGAAGCTCCGGATGGCCCGGAGGATGTCGATGCCCTTGATGTCGGCGTCGGCCACGCTCTCCAGGATGGGCGTCCCGACGATGGCTTCCTCGTAGGGGCCGGGGTTGCCGAACGGGTCACGGGGCGCCGCGTTCCAGGTCGACGGGGTGTTGATCTGGTAGTTGATCAGCCGGCCCTTGTCCATGTGCAGGTGGTGGGTCAGGTACCCGCGACCAGCCTCCCAGATCCCCACCGAGACCCGCTCGTCCTGAGGCACCTTGAACGAGGTACTGAGCGCCGTCTCGCCCTTCCGCCAGTAGCCGAAGGCCTTCTCCAGGTGGATCATGCCGATCGCCGCGGTGAAGGCGACGCCGTATGCCCGTGCACGGTTCCGTTCCAGCGCGTTGAGCGTCCGAGGGATCTTCCACTCCAACTCCATCTCCGGGAGGTCGAAGCGGGGCAGCAGCATCTTCAGGCTGGTCCCGGTCGGCTGCAGGAACATGTTCGGCTCCAGTGCCTGCGCCATGGCCGTGGTCCACATTCGGCCGTACACCCCGGTCTCCATGGACGTCCGGTCCCACCGGGGAGCGGTGTCCCAGGTGTACTTCTCCTTGAAGTTCTTGGCACCCGGCTTGGGAATGGTCGTCTTGTTCCAGGCGTGGTACGGCGAGATCGGGTTGCCCAGCGGGTCGGTGGCAAACGTCGGGCCCTGGCCGTTGGTGGTCCAGTCCTCGTAGTAGGAGTGCTCGACGAACTCCTCGATGCCGATGTTGATCCGAGTCAGGTCGGTGGTGACCAACTCGCCGTCCATGATGATCCCGGGCATCGAGGTTCGCTTGTTGCCCCAGGCATCGATGTTGGCGTAGGTGGCGTCGTAGGCCTCGGGGTCGTCCCAGATGCCGGTCTGGATGAGGTTCGACGGACGGGCACCCACCCGCTCGTACTCAGGGTTGGCCTCCAGGAAGAAATCGCAGAGGTCGTCCCACCAGCCGGCCAGGCGCTTGGAGTAGTCGAAGACCTTGCCGAGGTACGAATAGAACTCGTTGAACGTCGAGGTCGACACGGTGGTCGACAGCCCCCCGGGGACCAGGGTGGACGGGTGTGGGTACTTCCCGTACATGAGCGTGCACATGATCCGCCCGTACCGGGTGTACTCCAGCGCCTCGAGGTAGATCTGCCCCTCGAGGGGGTTCATGGCGTCCATGATGTCCTTGACCGTCTTGTAGCCGTGGACGTGGGCGTGCCGGGCCGGGGTCCTGGCCGCCAGGTCGACCAACTCGGGGTTGGTCACCGACACCAGGGCGGTCGAGTAGTCGGGACCGGCCAGCAGGCCCAGGTGGATCGGGTGGTCGTAGAACATCTCGGCCACCTCGCCGAGGTTCCGGACGCACACGCCCAGCGGCGGCGGGCAGATCCCGAAGGCCTGCTCGATGGCCAACGACGACACGGTGGAGTGGACGCCCCCGCACACCCCGCAGGCCCTCGAGCTGATGTCGATGGCGTCCCGGGGGTCACGGCCCTGGAGGATGATCTCGTAGCCGCGGAAGAGCATGGCCTGGGAGTAGGCGTCGACCGCTTCGCGCTTGTCGAGGTCGAGCGTGGTATGGACGGCCAGTGCGCCGGCCACCCGGGTCACCGGGTCGATGCTCCACTCGCGCAGACGGGGCGGGGAGGCCACGGCCGCCCCGGCGCTCTGCGGTCGGACATAGTGCTTCGGCGTCTGGACGGTCACGTCGTAGGTGGAGGCGTAGTCCTCGCGGAGCGAGGCCCGACCGTCGGCGTCGAAGTCGATGGGGAGGTTCTTGAAGCACATGACTGGGAATGCCCGCTAGCGGGACGAGCCCTCCTTCGAGTGCTGGACCTTGCTGTAGATCCGGTGGGCGACCTTCTCGACGCCGACCGGCTGCTTGCGGTAGCGGGCCCACCCGCTCGGCGAATCGCTGCTCGACCAGCGGGCCGACCGCTGCTTGTCGTGCAGCGACAAGCGCCGGAACCGGCGGATGAACTGGCCGACGGCACGGCTCGTCGTGCTGGAGACCAGCGATCCGGGCGGGATGGCGAAGAACGGGGCGAACTTGTCGGGGAAGCCCGGCATGGTGCAGCCGATGCAGATGCCGCCCATGTTCATGCAACCCCCGTGGCCGTCGACGATGCCCCGCTCGGCGATGTTGCACTGCACCACCGGCCCCCAGCAGCCCAATTCGACGAGGCACTCCTTGTCGCCGTACTCCTCGGCGAAGACGCCCTCCTCGTAGTACCCGGCTCGCGGGCAGTGGCGGTGGACGGTCTCGGCGAACAACCAGGCGGGACGTCCCAGTTCGTCGAACTCCGGTAGGGGGGCCATCCCGTTGAGGAAGAGGAGGGCGGCCGACGCCGTCTCGATGATGTTGTCGCCGACCGGTGAGCAGCCGGGGATGTTGATGACGGGCAGCCCCAGCGTCGACCGGTAGTCCTTGCCCAGATGGTCCATGACCCCCATGGCGTTGGTCGGGTTGTTGGCCGCCGCGGGGATCCCACCCCACGAGGCACAGGTGCCGATGGCCAACACGGCGGCCGCGCCGGGGGCCATGCGGTCCAGCCACTCGAGGCTGGTGATCTGGCGGCCGGTGTCGCGGTCCTCGCCCAGGCCCATCCAGTGCCCGTCGCCGGACCAGGTCTCGTCCATGATCGAGCCCTCCCAGCAGATGAGGTAGGGAGCATCGAGCTCGCCGGCGGCGGCCATCCGCAGGTTCTCTGTCCACTCGGGACCGGACTCGACCGAGGTCACGGTGTGGATGAGCTCGACCTTGGGCAGGCCGGGCACCTTGCCCAGCAGGAGGTCCTCCACCCGGGGATGGGTCGCTCCGGTGACGGCGATGGTGCAGCCGTCGCACGACGCCCCGACGATCCAGAACAGGTAGACCTTCTCCAATGGCCCCTGAAAGACCTCTTCGCGGGGCGGGTTCAGGCGACTCCGGAGCCCGACCGGGGCGAGGGGGTCGGCGGGATCCAGGACGAGCGGCATCGGAGGGATGTCGCCATGGCTCTCCGGAGCGGTCGTGTACTCCACTGTTTCCCGGTCCTCCCCCGTCCATCGTCCCAAGCCGCGGCCGGCCCGGGACCGCCTTGCGGCTGACGGCACTAGGTGTAGTCTACATACACCCGTCCGGTCAATGGATTCCCGTCGTCGACGGGACGGGCCGGCAAGCTGCGAGGCTCGACGAGGTGCCTCAGAGGGGGGAACGGTCCGATGGACGATGCCACCGGTGGATGGATCATCGGCTGGGTGATCGGACTGGCCGTCGTAGCCCTCGTCGTCCTCCTCGTCGTCCTCCTGATCCGTGGCGCCTCACGTGCCGCCAACAAGGTCGAGGCCATCATCGCCGCCCTCCACGTGGCCCGGGAGAACACCGCCGGACTCTGGAACGTCGACACCACCAACCGTACGATCGTCCGCATCACCGATTCGGCGGCGGCGGCACGCGAGTACCTGGCCTCCCAGGCCTCCTCCGAGGGAGACCGTGCCGCACAGGGGGACCGACCATGAGCACCCACTCCCTCTGGTGGATCACCCTGGGGCTCGGGCTGATCGTGGCCGTGGCCGCCACGGCGCTCCTGCAGTTGCTCCTGAACCAGGTCAAGCGGGTCGAGCGTCGGGCGCTGGAGGTCTGGGAAACGGCCACCACCGTGGCCCGCAACACCGCCACCACGTGGATGCTCACGCAGACCACGCAGCGGCTCGACCAGCTCACCGAGGAGGCGCTCCGCCACGACGCCTTCCTCGCCTCCGCCCAGCAGTCGGCCAACGGGTCCGCCGACGGATCGCCGGAGGGCTGAGGCGATGCGGAACCTGCTGATCACCCTGACCGCCGTCGAGATCGCCCTCGTCGTCGTCGTGCTGGCCTTCTACCTGATCCGGATCTCCCGGTCGCTGTACCAGACCGCCAGGCACCTGGCGAAGGTCACCTTCGGCGTTCGGGCCGTCGAGCAGCAGTGCTCGTCGATCGGCCCGAACGTCGTGCGCATCAACGAACAACTCGCCGGGATCTCCGCGGCCCTGACCGGGGTGGCCGACCGGGCCGAAGCACTCGCCGGGGACGAATGACCGTCGACCTGACGGACGACTGGGGGCTTCCAACGCCGAAGACGCCCGCCCTGCAGGCCATGTACTGGCGGAGCGAGATCCTCCAGTTGATGTACTGGCTCCGCGGCGAGGGGTTCGGCGACCTGGTCGATGCCCCGCTCGTCGAACGGTTCCTCGGCGTGGAGGCCGACCGCTGCACCACCTATCTGGACCGCCTCGCCGTCGAGGGCTACCTCACCATCGACGGCGACTGGTACGCGCTGTCCGACCGGGGCCTCGAGGTGGGCGGCCGCGAGTTCATCGACTCGTTCAGCGAGTTGATGCGCCCCACCCACGGCGAGTGCAATGCCGACTGCTGGTGCCACATGTCGGCCGACGAGGCCGACGCCTGCGCCGCTGGCCGCCTCGGACACGACCACCACGACCACGGGTGACCGCCGCCATGGAATCCGACCAGACCGCCGCCTCGCTGCCCCGACAGTTTCTGCGTCCCCTCATGTGCCTGGCCCTGGCCTCCGGCCGGTCGTACGGCTA
This sequence comes from Acidimicrobiales bacterium, assembly GCA_016845305.1. Classification (GTDB taxonomy): domain Bacteria; phylum Actinomycetota; class Acidimicrobiia; order Acidimicrobiales; family MedAcidi-G1; genus UBA9410. Next base: position 9,762 of record JAERSW010000042.1, read on the forward strand.
CCAGTTGAGCGAACGGGTGGTGGAGCTCGGGCTCCAGCCCATCGACACGGCGGCCGTCTACCGGATGCTCCGGTCCATGGAGCACGACGGCCTGGTCGGCTCCGAATGGGAGTCGTCGGAGACCGGCCCGCGGCGCCGGGTCTACGAGTTGACCGTCGACGGCCACCGGGCCGCCGCCCGGCACGCCGGGGAGTTGGCGGCACTCCGGGACCGTCTCGACGAGGCCATCACCACGACCGTCGCCCGCCGGCGGTGAGGATCGCCCTCGCCGGCAAGGGCGGAGCCGGCAAGACCACCATCTCGGCCACCCTCTCGCGTCTGCTGGCCCGGACCGGGACCCGGGTGGTGGCCATCGACGCCGACACCAACCCGAACCTGGGTCCGGCGCTCGGCGCCACACAGGGGCCGGTCGACGCCACGCCGTACCTCCCGACCACCCTGGTCTCCCGACGCTTCGACGGCCCTGCCCTGTCCTGCACGGTCGACGAGGCGCTGGCCGAGTACGCCACCGTGGCCCCCGACGGCGTCCTGTTGGTCCGCATGGGCACGCCGCAGCACACCGGCGAAGGGTGCCTCTGCTCGGCGCACGCCACGGCCAGCGCCCTGCTCTCCGACCTCGGCCGGGCCCCGGACACCGCCACGGTCATGGACCTCGAGGCCTCGCCCGAACACCTCAGCCGGGGCACTGCCCGCCACGCGGAGCTCCTCCTGCTGGTCGCCGAGCCGTACTTCCGATCGCTGGAGACGGTGAAGCGGCAGGCGGCGCTGGCCGCCGAACTCCCGGAGACCCGGGTGGCCGTGGTGGCCAACAAGGTGCGGGACGAGGGCGACGCCCAGGCGATCGACGAGTTCTGCGAACGCATCGACCGACCGTGCGTGGCCCGGATCCCGTGGAGCGACGACGTACTGGAGGCGGATCGGCGAACCGCTTCACTCCTTGACCACGCGCCGGGGTCGGCCGTGGTGGCCGCCCTCGAAGGCCTCATCGAGTCGGTCCGCACCGGCCACGTCGGCGCCCTGGCGACGGGACGCCGCTGATGTGCGTCGGCATCCCCGCCCGGGTCGCGGAGGTCCACCCCGAGGACCGCTCCGGCGTGGTCGACGTCGACGGGGTCCGACGCACCGTCGACCTCACCCTGGTCCTGGAGGACGGCGTCGAGGTCGGTTCCTGGGTGCTGCTCCACGTCGGCTTCGCCATGAGCATCGTGGACGAGGACGAGGCGGCCCGGACCCTGGAGTTCCTCAAGCTCTTCGAGGACGCCGAGCTCGAGGAGTTCGCCGGCGACGACCGGCCATGACCGGCACCACCCCGGACGACGCCCCGCCGGGTCCGGACGACGAGGCGGCCGGCCGGCTGGCCGCGTGCGCCCTCGACCTGGCCGGCCGGTTCGCCGCGGGAGCCACCTTGTGGGCCGTCGCTCCAGGCCGGGAGGACCACGCCTCCCACGTGGCCGTCGAGTTCGTCCACCCGGTGATCGTGGGCAAGCGTTCCCTCCCGGCCATCGCAGCGACCGGAGGCGACCCGACCGACCGGGTGCGCACGGGGGCCCGTTCCGGCGACCTGGTCCTGCTGGTCGGACCCGGCGACGACCCCGTCCTGGGCGACATCGCCCGCCGGACCCCCGCCTGGGGCCTGACCACGGCATGGATCGGCTGGGGCTCGTCACGTCCCGATGACTGCGGAGCCCACCGCCTCTGGCTGGACGGGGACGCCGAGGAAGACGTGGTGCGCAGCTACCACCTGCTCTGGGAACTGGTCCACGTGTGCCTCGAACAGCCCGACGTCCTCCCCGGCGTCGGCGCCGACCCGGCATCGTGTCCGGTGTGCGCCGACGACCTTGACCTGGCCGAGGTGGCGGTGCCGGACGGGGACCGGGCCGTGGTGCGCACCCCGGAGGGGACGACCACTGTCGACACCACCCTCGTCGGACCCATCCGGACCCACGACCTGGTGCTGGTCCAGGCCGGCGTCGCCCTCCAGACGGTCACCGGGGACGCCCTGTGACCGGAACCTCCTTCCTCTACCCCTTCCTGTCGGACGGCGCCCGCGAGGCCGGTCCGCTCCTGACCGCCCTCGCCCGGTCGGCCCGCGAGAAGTCCGACGAGTCGATCCGACTCGCCCGGCGAACGCTCGCCGACAATGAGGCCGAACTCGTCGGTACCGCGGCGGCGATCGCCGAGCGGACGAGGGCGGGCGGCACGATCCTCGCCCTCGGCAACGGAGGCAGTGCCTGCGACGCGCTGGCCCTCGTCCGTCTCCTCTCCGGCCGGGAGGGCCTGGACCCCCGGGCCCATGCCCTGTCGGCCGACCCAGCCATCCTCACCGCATTGGGCAACGACATCGGGATCTCCCAGGTCTTCTCGCGGCAGGTCGGGGCCTACGGGCGGCCCGGTGACGTCGCCGTGGCCTTCTCGACCAGCGGACAGTCGACCAACGTGCTCGATGCCCTGGAGGCCGCCCACAAGACGGGGATGCTCACGGTGGCCATCGCCGGGTACGGCGGCGGGAGCCTGGCCGGGAACCCGTCGGTCGACCACTGCCTGGTCGTCGAATCCGACAGCGTCCACCGTGTCCAGGAGGCCCAGGCCCTCCTGTCCACCGTGCTGTGCGAGCGCATCCTCCGGGACGGTTCCGAGGCGGCCACCCCGTGAAGTTCGTCGACGAGTACCGCGACCCGGCGGCCGTCCGGGAGGTGGTGGCCGGGATCGAACGGCTGGCCGGCGACCGACCGGTGAAGTTCATGGAGGTCTGCGGCGGGCACACCCACACCATCTACCGCCACGGGATCGAACAGCTCCTGCCGTCCACGGTGGAGATGGTTCACGGACCGGGGTGTCCGGTGTGCGTCATTCCGATGGGCCGGGTGGACGACGCCATCGCGGTGGCCGAGACGCCGGGAGTCGTCTTCACGTCGTTCGGCGACATGATGCGCGTCCCCGGCAGTACCTCGACCCTGCTGGAGGCGAAGGCCCGGGGCGCCGACGTCCGAATGGTCTACTCGCCCATGGACGCCCTGGAGGTCGCCGCGGCGAACCCCGACCTCGAGGTCGTCTTCTTCGCCGTCGGCTTCGAGACCACGGCCCCGTCGACCGCCCTGACGCTGTTGGCCGCACGGGAACGGTCGATCGGCAACTTCAGCGTCTTCTGCAACCACGTCACGATCATTCCGCCGATCCGGGCCATCCTCGACAGCCCCGACCTGCGGCTCGACGGCTTCCTCGGTCCGGGGCACGTGAGCACGGTGATCGGCACCCGCCCCTACCGGTTCGTCCCCGAGCAGTACGGCCTCCCGCTGGTGGCCACCGGCTTCGAGCCGTTCGACATCCTCCAGGGGGTCCACATGCTGCTGGCCCAACTGGCCGAGGGTCGGTGCGCGGTCGAGAACCAGTACACCCGGGTCGTCCCCGACGACGGCAATCCCCGAGCGCTGGAGGTGATGTCCCGGGTCTTCACGCTGCGGCCCCACTTCGAGTGGCGGGGCCTCGGGTTCATCTCGCAGAGCGCCCTGGCCCTCGGTGGGGAGTTCGCCGACTGGGACGCCGAGTTGCGGTTCGCCGTGCCGGGGGTGCGGGTGGCCGACCCGAAGGCCTGCCAGTGCGGAGAGGTCCTCAAGGGGGCCATCCGACCGTGGGAGTGCAAGGTGTTCGGCACGGCCTGCACCCCGGAGACCCCCATCGGCACCTGCATGGTGTCCAGCGAGGGAGCCTGCGCGGCGTACTACAACTACGGGCGACTGGCCGGCCAGGCCCTCATCCCGGTCCGGTCGACATGACCGACGACGCCCGCGAGGCGGTCTTCGACCGGATCGAGGCGTTTCGGAAGCGTCGACCCCGACTCGACACCGACGTGGTCACCATGGCCCACGGAGCGGGCGGCAAGGCCAGCGCCGCCCTGGTCGAGTCGGTCTTCCTCCCCCGATTCGCCAACCCGCGGCTCGGCGCACTGGAGGACGGCGCCGTGCTGTCCACCGACGGCGATGACCTCGTCCTGACCACCGACTCGTTCGTGGTCAACCCGTGGCGATTCCCCGGTGGCTCGGTCGGCGACCTGGCGATCAACGGCACCGTGAACGACCTGGCCATGATGGGGGCGCGTCCCCGCTGGCTGGCCGCCGCCTTCGTCCTCGAGGAGGGCCTGGCCATCGACGACCTCCGCCGGGTGGTCGACGACATGGCCGAGGCCGCACAGGTGGCCGGCGTGGAGATCGTGGCCGGCGACACCAAGGTGGTCGGCCACGGCGAGGCCGACGGCCTCTACGTCACGACCAGCGGCGTCGGCACCCGGTCCACCGACCGACGCCTCGGTGCCGAACTGGTCCGGTCCGGCGACGCCGTCCTCGTCACCGGGGAGATCGGCGACCACGGAATGGCCATCATGCTGGCCCGCGGCAGCCTGGCCCTCGACGCCGACATCAGGTCCGACACGGCGTCGCTGGCCGGCCTGGTGGAGGCCGTCCTGGACGCCGCACCGGACACCCGCTGGATGCGGGACGCCACCCGGGGCGGGGTGGCCAGCAGCCTGAACGAGTTGGCCGCGGCGACCGATCTGGGCATCGTCCTGGACGAGTCGGCCGTCCCGGTGGCTCCAGCCACCGCTGGAGCCTGCGAACTGTTGGGCATCGACCCGCTCTACGTGGCCAACGAGGGGCGGGCGGTCGTCGTCGTTCCCGCTGACCGTGCCGACGCCGCCCTCGACGCGATGAGGCGGCATCCGCTGGGCGAAGGGGCATCGATCATGGGCGAGGTGGTGGACGAACCCGCCGGGCTGGTGGTGCTGCGGACGCCGTTCGGCGGCACCCGCATCGTCGACCTGCTGGTCGGCGATCCACTGCCCCGTATCTGCTGACGGGCAAGAAGGCCCGACGGGCCCGGCCTCAACCGCCGACGTAGACCAACTCGGATCGACCCTCGGCGACCTCGACGAGGATCTCGGCAAGGGTCCGGTGGACGCCCCCGATCCTGGCGGCGTCCTCGGTCGACACCCCACGGGCGTCGCAGGAGAACGGTCAGAGCGAGACCAGGAACGGCCCGTCGACACCCTCGGCGACCCGGGCTGCGAGTTCCCGCCCCTCTTCGGTTTCGGACAACCGCTCGACGTCGACCACCGACACAGCGGCTCCGGCGAGGCGGACCTCCGCCTCGAGCCCGTTGGCTCCGGCCACGCCGGCGAAGTGGTACACCCGAGTCACGGTGGCCGGGTCCTCGACAGGGTCGACCGTCGCGAAGAAGACGAGCTTCCGACGCGTCACCGATCCGACCCCTCCCTCGGCCACACGAGGCCTTCCGACTTCGGCGACACTACTGCCGACCAACGGCGAGGTCCCGTGCCGCAGCGAGCAACAGCTTCGTCTCGTCGTGGGTCGGGGCGCCGAGGATCCGGTCGACGGGACCGTCCTCGACGACCCGCCCCTCCCGGAGGACGACGATGCGGTCGGCGACGTGGCGCGCCAGGGCCAGGTCGTGGGTGATGAAGACCAGCGTCGCTCCCAGCCTCGACCGGACCTCCAGGAGTTGGTCGGCCACCGTGGCCCTCAGCGATGCATCCAGCATCGACGTCGGCTCGTCGGCGAGGATCAACTCGGGCCGGGCCACCAACGTCCGGGCGATGGCCACCCGCTGTCGCTGGCCTCCACTGAGCGATCCCGGATAGCGGGTCAGGAACTGACTGGCAGGCCGGAGCCCGAGGTCGTCGAGGGCCGCAATGGCCGCCACGTGCCGGTCGGAACGGGAGGCTCCGGCGATGGCCAGTGGCTCGGCCACCAGGTCCCGGACCCGCATGCCGGGATGCAGCGATCCGTATGGGTCCTGGAACACCACCTGGAACCGTCGACGGACCTGCCGGAGCTGACGGGATCCCGCCGTCGAGAGGTCCTCGCCAAGGACGGTGAGCGAACCGGAGTCGAGGGGCACCAGACCAGCGGCCAGACGGACCACGGTGCTCTTGCCCGCGCCGCTCCGTCCGACCAGGGCGACCCGCTCTCCCCTCTCCACCCGCAGGGAGACGCCCCGGAGCGCCGAGACCTCCGCCCGGCCGCGCCGTGGCCGAAAGGTGACGGTGACGTCGTGGAGGTCCAGGGCGGTCACGGAGTCGTCCCCCCCAGGGAGGTCGCATCGTCGATGGCCGACCCTGCCACGTGGCAGGCAACCAGGGTTCCTCCGACCGACATGGTGTCCGGCTCGTCGTGCGTGCACCGGTCGACCCGCTGTTCGCACCGCGGAGCGAACGCACACCCCGACGGGAGGGCCATCGGGTCGGGGGCCTCGCCCGGCACCGGCCGCCCCCCCCGACGGTCGCCATCGAGAGACGGGAAGGCGTCGAGCAGCAGCGAGGTGTACGGGTGGGTCGGCGCACCGAGGACCTGCCCAGCGGCTCCCACCTCCACGATCCTGCCGGCGTACATGATCGCCAGGTCGTCAACACGGCTGGCCACCACCGGTAGGTCGTGGGAGATGAGCCACAGGTCCATCCCGAGCTCGATCCGGAGTTCGTCGAGGAGGTCGAGGATCTGGCGTTGCGTCTCCACATCGAGGCCGGTCGTCGGTTCGTCGGCGATGACCAGCCTCGGCCGATTGGCCACCGCCATGGCGATCACCACGCGCTGGCGTTGCCCACCACTCAACTCGTGGGGGAACGCCCGATGACGGTCAGCGGGCAGGCCGACCCTCGACAGCAGCGTCCCGGCGTGGCCGTCCGGGTCTGGGTGGCCGCCCAGCGCGGAGGATTCAGCGACCTGGCGGAGGATGGTGCGGGTGGGGTCGAGGACGCTCATCGCAGCCTGCGGAACGACGGCCAGCTCCCGGCCCCGGATTCGCTGGAGCCCCCGACGGCCGAGTCGGCGCAGGTCGACGTCACCGAGGTGGACCGATCTCCCGTGGACCCGACCCGGGTGGGGGACGAGACCCATCACCGCGAGCGCGAGGGTGGACTTGCCGCAGCCCGACTCGCCGACGAGGCCCAACATCCGCCCCCGCTCGACGGTCAGGTCGACGGCCCGGACCACCCGCGACCCGTCGAAGTCGACCGAGAGCCCGCGGATGGCGAGCGCCACTCCTGGCGGAGGCTCCGATCCCCGGTCATCGTCGAGGCGTCGATGGATCGGTGGTCGCCAGCCGTGTCCGACCAACTGCGGCTCGGCCCATTCCTCCAGGGCGAATCCGGCGAAGGCGAGGCCCACGATCAGGACGGTCAGCGCCACGCCAGGCGGGACGACCCACCACAGCCAGGCATCGGTCAGGATGGCGCTGCCGTTGTTGGCGAAGTACAGGGTCGATCCCCAACTGACCCGCCCCGGGTCGCCCATGCCGAGGAACGCCACGCCGGACTGGACGATCACCGCCACGGCGGCCGCCCGCACGAACTGCGAGATCAGCAATGGGACCAGGCGACGCAGCACGTGCACCCCGAGGATCCGAACCTGGCCGGCCCCCATGGAGTCGGCGGCCACCACGTGTCCGAACTCCCGGAGCTTGAGTACCTGGCCCCGCAGCAGCCGGGCCGGGCGGGCCCACAGCACCCCGGCGATCAGCAGGACCAGGACCTGGAGTCCGCGTCCGAAGTAGGTGGCCAGCACCAGGACCAGGACCAGAAACGGCAGGGAAAGGACGAGGTCGACGACCCGCATGATCAACACGTCCACCCATCCACCCCGCCAGCCGGCTACGAGCGCTGCTGCAGCACCCGTCACCGTGGCGATCACCGCGGCGAGCAGGCCCACGAACAACGAAACCCGGGCCCCGAACACCAGCTGTGCCCACAGGTCACGGCCGAGGTCGTCGGTCCCCAGCAGGTGGCCGGCGGACGGCCGCTCGTAGGGGGCGCCGCTGGCCCGGTCCGGCGGATGGGCGGCCAGGACGTCGGCGAACACCGCTGCACCCACCACCAGGAGCAGGAATGTGGCCCCGACGACGGCCAGGATTCGGGTCCCGGGACGGAGGGCCACCCACCGCTCCCTCACCTCGAACCCACCCTTCGGACCCGGGGGTCGAGCAGGGGGTAGACGACGTCGGCGACGAGGTTGGCGGCGATGGCCACCAGGGAGAGCAGGAGGAAGACGGCCTGCAGCACCGGGTAGTCGCGAGCCCGGACGGCCTCGAAGGCCAGCGATCCGAGGCCCGGGTAGGAGAAGACGGCCTCAACCACGGTGGCCGCGCCCACCAGGGTGGAGAAGCCGAGGAGCGCCACCGTCGACACCGGGATGAGGGCGTTGCGGGCCGCCTGTCGCCGTACCCGGTCCTCGGCCAGGCCCTTGGCCCGGGCCATGAAGACGTGGTCCTCGCCGAGCTCCGACACCATCGAGGACCGGGCCACCACGAAAACCGAGCCCAGGCCCACAAGCGTCAGCGTGGTGGCCGGCAGGGCGAGTCGCTCAATGACGTCGACCACCCAGGCCAGGCCGGTCAGGGACTCCGGTGCCGTGGCCCCGTAGACGGGGAACCACCCCAACTGGACCGAGAAGACCAGCATGAGCATGAGCCCCACGAAGAACGCCGGGAGAGCGTCGACGGCCAACACGCCGGCCAGCAGCCCGACGTCCCGTCGCGAGCCGCGTCGCCAACCGGCGGCGAACCCGAGGGCCACGCCCAGCACGGTCGACACCAGGACCGCCGTGCCGACCAGCAGTAGCGACCACCACAGCCGGTCCACGACCACCTCGGACACCGCCCGGCCGTCGCGGACCGAGACGCCGAGGTCACCGCGGGTCAGGTTGGCCAGGTAGCGCCCGAACTGGTCGAGGGACGACCCGTGGAGACCGAAGTCCTCCAGCATCGCCTCGCGCTGTTCAGCATCGACGATCCCCGAGTCCGGCGGGACCAGGTAGTCGATCGGGTCGCCCGGGGCGAGCCGCGGCAGGGCGAAGTTGACCATCAGGGCGGCGAGGACCACCACCCCGTACTGGACGGCCAGCCGCGCCCTCCGTGCGATCCCGGGTCGCTCCCCGACTCAGTCCTCGACCGTGTCGGCGTCCCCGCGGCGACGCCGGAGGCCGACCCCGGCACCGAGCACCACCAGGACGGCCACCACGATCGCGACGATGGCTCCGGTCCCGAGGCCGCCGTCGTCGTCGGCAACGGCGGCCGTCGACGACCCCTTGGCGTAGGGGGCCAGGAACGAACGCTTGGTGAAGGCACCATGTCCCGGATCGTCGATCCATCCGTCATAGGCCGCCGGTCGGTAGGCCCACCGTCCGTTCGGGTAGTAGAGCGTCACCGCTGGTGCCTCGGCGGCGAAGATCTCCTGGGCCTGCTGGATCAGCGGCTGCTTGGTGGCCACCGGTTCGTCGAGCGCGTCCTCGAGGATGGCGTCGAAGGCCGGATTGGCGTACCCGCTGAACACTCCGCCCACGCCACGACCGGGCGTGTGGAAGAAGAAGAACATGTGCTCCGGGTCGACGTGGGCGTGCGACTCGAACACGGCGATGAACATCTCCACGGTCGGAGGACCGTCGGCGCTCTTCTTTCGGGCGGCAAAGATGGCCGGGGCGTCGAGAGGCTCGACGGTGACGTCGACGCCCAGCGGCGCCAACTGCTCGGCCACCAGCTCGCCGGCCCGAATCTGGGGCGGTGCCGCGGCGTTGACCAGCAGCGTGAACGCCAACCGCTTCCCGTCGGGGCTGGTCCGGACGCCGCCATCGCCCACCACATAGCCGGCGGCGTCCAGCAAGTCGCCAGCCGCGGCCGGGTCGTACTCGTGTCCGCCGGTCGGATGGGCCCACGGGGACTGGGGATGGGTCCAGGTGTCGTTGCCGGGCACGGCCAGCCCGCCTTCGACGATGTCGACGATGGACTGCAGGTCCAGAGACATGCTCATCGCCTTGCGGACCGTGGCGTCCTTCAGGATCGGCTTGCGGGCGTTGAACATCAGGTACAGCGACTGGAAGCGGCTGCCCTCGAAGACGGCAAGGTCCTCGTTGGCCTGCATCTTCGGCACGAGCGGCGCCGGGAGGTTCCGGGTCACGAAGTCCAACTCGCCGGTCTGAAGCCCGGCGAAGGCGGCCTGGGCATCAGTGACGACCGGCATGACCAGCGTGTCGACAAGCGGGGCGCCGAGGAAGTAGTCCTCATTGGCCTCCAACCGGTAGGAGACGCCGGGGTCGTACTCGACCATCTCGAAGGGGCCGGTGCCCACGGGCAGCGAGGTGGCGTCCTTTCGCGGGTTCTCGATGCCCTCCCAGATGTGCTGGGGAAGGATCGGGAGGTCGGCACCTGGCAGGAGCTCGAACGTGGCGACCGGGTCGGCGAAGGTGAGCTCGACGGTGGTGTCGTCGACCACGGTGGCCGACTCGAAGACCGGATGGTCGTACACGTGATGGCCGTAGCGGCCGGGCCCTCCGTCGGCGGAGAAGTACCGGAACGTGAAGGCCACGTCGTGGGCGGTGAAGGCCTCGCCGTCATGCCAGGTCACGTCGTTGCGAAGGGAGACCGTCCAGGTCCGCAGGTCGGCGGACGCCTCGGCCGACTCGGCCAGCCAGGGCTCCGGGTCAAGGCGGCTCTGCGACCAGAACAGGGTGTCGTACACGAGCATCGTGAAGTCGTGCGTGATGGGGAGCGCCTTGGGCGGGATGAACGGGTTGAGGTTCTTCTCCGCGGCGTGAAGCCCGATGCGTACCACCACCTCCTCGTCGTCCTGGGCGACGGCTGCCGGAGCGGACACGGCGGCGGCGATCGAGAGGGCGAGGGCGATGCAGAGCAGTCGTATACGCATGGCGGGCGAGATTAGTGAACGACCATGACCGGATCGCGAACCAGCACGGCGGCTCCCCGGGGGGTCCCAGCCGATCCGGGGAAGCCATCGACCTCGGAACCGGCCCACCGTGGGACCGGGTGCACGGTGGTTCTCAGACCAGCAGGTCGGCGATCGACGCCAACGACGCCAGGGCCGGCGACCCGGGGTCATGGTCGAAGAGCGCGATGCCCCGGGCATCGGCCTCGACCACCGCATCGTCCTCGGGAACCACCACGACCTCCACGTCGCCCAACCACTCGCGAACCCGCGCCAGGTCGGCGTCGACGTCGCGGACCTTGTTGGCCACCACCAGGGTCCGTCCCTGCTGCTTCTCCCGGGCGATGGACAGGGCACGCGCCCCCACATCGAGCGACCGCGGAGTCGGTTCGACCACGACGACGGTCAGGTCGACCTTCTCAGCCTCGAGGCGGGACAGCGTCCCGAGACCCGCCTCGAGGTCGGCTACCACCGTCGCCGTACCGAAATCACCGGAGCCGAGCAACTGCTCGGCCGACATCCCGCATCAGGGTCAACCGGGCTCCGGATTCTCGATCCGGGTGATCACGCCCAGGCGGACCCCGTCCGGAGCGTCGGTCCCGAACCTCTCCATGAGTTCGTCCCAACCCGGCGCATGCTCGACCCCGCCCTCATCGAGGCGTTCGCGGAGGGTGAGGAGGCGCTCGGTCTCCTGGTCGCCGACGCCGAGGGAGATCCCGAGGTTCGGGTTGGTGTCGCAGTCGAGGGCGACCACGGCGAGTCCGCGGCGGGCCAACGTCCGGGCCAGCGCCGCTGAGGTGGTGGTCTTGCCCGATCCACCCTTGCCGGTCACGGCGATCTTCACGAGACCTCCACGTCGCGATCGTAGGCCGGGACGAGCCGGTCGACGAGGCCGTCCACCTCGGCCACGAAGGAACCGTCCGGATCGACGTCGAGGGGTGCCCCCGCATGCCGGTCGCCCTCGACCACGGCGGAGCTCCACGGCACGCGGACCATGACGGCTCGATCCAGGCGGTCCTCGATCCGGACCACGTCCGCCTCGTCGCGCACCTTGTTGGCCACGACGCCGATGGTCGTCGGACCCCACTCGGCCCGGTCCAGGTGGAGGAGCCGCCGTGCGGTGTGCAGGGACTTGGCGGTCGGTTCGACCACCAGCAGCGCGCAGTCGGCGTACTTCGCCCAACCGAACATGGCCTGTCGGGTTCCGCCCGGGAGGTCGCCCACCAGGCTCCAGGTGGAGCGATCAAGACCGTGAACCGTCTCCGACCAGGCGAACTGGGCCCGCTGCACGGCCCAGATCTCGCCCGACGTGTTCCCGAACTGGAGGTAGCGCACGCCATCCGGACACTCCACGGCGTACCGCTCGATGACGTCGGCCGGTCCGATGCCCGGGGCCAGGACCCAACGGGGACCACCCTCGGGGCCCTCGACCACCGCGTCGTCGGGGATGGGTCGGTCGTCGACCTCGACGCCGAGCCCGTACGGCAGTCCGGGCAACGGATCGGAGTCCAGGGCCAGGACCGGCTCGCCGCGCCGTGCCAGGAGACGGGCGAACGTCCCGGCGATGGTGGACTTGCCGGAACCGCCCTTGCCCATGAAGGCCACCCGTACGCGCCCTCCTCCGGCTTTCCCCCCATCGTCCATGGTCGTCATCATGGCACCGCCGCATCTCCCGCTTCCTCGGCGGGCCGCTACTCGGACCCGACGGCGTTCCGATCGGCGAGGACGTAGAGGTAGACCAGCGGCGGGAGCACCAGAACCACCAGGACCGCCGAGGCGACGAGCATTCCGGTCAGGGTGGTGGTCGCCCCGGCACCGTCCGCGATGGTCAGCTCATCGACGAGGAGCCACGGGTACTGGCCCAGGCCCCAGCCGGCTACCACCGAGCCGACGGCGACGGCTGCAGTGGCTCGGGCCGGCCGGAGCCGGGAACGGGCCAGGAGGACGAGCGTGGCCACGCCGGCCACCACCGAACCGACCACCAGCGGGAGGCCCCGTCCGGTCAGGCCGTCGAACAGCACCGGGGCGTCGGCACGGAGCGGGAGGAGGCCGACGGTCGCCACCCCGCCGGTCACCAGGCCGACGGCCAGCGAGCGGCGACGCAGCGCATCGGCCAGGTCGGGCTGGTCGAGCGCCTCGGCCTCGGCGGCCAGGAAGACCCCGGCCAGGAAGGCGCAGGCCAGGACGGCCAGGACGCCACCGAGGATGGAGGCCGGAGTCGCCCAGGCGCCGAGCTCTGCGGCCCGTCCGTCGACCGGGACCCGCCCCGAGGCCACGGCTCCGGCGATCGTCCCCATGAAGAACGGCGTGATGACCGACGAGGCGGCGAAGGCCACGCCGGCCACCCGGGCCCACCGGACGGTCGGGGCGAACTTCCGGTACGCGAATCCCGCCCCCCGCAGCACGATCCCCAGGCCGACCAGCCAGAACGGCACGGCCAGCACCCGCATGAGGGCGGCGAAGGCGGTCGGGAAGCCGGACCACAGGAAGACCAGGACGAAGACCAGCCACACGTGGTTGGCCTCCCACACCGGCCCGATGGAGTGGTCGATCAGGCGTCGGACCGGGGCGCCACGTTCGGCGTCGCCGGCGGTCAGGTCCCAGGCCCCGACGCCGAAGTCGGCCCCACCGAAGACCGCGTAGGCGACCACCGCGGCGAACATCACAACGGCGACGGCCTCGGCGGGACTCACCGTCCTCCCTCCTCGCCGTATGCGGGCCCCAGGTCGCGGGCGCCGGTCGACCACCGGCGAGACATCGATCGGACCACCACCACCGCGCCGACGGTGAGCAGCGAGTAGACCACGACGAGCGCCCCGAAGGTGAACCAGATGTAGCCGGCGTCGGTGACCGCGTCAGCGGTCCGCAGGTACCCGTCGACGATCCATGGCTGCCGGCCGACCTCGGTGGTCACCCACCCGGCCTCCATGGCCACCACCGTCAACGGACCGGCGGCAGCCAGCGCCCACAGCAGGGGCCGGCTACCGACCAGGTCACGGGTTCGCCACCACCGGACGACCACCCACCCGGCGACGACGACCAGGGCGGAGCCGATGCCCGCCATCACCTGGAAGGCGAAGCGCACCACGTTGACGGGCGGCCGGTCGGCGGCGGGCACCGAGTCGAGCCCGACCACCTCGGCGTCGAAGTCGTTGTGGGCGAGGAAGGACAGCAGGCCCTCGACCGGCACATCGATGCCGCCACGGAGCTCGCCGTCGACGAACACCCCGCCGAGGGTCAGCGGGGCCCTGGACTCCGTGTGGGCCAGGCCCTCGATGGCCGCCAGCTTCACGGGCTGCTCATCGGCGATCCGCTGGCCGGCCATGTGCCCGACAATGGGCTGCAGGGGGGTGGCCACCGCGGCGAAGGCCAACGGCACCAGGAGGCCGAGCCGGTGGGCCCGGTCAGTTCGTCCCCGGAGGGCCCCGACCGCGTAGACGCCGGCGACCAGGAACCCGACGACCATGTAGGCGGCGAGGAACATGTGCACGAACTGGACGCCGACGGCCGGGTTCAGGATGGCCGCCACCGGATCGACGTCGACCACCTCGCCGTCGACGACCCGAAACCCGGTCGGTTCGTTCATCCACGAGTTGACCGACAGGACGAAGAACGACCCGACCACCCCGGAGGCGATGACCGGAAGGAGCATCAACGAGTGGAGACGGCCCGGGAGGCGACCCCACCCGTAGACGTAGATGCCGAGGAAGATCGCCTCGGTGAAGAAAGAGAGCCCCTCCAGGGTGAAGGCCAGGCCGACCACGTCGCCGTACCGCTCCATCAGGCCCGGCCACAGCAGGCCCATCTCGAAGGCGAGGATGGTGCCCGACACGGCACCGATGGCGAAGAGGACGCCGGCCACCTTCGACCACCGCTTGGCCAGGTCGAGGGCCACCTCGTCGCCGCGGAGCCCCCGGCGGTGGAGGACCAGGATCATGGCCGGAAGGGCCATCCCAAAGCAGGCCAGCACGATGTGCCAGCCCAGCGAGAGCGCCATCTGGCTCCTCGCCGGCAACAGGGCTGAACCGGCGGCCAGGCACAGGATCTCAGCCATATCCCCTCCGGGGCACATGGTAGATGTCACCAGCACCTAGTGGCCACCGGGTTCCGGCTGGCCGACGGACCACGGAGACCAGTGGATCCCGGCCCGGTACGTTCCTGCCGACCGACCACTCGATGCCTTTCCGACATGTCCCCAGGGAGTCGCCCGATGCAGGCCCACGTCGTCCTCGCCCACCCCGAGACCCGGTCGTTCAACGGGCTGCTCGCCGACACGACCCGGTCCACGCTGGCCGCAGCCGGCTGGGATGTCACCACCACCGACCTGCAGGCCAGCGACTTCGACCCCCGGGAGTCGGCCGACCACTATGCCGACCGGGCCGACCCCGACCGGTTCCACGCCCAGACCGAACAGCGCCACCACGCCGACCGGGGCACCACGCCGCCCGAAGTCGCCGCCGAGGTCGACCGGCTGCTGGCCGCCGACCTGCTCGTCGTCCACTTCCCACTGTGGTGGTTCGGAATGCCGGCCATCCTCAAGGGCTGGATGGACCGCGTCTTCGTCTACGGGCAGGTGTACACGAGCACGAAGCGGTACGACGCCGGCGTCTGCTCGGGCCGACGGATGCTGACATGCGTCACCACCGGGGCGTCGGCCGACTCGTGCGCGCACGACGGCCGGGAGGGCGACACCCGGATGCTGCTGTGGCCGGTGCTGTTCCCGTTCCGGTACGTCGGCTTCGAGGTGCTCATGCCCGAGGTGCTGCACGGCATCGGCGGCGTCGACTTCCTGGAGGGTGACGTCGACGGGACCTCGGTCGTGGACCGGTACGCCGACCACTGGGCCGACCAACTGACGCGACTCGACGACCGGCCGACGGTGCCGTTCAACCGCGACGCCGACTTCGGCGACGACAAGCGGCTCGTCGCCGGTGCCCAGGTCCACTCGCCGTTCGTCGCCCACGAACCGCAGCTGCCCTGGGCGGCCGACGCCCATACCTGACCCGGCACCTGAGCCCCGGCCGGTCCGGACCCCACCGGTACCCTGACGGCGGGTCGCTAGCTCATCGGGTAGAGCAGGGGACTTTTAATCCCAAGGTGCCGGGTTCGAGCCCCGGGCGACCCACCACCAGACGCCGGGTCGCCGACCGTCTGGAAGACTGCCGACATGGCCCGGTCCTCCCGGACGCTCGTCTCGGTCGTCGCCGTCGCCCTGCTCGCCTCGTCGTGTGGGGGCGGTGGGCAGGCCGTCGCCCCGTCGTCGTCCTCGAGCACGTCGGCGACGGTCACCGTCGACCCGACCACGACGGCCGACGCCGAGGTCGCTGCAACGACCACGACGCTCGTCGTCGACACCACAGCGACGACGGAGGCCGCCACCCCGTCGACCCCCGCTCCCGAGGAGGACGCCTCCTCGACGACGGTCGACCCCGCATCGAGCACGACGGCCGGAACCAGCGCCTCCACCACCTCCGCGGCGGCCACCACCGCGCCACCGACCACGCTGGCGGAGACGACGACCAGCACCACGACCGCCGGGGCATCGACCACCACGGCCGCCGCCGAGCCGGAGCCGCCGACGTTCGACCTGCGCTCGGCCTTCCGGTGCGTGTCGGGGATCCTCGGCCACGACGCCTGGCACACGTGGCGCCGCCGCGCCCCCACCGCTGACGAGACGGCCCGCACGGCCGACTGCCCGGCGGCCACCCACGACCTCCGGTGCGTCGACCGCACGCTGGGCCTCCAGCGGTCCGACCAGGTGTGGCTCGGGAGCGACGAGCCCACGGCGGCCGAGTTGGAGGCCCTCGAGCCGTGCCGACTCGGAACCACCGACGACCCGACCCAGGACACGGGATCGGCCGCGGGCACCACCACGACCGCCGCCCCCGCGACCACCACGACGGCCCCACCGGCCGAGCTGGTGGGCGTCCTCCGATCCGTCCGGACGCCGGAGGCCGCCCACCGGGCAGCCACGGAGACCGGCTGCTCCACCATGAGTGGTGACCGGTGCACCGAGCTCTCCTGGGAGCAGGTCGGACCACTCCGCAACGGAGGCGTGGCCGCCCTGGCCGTCGCACCGACCGACCCGAACGTCGTCTACGCCGGATTCGACGCCAACGACATGAGCTTCTGGCGCTCGGACGACGCCGGCGCCACCTGGCAGCAGGTCCACGCCTCGGCCCACACGTCGTCCATCGCCGTCGACCCGACCGACGCCTCGACGGTCCTCTACAGCGTGATCGAAGGCTGGGTCTACCGCTCGGACACCGGGGGCACGTCACCCGACCAGGTGATGGACCGCCGAAACACCGGCGACTACCGCTTCGGTGCGGTCGCCTACGCCCCGGGCGACCGAAACGTCGCCTACGCGGCGGCCACCGGCACCCGCGAGGGCGGCGAACAGCGCGGCCGATCGGCGGTGGTCCTGGCCAGCGGCGACGGCGGGCGGAACTGGCGGGAGGTCGGGTCGTGCGGTGGGTGCGGGATCGTCCACGCCATCGCCGTCGACCCCGCCGACGCCCGGTCCCTGGTCGCCGCCACCGAGATGGGCATCCGCACCAGCTCCGACGGGGGCGCCACGTGGTCCTCCGACCGCCTTCCCCGCCTCGGCTGGGGCGACAACGTGGTCCTCGACGTGCAGTTCCGTCCCCACTCGTCGACCCACCTGCTGGCCGCCACGTTCGACCACGGCGTCCTGCGCAGCACCGACGGTGGTACGTCGTGGACGCGATCCAACGACGGCCTGACCGACACCATGGCCCACGAGGTCCGGTTCGCCCCGAACGCCGGCGACGTCGCCTACGTCACCACCCACGACGGCGTGTTCCGCACCGACGACGGCGGCCGGACCTGGGAGCCGCGATCCGGTGGCCTCGACTACCGGTACGTCCACGCCATCGCCGTCGACCCCCGCGACCCCGACGTCGCCTACGTCGGGACGGCGTCGGAGTTGAACCAGCTCCACGCCCAGCACATGCAGGAGGGCCTGCACCGCGGCGAGGGCCTCTTCAAGACCACCGACGGCGGGCGCACCTGGACGCTCAGCGACTCGGGCATCGAGGAGTCGCGCATGGTGATGGTGACCCCGCACCCCGTCCGGCCGTACGAGGTGTGGACCGGTGCCTCGGCAGGACGGTCCGGCTACCTGTCCATCGACGCCGGGAGCTCCTGGGCGGTCTCGTCGACACGTGCCTCGCACTACCCGATGGTGTCGGCGTGGTCGTCGACCTTCCCGAGCGTCCAGTACCTGTCCAGCCTGTCCAGTCGCGTCGAGTTGATCCGCAGCGCCGACGAGGGCCACACGTGGACCTCGTTGTCGGACGCGCTCGGTCGGGGCGTCAGCGCCCGCAGCCGCGCCAACGGCCAGTACGACGAGTCGCGGCACTTCCACGCCCACACCCACGGCCTGGCCGTCGCTCCGTCGGATCCCGACGTGGTCTACGCCGGGACGATCTCCCACCCCAGCCAGTTCGAGCAGTACACCCTGGACGGCGCCCACATCTTCCGGTCGACCGACGGCGGCGACACCTTCACCGAGGTCGACGAGGGCTTTCCCACCGCCACCGACACGTCGATCAACGCCATCGTGATCCACCCCACGAACGCCGACATCGTCTACGTGATGACCTCCTCCTACGAGTCCATCGAGGGCATCGGCATCTACCGGTCGACCGACGGCGGGGACTCGTGGCAGGCCATCAACGACGGCCTCGACCTCGAGACCAACGACCTCCAGATCGATCCCGTCGACCCCCGGATCCTCTATGCGGCCACGGCCAGCGGCGTCTACCGGACCACCGACGGCGGCGACAGCTGGCACCTCCGCTCCAACGGCATCTTCGACGGGTTCTCGGGGTTCCCGACCCGACGGGAACGCGAGGTGGTCGACCTGGCCATCGACCCGGTCAACCCCAACGTCCTGTACGCCACCGGCTTCAAGGGCGTCTACCGGACGAAGGACGGCGGCGAGAACTGGTACGTGGCCAACGGCGACCTCCCCGTCGAGTCGTGGCGGGGACACGGCGCCTTCGGGCACGACCGCAACATCGAGGTCGACGCCACCGGGCAGGTGGTCTACGTCCTCCTCGGCACCCGGAAGCCCGACAACTACGACCCGGTCCGCATGTACCGGGCCGTGCTCGGCACCCCGGAGGCCCGCACCTGGACGTTCGCCGCCGGTGGCCGGACCATCACCGTCGAGACGACCTCCCACCTCTCCGGCCTGGTCGTCGACCTCGAACGGGATCGGGTCCGGTTCGTGGCCGCCGGACCCGGTGGGACCGAGGCCCGGACCACCGTCACCATCCCGTCCGAGTTCGTGGACGGCCCCGCCGGCGTGACCGTCGACGGGATCTCCGTCCCGGCCACGATCGACGGACAGACGATCACCTTCGCCTACCCCCACGACGGCGAGGGCACCGTCGTGGTCCGCTGAGTCCGCCCGGAGGACGGTCAGCCGGTCGCTGACGACCCGGCGCCGACCAGCGAGCACGGGTCGACGCCGCGCAGCGCCAGGACCCGCTCGACGGCCTCGTCCAGCCAGGCACCGTCCAGGGTCCGGTCGTCGAGGGCGGCCACCAGGCCCCAGGCGGCGGGCACCACGTTGGCCAGTCCGCCGACCATCAGGAGGTCGGCACCGGCGATCAGGGCCAGGCGGGCCGCCGTCGGCACGTCGACCAACTGGGCGACGGCCCCCATCGACAGGTCGTCGGTGACCACCACCCCGTCGAAGCCCAGCTCGCCGCGCAGCAGGCCGGTGACGGCAGCCGCCGACAGCGACGCCGGCACCCCCTCGGTCAGGCCCGGCACGGCCAGGTGTCCGACCATGACCGCCGTCCCGTCCGGCACCAGGGAGAACGGCAGCAGGTCCACCTCGCGCAGGTCGTCGACCGGTGGCGTGGTGGCCAGTTCGTCGTGACTGTCGGCGTTGGCCCGGCCGTGCCCCGGGAAGTGCTTGGCCACCGGGACCAGGCCACCGGCCAGCACGCCCTCGGCAAAGGCCGCTCCGAGACCGGCCACCAGCACCGGGTCGTCGGAGAAGGACCGGGCTCCGATGCCCGGCGCGGGTCCGACGTCCAGGACCGGCGCCAGGTTGACGGTGACGCCGTGCCCGGCCAGGGCCGACGCCCGCTCGGAGGCCACCCGTCGGACCTCGTCGGCCGGCCAGGCGGCCATCTCGGCGGCCGACGGGAGGTCGCCGAGCAACGAGGCGAACCGCTGCACGGTCCCGCCCTCCTCGTCGACGGCGATGACGACCGGACCGGTGGCCGAGGCCTCCTGGACGGCGGCCACCGCCGGAGCGAAGCCGTCGCCGGCCGGCCCGACGACCACGGCGCCGGCCACGAGGCCACGGGCCGCGAGGTCGGCGACCACGGGAAGCTCGGCCTGGGCGACCACCGGCAGGAGGACCTGGCCGACACGCAGCCCGACGGGGAGGTCGGCCACGCACTCCAGCGCGGTCGGCCCCAGCACCACCGTGGTGGTGGTCGTCGTGGCGGGAACGGCCGTGGTGACCGGCGCGACCGTGGTCGCGGGCGCCGTCGAGGTGGTGCGGACGACCGTCGTGGCGGGAACGATCGTGGTGGTCGGCACCGCGGTGATCGACACGGTGACGGGTGGCCGCACGTCCTCCTCGCCACGGCCGCACCCGCCGGCCACCAACGCCCAGGCCAGGGAGGTGACCAGCGCCG
This sequence comes from Acidimicrobiales bacterium, assembly GCA_016845305.1. GTDB lineage: Bacteria > Actinomycetota > Acidimicrobiia > Acidimicrobiales > MedAcidi-G1 > UBA9410. Next base: position 30,171 of record JAERSW010000042.1, read on the forward strand.
CGACGATCACCCGGACCCGCATGGGGAGAGTGCACCACACCCACCGCGGCCTCGCCGGTCGCCCACCCGACCACCCCGTCCGGGCACCCGAACGGGAACGTCCGCCCCGCCTAGCCTGCGCCCATGCGCACCCTCCTCGTGCTGGCCGTCGCCGCGGCCACGGTGGTCGCCGTCCTGTTCTTCGGCCTCGGAGGCATCGGAGGGGATGCCGAGGTGGCCACCCCACCGACCATCGCCCCGTCGGGGGCCGCGTCGGGGACAACGTCCGGCGACCCCGGCGGCGACGGTGCCGTCGTCGCCACCACGTGGGCCGTGGCCACCACCACGACGAGGGACCCGGACGCCGAACCGACTCTGGTGGCCGTGACCACCACGGCCGCGCCGGCCGGCGTGGCCACCACCACCGTCGCCACCCAATCACTCGGCACCCTCGCCCCCATCGAAGGCCTCGGCCACCCCACCCTCGACGCCGGCTCGTCGGTCAGCACGGTGGGCATCGACCGGATCATGTTCGGCATGACCGTCCACGACGCCCAGGTGGCCGCCGGCAGCCGCTTCACGCCGGTGACCCCGGTCGGCCACTGCTTCCTCGTCGTCCCCGAGGCAGGCCAGGCGGGCCTCACCTTCTGGGTGGTGGCCGGCACCGTGGAACGGGTCGACGTCGACACCCGGACCGTCACCACCCGGTCGGGGGCCGGGATCGGCAACACCGAGGACCGCATCCGGGAGATGTTCGGGGAGCGCATCCACACCACGCCCCTGCCCGACGGCTCCGGCAACCTGCTGGCCTACGTCCCCAAGGACGTCCAGGACGCCACCTACCGGGTCATGTTCCTCAGCAACGGGATCCAGATCACCCGCATGTGGGCCGGACGCCTCCCCTGGGTGGAGGAACTGGGCGGCTGCCCGGCATGAGACCGGCCGGGACGTGATCCGGCGACCCTCGGAGGATCAGTACCCCTCGGGCAGGTCGTGGACGTACTCGGCGCAGCTCACGAACACGGCGCCGTAGCCGATCCGCTCGCCGACGCCGGACTCCAGGTCGAGGCCCCGGACCCACTCGATGGCGCCGGCGCTGATCGTGCCATCGTGGGCGAAGACCTCCAGCGGGCCGTCCAACGACGCCTCGTAGCGCACCGACCCGCCGATGGTCAGGCCCACGTAGGGCTGGCCGAGGAACCCCTGGACGATCGCCTCCACGTGCTGGCCGCTCTCGGGATGCTCTCCCACGCCGATGGCCGCCACGTCGCCGGCCCCCGGCGAGTAGCAGGTGAAGGCCAGGTCGAACGACCGGTCCCCGACCTGGACCCAGCCGTTGGTCGGCACCCCGGGTTCCGGTTCGACGGTCGTCGTCGTGGGCGCCACGGTGGATGTCGGCACCGGCGCGGCGCCGCCGTCGCCGCAGGCCGACGCCAGGAGGACCAGCAGGCCGATGGCGACGACCCTCACGCGACGACCACCGGCGTCCGGAGCAGCAGTTCCATCCGGCGGTCGGCCAGGCACCAGGCCTCCACCCCGTCGGCCGGCCGGCCCGCGGCGACCAGCCCGGCATCGGCCTCGACCACCAGCACCGCCTCGTCGACCGTCCCGAAGGGTCGCTCGTAGGCCACCACCTCGGCCGTCCCCCAGTCGGCGTCCACCCCCGCCAGGGCGACGGCCAACGCCGCGGGAACCGCCGACCCCGGCTCGGGTCGGTCGCCGTTCGCCCCGCCCCGCCACACCTCGACCCACCGCCCCGGGCGATCGGCCGGTCCCAGTCGGAGCCCCGCGGCCCGGAGGCGTCGCACGAGGTCCCGACCCCGGACCGCCTCGGCGCCGAGGGCCAACGCCCTCTCGCGGGCGTCGGCCGGGACGTCGTAGTGGTCGCCCTGGAAGGCCATGCGCCGCAGGCCGAGCCGCTGGGCGAACGCGTGGAGCTCGCCGACGCTCTCGTCGCTCACCAGGTGCGCCCAGCGGGCGCCCCTCCACGGCCACACGGCCTCGTCGACCAGCACGGCCACGGCGACGATGTTGCCCGACCGGCGGCCCCGACCGCCACCGGGGCCGGGAGGCGGCGAACGGACCGACCCGGCGGCGCATGTCCGGGAATGGGAGACTCCGCTCGTGGCGACGAACTCCGGAGTGGCGGACGAGGTGGTGACCCTCCGGCTGCCCGCCACGCTCCCCATCGACGACCTCCCCCGGGTGGCCCTCGCCGCGCTGCTCCGCATCCACCGCATCGACCCCGCCGACGTGGGCGACCTCGCCGCATCGGTCCAGGACATGGCGAACGAGATGAACGCCTCGGGCTCCGACGTCACCGTCGACTACCGGATCGACGGGTCCGAGGTGGCGGTCGACCTCAGCGGCGACGGCCGCACGCTGCGCATCACCGCCCCCCGACGCTGAGGCCGGCCGCCGGCGCCCCGGGCCTCAGGCCCGACGGACCACCGCCCACGTGGCCTCGCCCACCGTCGAGTCCACGGCATCCCAGCCCACGCCGGTGGCCGACTCCAGGGCATCCACGACGGCCCCGGTCGACAGGTGGATGGGCGTCTCCGGCCCCCGGCTGTTCACCCACACCAGCGCCCCGTCGGCGGCCAGGCACCGGTCGACCTCGGCGGCGAACAGGAACATGTTCTGCAGGATCAGCACGTCGAGCACGCCGTCGACCAGCGGCAACGACGAGCCGTCGGCACACACCAGCGGCGGTGCCCCATCCACGGCGTTCGACAGCATCCCCCACGAGAGGTCGGCGGCCACGAACGTGTCGAACCGTCCGGCCAGGTCCCGGGCCGAGATGCAGGTCCCGGCCCCCAGCTCCAGCACCGTGCGCCCGTCGACCCCTCCACGGGACACACCGCCCCGCTCCAGGGCGTCGAGCACCGGCAGGTTGCGCCTCGGATGGTCGCGGGTGGCCGTCCAGTCCGGGGCCAACGAGTCGAACAGGTCGCGGACCTCCCCGACCAGCCCCTCGTTCCACGTCCCGTCGGCGGCCACCAGCTCGGTGACCTGCCGCATCCGGTGGTTCACGACCGTGCCGCGGGTCCCCTCGTCGGCACCGTCGATCCCCGAGAGGTGCGTGATCGTTCCCACGGACGGCCCCGGTCGCCCGGAGGTCAACGCCCGGTCGAGCCGAAGCCGCCCTCGCCGCGCTCCGACGGGGGCAGCTCGTCGACCAGGGCGAAGCGGCACTCCTCGACACGCTGGATGACCAGCTGGGCGATCCGCTCGCCGCGCACCACCTCGAACGGCTCGGACGGGTCGGTGTTGACCAGCAGCACCTTCAGCTCGCCCCGGTAGCCGGAGTCGATGAGGCCCGGCGTGTTCAGGCAGGTCACGCCGTGCTTCAGGGCCAGGCCGCTGCGCGGCTGGACGAACCCGGCGTAGCCGGCCGGAATGGCGATGGCCGCCCCGGTCGGCACCAGGGCCCGACCACCCCCCGGGGCCAGCGTGAGGTCCTCGGCGGCCACCAGGTCGGCCCCCGCGTCGCCCTCGCGGGCGTACGCCGGCAGCGGCAGGTCGTCGACGAGGCGGACCAGGGGGATCTCCAGCACGGCGGCGACCCTAGCCCTCGGCCCGCGCCACGACGGGCGCCCGAGGACGCGGTGGGCACGCCGTAGGCTCGGCGCCGTGCTGGCATGGATGGACCTCGAGATGACCGGGCTGGACCCCGACGTCGACGTCATCGTCGAGATCGCCACCCTGGTCACCGACGACGACCTGGAGATCGTCGCCGAGGGTCCCGACCTGGTCGTCCACCAGCCTCCCGAGGTGCTGAACCGGATGGACGACTTCGTCCGCACCATGCACACCCGCAGCGGCCTGCTCGACGCCATCGCCGCGTCGACCACGACGCTGGCCGAGGCCGGCGAGGCGACGCTCGACTTCCTGAAGGCCCACATCGGCGAGGCGGCCACCGTACCGCTGTGCGGCAACTCGATCGGGACCGATCGGCGCTTCCTGGCCCGGTACCTCCCCGACGTCGAGGGGTTCCTCCACTACCGGTCGGTGGACGTGTCGACCATCAAGGAACTGGCCCGCCGGTGGCACCCCGAGGTGGTGAAGTCGGCCCCCGAGAAGGCCGGCGGCCACCGGGCCATGGACGACATCCGGGAGTCGGTGGCCGAGCTCCGCCACTACCGGACCGCCCTCTTCAGCGGCGACCGCGCCCACTGACCCCACCCCGCTGACGACATCCCGCTGACAGGCCCGTCGACGGGCCCTCCTAGGGTCGACCCATGACCTCCACGGCCGACGGGCACGCCTCCGACGCGCCCCGGCCGGTCCGCCAGGAGCAGGAGGAGGCGTCGACCGAGGTGGCCGAGATGGCCCCCGGCCTCTACCGGTTCCAGCTCCCCATCTCGATGCCGGGCCTCGGCCACGTCAACTGCTACGCCCTCGAGGACGCCGACGGCTTCACCCTCGTCGACCCGGGCCTGCCCAGCATCGAGTCGTGGGAGGCCCTCGGCCACCGGCTCGCCCAGGTCGGCGCCGACCACTCCCGGGTCCACACCGCGGTGGTCACCCACAGCCACCCCGACCACTTCGGCGGCGTCCACCGCCTCCGCGACGACCACGGCACCCGGGTCCTGACCCACGAGGACTTCCGCTCGGTGTGGATGGACTCGGCGCTGGACGACGGGATGGACGGCGTGGAGCTGGACCTGGCCGACGACGAGGACCTCGAGCGGGTCCGGACGCTGATGGCCCGACCCACCCCGTGGGGGGCGACCCGCCAGGCCCCGCCGGCCACCGAGCTCCGGAAGTGGTCGGAGATGGACGTGACCGGCGGGTCGCGGTCGTGGCGGGTACCCGTTCCGTCGACCACGGTCGTCGACGGCGAGGAGCTGGTCCTCGGCGGCCGCACCTGGCTGTCGTTGCACACGCCCGGCCACACCCACGACCACCTGTGCCTCTACGACCCGGTCGACGGGATCCTGCTGTCCGGCGACCACGTCCTGCCCACCATCACCCCGCACATCGGCGGCATCGGTCCCATGGACGACCCGCTGGCCACCTTCTTCCGGTCGCTGGAGCGCATGAAGGAGCTGCCCGGGCTCCGCCAGGTGCTGCCCGCCCACGGGCACCCGTTCGACGACGTGGCCGACCGGGTCGACCACATCGTCGACCACCACGGCGAGCGCCTGGAGACCATCCGCGAGGCCGGCGACGAGCTGGGCAGCGCCACGGTCGAGGCCTACATGCAGCGGCTGTTCAAGGAGCGCTCGTGGGGCGACATGGCGGCCAGCGAGACCTACGCCCACCTCGAGCACCTCCGGATCATGGGCCGGGCCACGAGGGACGAAGTCGCAGGTCAGGCCCTGTATTCGACGTCCTGATTTATTCAGTTGACCCGGGGTGACCGGATCGACTCGGATGAAGTCCGGTTCGACCCCCCTATCGTGGACGTCGGACCGGTCGGGACCCACCGTCCCGACCACCACCGAACGGAACCGGAAGCACACCACATGCACGAGCACCGCGGACACCGCAACGGCCATTCGGCCGGCATGCACGCCGCCTCGTCGCGCGTGCGTCCGACCGCCCTGCATTCGGCCGGGCGGTGCCACGCGTCGGTGGTGCATTCGTCCGTGAAGCCGAACGGTTCGTGGCTCGCGTCGACGACGTTTGCCACCGCCTATCGGACCACCGGTTTCACCAAGACCGGCCAGCGGCCCCGGGGAGCGACCAGCTGAACAGCTGAACGCAGATCCACCCCCCGAGGCCGCCGGAGAAATCCGGCGGCCTTCTCCGTTTTTCGGACCGGATCCACGCCTCGCCACCACCAACGACCAGAACCCCGACCCAGCAATCCGACCCAGCAACCCGACCCAGAAACCAGGAACCGACATGAGCATGCAGGTGCTGACCTACGAACGAGAGACCTGGCGGCGACAGGCCGCCTGCGAACGCCTCGGCGTCCCCACCCGGGTCTTCTTCTCCGAGGACCTCGGGGAGATCGCCCTGGCCAAGAACACGTGCGCCGAGTGTCCGGTGATGGAGGACTGCCTCGAGGGCGCCATCCGTCGCCGCGAGCCGTGGGGCGTGTGGGGCGGCCAGCTGTTCCGCAACGGCCACATCCTGGCCACCAAGCGCCGTCGCGGCCGCCCGTCCAAGGTGCCGCGCCCCGAGGACCAGCTGCCCGTGGTGCCCATCCCGGTGCGCATCCAGCAGGAGCTGCTGTCGGCCTGACCGGGATCACCAGGCCACGGCGGCACCCACCCGTCCCCCTCCCGGGTGGGTGCCGCCCGAGGACGCCGACCACGGACCGGGGTGACGCTCCGGCGAGCCCCGGTCCGTGCGGCTCCCACCGTGCCGGTACCGTCGCGGGATCGTGCTCCGATCCCGCGGCGGTCCCGGTGCCGCCCTCCTCACCGTCTGCCTCGCCCTCGCCGCGGCCCTACCGGTGGCCGGATGCGGTTCCGACGACGCGTCGATGGTCCACGACGACGTGGCCACCCTCCCGTTCGAACGATGGGACGGCACCTCGACCACGCTGGCCGACCTGGTGGCCACCGACGGCCGCCCGCTGGTCGTGAACCTGTGGGCCACGTGGTGCACCCCCTGCCTCGAGGAGATGCCCCACCTCCAGGCCGCCCACGAGGCCCGCGGCCACGAGGTGCGCTTCGTGGGCCTGAACGTCAGCGACTCCCCGACCCGGGCCGCGGCGCGGGCCGACGAGATGGGCATCACCTACCTTCTGGGTCGTGACCCCGACGGCGACTTCAGCGAGGCCCTCGGCGCGGTGGGGCTCCCGGTGACCGCCTTCGTGGACCGCTCGGGCGACGTCGTCCACGTCCACCACGGTCCGTTGGACGCCGAGTCCCTGTCCACCACCATCGCCGACCGCCTGACCCTGCCATGACCCGGGACGCCTCGTGATCGACGTCAGCCTGGCCCTGCCGTTCACCCTGGGCATCGTCACCGCGGTCAACCCGTGCGGCTTCGCCATGCTCCCCACCTGGCTGGGCTACTTCGTCGGACGCGACACCGCGGACGGCGAGGCCCGCCCCGAGCAGGCCCTGCGCGGCCTCTCGGTCAGCCTCACCCTGACCACCGCCTTCGTGCTGGTGTTCGGGCTCCTCGGCCTGGCCGTCAACACGGTGGTCAGCGAGGAGGCCGTGGCCTCGCGCACCCCGTGGGTGACCGTCGCCCTCGGGATCGCCTTCGTGCCGTGGGGGCTGGCCCTGCTGGCCGGCCGCCAGGTCCGCGTCCCGTTCCTCAAGCCGGGGAGGGGACCCCGGACCCGGGAGTTCTGGTCGGTCCTGGGCTTCGGGGCCTCCTACGCCGTGGTGTCGATCGGCTGCGCGGCACCGATCTTCCTGCTGCACGTGGCCGGCAGCTTCCGACGGGACGGGATCGTCGACGGCATCGCCGTGTACCTGGCCTTCGCCGCCGGCATGGCCGCCGTGGTCACCTCGCTGACCCTGTCGCTGGCCATGGCCCGGGGTGGCCTGGCCCGGCACCTACGACGCCTCCTGCCCCACTTCGACCGGATCGGCGCCGTGTTCCTCATGCTGGGCGGCGCCTACCTGATCGTCTACGGCGTCTACGAGATCCGGGTCCTGCGCAACCCGGGGGTCGGGTCGAACCCGATCGTCGACGCCGTCACCGACCTCCAGTCGCACCTCACCAACTGGACCATGCAGGTCGGCGGCCTGCGCCTCGGCCTGGCCCTGTGGCTGGTGGTCGGCACCCTCGTCGTCTGGGGCATCGGACCGGCCCTGGTGGGGCGGTTCCGACGGTGGGCCTGGGGTTCCGTGGCCGTGGCCTGGGTGGTGGCCGAGGGCATCGTCCACCGCGGCGACCTGGTTGTCGTCCCGGTGGGCCGCCTCGCCCTTGACTGGCCGGCCCGGATCGGCAACTGGTTCGACGACCCCTGGCGGTGGGCCACCCCGTTGGAGGCGCTGCTGACCGTCGCCGTGGTCCTGACCGCCTACGGGGCGGCGCGGGGGGCGATGGCCGGCCGGCGACGATGAGCCGACGCTCCTCCACCGCCGTCGACGACCGCACCCCCGGCCGGGTCGAGCCCATCGGGTCGCTGGCCGACCTGCTGGCCCTGCCCGGCGTGGTGGAGGAACTGGAGTTGCGCTCGACGGTCGGGGTGTGCGCCCTGCACGGCGGTGGCCTGGAACGGGCCACCGAGGTCGTGGCCCGCGAGGTGGCCGAACGCACCGGGGCCTCGTCCTACGCCGTGGTCCAACCCGACGGCTGCCGACGCCACCTTCCGTCCACCCGGTTCACCGCCGGGACGTCGGACCGCCTCGACGCCTTCCTGGACCGCGTCGACACGGTGCTGTCCATCCACGGCTACGGCCGCCATGACGACTTCTGGGCCGTGCTGGTCGGCGGGGCCGACCGGGCCGCCGCCCACCACGTGGCCGGGCACCTCCGGGGCGTGCTCCCCGACGAGTACCGGGTGGTCGACGACGTGGAGGCCATGCCCCGCAGCCTGCGGGGCCTGAATCCCGACAACCCGGTGAACCGGACCGGTGGTGGCGTCCAGGTGGAGCTCCCACCCAGCATCCGGTGGAACCGCGACCACCGCGACTGGTCGGACCGCGACGGCACGCCGCGCGCCGAGCACCTGCAACTGCTGATCGACGGCCTGGTGGCCGCCCTCGACGACCCCGAGCGGCCCGTCCCCGGCGGTGGCCCGGGAGGGTGACCGGCTAGGGGGCCCGGCGCTCCACGATCCAGCCGTCTCCGGCCCCATCACCGCCGTGGCGGTACCGGAGCCGGTCGTGGAGCCGGTCGGGGCGCCCCTGCCAGAACTCGACCATCGAGGGCCGGACCCGGTAGCCGCCCCAGTGCCCGGGCCGCTCCACGTCCCGGCCGGCCCAGCGGTCCTCCGCCTCGGCGTAGGCGGCCTCCAGGGTGGCCCGGTCGGGCACCACGACGCTCTGGTCCGATGCCCAGGCCCCCAGCTGGCTGCCCCTCGGTCTGGTCGTCCAGTAGGCGTCAGACTCGGCGTCGTCGAGACGCTCGGCCGTGCCGGTCACCCGGACCTGACGTCGCAGCTCGGTCCAACTGAAGGTGAGCGCTGCCCGACCCGAGGCGTCCATCTCGACGGCCTTGTCGCTGGTGTAGTTGGTGAACAGGACGAACCCGTCGGCGTCGACCTTCTTCAGGAGCACGTTGCGGGCCGACGGCCACCCGTCGACGGTGACGGTGCTCAGGACCATGGCGTTGGGCTCCCAGTAGCCGGCCGCCTCGACCTCGCCGAACCACCGCTGGAACTGGGCGAACGGGTCGTCGGCCAGGTCGGCCTCGTCGAAGCCCCCGGTCTCGTACGCCTCGCGCACCCCGCTCAGGTCCATGCCTCCGACCGACCCGTCTCCAGAAGACATGCCGCCAGTCAACCACGGCGCCCCCGGCGTCGGCCGACCGGACCTAGGGTCGGGTGATGCCCGGCACCGGCCCTCCCACGGCCCGCGAGGTCGCCCTGGTGGCGGTGGGCGGAGCGGTGGGCGCGGCCGCCCGATGGGCCCTCATCGAGGCCACGGCCGGACCCGAAGGCGGCGTCGCCGGTCCGGTCCTGCTGGCCAACCTGATCGGTTGTGCGGTCCTCGGGGTGCTGGTCGGCCGCGGCATCTCGGGGGCGACCCACCTGCTCCTCGGCGCCGGGTTCTGCGGTGGGCTGACCACCTTCTCGACGTTCGCCGTCGAGGTGGCCACCGCCCTGCGGTCCGACGACGTCACCGGGGCGATCGGCTACGCGCTGGTGTCGGTGGTCGGTGGCCTGTGGGGGTTCGCGCTCGGCCGTCGGGTCGGCCAGGCCGTCACCGGAGGTCCGGCGTGCTGACCGGTCCGATCCCGACCGCCGTCGCCTTCGTGCTGCTGGCCGGTGCCGGAGCAGCGGTCCGGTTCCTGGCCAGCCACCCCTCCGGCAGGTGGCCGGGCGGGCACCTCGGCACCATGGCCGTCAACGTCGTGGGCTCGTTCGCCCTCGGCCTGCTGGCCGGGACCGGCGACGCCACGCTCACCATCGTCGGCACCGGGGGCCTCGGGGCGCTGACCACCTTCTCCACGTTCGCCGCCGACGCCATGGGCATGGCCGACACCCGCGTGGGTCGACGCAGCGGCCGGACCATCGGACACGTGGCCAACACGCTCGTGCTCGGCGTGGGCGCGGCCGCCCTGGGCCTGTACCTGACGGCCTGAGCCGGCTCGGTCAGGAGATGCTGGTGGCCCCGCGCATGTAGGGCTGGAGCACCTCGGGGATGGCGACGGTGCCGTCGGGCTGCCGGTGGGTCTCGACCACGGCGGCCCACACCCGGGGAACGGCCAGGCCGGACCCGTTCAGGGTGTCCACGATCCGCGTGCCCTTCTCGCCGGTCGGCCGGTAGCGGACGTTGGCCCGACGGGCCTGGTAGTCGCTGAACCACGACACCGACGACACCTCCAGCCACTGGTCGGCGCCCGGGGCGTACACCTCGAGGTCGAACGTCCGGGCCGACGAGCCACCCAGGTCGCCGGCGCACAGGTCCAGCACCCGGTACGACAGGCCCAGGTCGGTGATGGCCGCCTCGGCACGGGCGAGGATGTCGGCGTGCACCTCGGGCGACTGCTCCCGGGTGGCGTAGGCCAGCAGCTCGACCTTGTCGAACTCGTGGACCCGCAGCAGGCCCCGGGTGTCCCGTCCCGCCGAGCCGGCCTCGCGCCGGAAGCACGAGGTGTGGGCCATCAACTTCATGGGCAGGTCGGCCTCGTCGACCACCTCGTCGCGGTGGAACGACGTGAGGGGCACCTCGGCGGTGGGGATGGCCCACAGGTCGTCACGTTCGAGGTGGTAGGCGTCCTCCTCGAACTTGGGCAGATGGCCCGTCGACACCATCGTGGCCGTCTTGACCAGGGTCGGGGGCCGCATCTCCCGGTAGGCGTCGGCATTGCGGTCCAGGCCGTACTGGACGAGCGCCCGACACAGGGTGGCGCCCATGCCCGAGTACATGACGAACATCGAGCCCGACAGCTTGGTGCCACGCTCCACGTCGAGGATGCCGAGCTCCTCGCCGATCTCCCAGTGCGGCACCCGCTGGTGCTCGCCGTAGGCGTCCGGATCCCAGTGCTCGTGGCGCACCACGACGTTCTCGTGCTCGGACAGACCGTCCGGGGCGTCCTCCGACGGCGTGTTGGGGATCCGCAGCAGGATGTCGCGGACCTCGGCCGCCAGGGCGTCGACCTCGGCGGCCAGCTCGTCCTCGCGGGCGCCGAGCTCCCGACTGCGGGCCTGCAACTCGGCGGCCTCGTCGGCCTTCCCGTCGCGATGGAGGCCGCCGACCTGCTTGGAGATGGTATTGACCTCGTTGCGGACCTGGTCGCGCTCCTCGGCCAGGGAACGCTGCCGGGCGTCCAACTCGACCACCCGGTCGAGGGGCGACGTGTCCTCGCCACGACGGGCGAGGGAGGCCTTGACGGCCTCGGGGTCGGAGCGCAGCAGGCGGATGTCGATCACGGTTCGAACCTAGCGGGGAGCCCCCGTCACGACCCCTTCGAATCGGCGGCCGCGTCGGCGTCCCGGCGCAGTCGCAGGTGTCGACCCTCGGCCGGACGCAGCTGCTGGTTCTCCCGATGGTGGACCCGCGAGTAGCCGATGAACTTCACGATGATGATCCCCCACAGGTAGAAGCCGCCCAGCAGCTTCATGATGAGGCCGGCGGCCTGCTGGTCGGACCGCACCGTCACGCCGAAGGCCTGATAGCCGTCGTCGTAGTGCTTGTAGACGGTGCCCTCGGCGAAGGTCAGCCACGCGGCGGGGATGGTCGGGATGACCGACATCAGGAACAGGTAGATCATCTGGCCGGGCACCGAGATCCGCAGCTCGGGCAGCGGCGCGGCGACCGGCACCCACATGAGCAGGGCACTCAGGAACAGGGCGAGGTGCACGCCGTAGTGGAACGCCCCCGAGTCGAACGACCACTGGACCACGCCGCTCCAGTGGGTCAGGGCCGTGAGGCCATTGAAGAGCACGCCGGCCACCACCGGATGCGCCATGCGCCGCAGGATCCGCGACCCCCGACCCCCGTCGAGCACCAGCAGCCTTGCCAGCCACGCCGGCATGGCCAGCAGGAACAGCGGCGGCACGATGAACGTGATCACCAGGTGCTGGACCATGTGCACCGCGTAGAGGTGCTCCTCGGCGATGTCGTGCACCGGCCAGTCGGCCGACACCAGAAGCAGCAGCGTGGCGACCACGAAGGCCCGTCGTTGGAACGGGGTCGTGACCGGTTCCCCGGCCGGGACGACCCTCGGGCCGATGACCCGGGTGGCCCACCAGCCGAGGGCCACGACGGCGAGGACGAGGAACCAGACCTCGGGGTGGGCCTGCCATCGCCACGGGTCGGGCGAGGCGGCGAGGAGGACGGTCATCGGATCACGGACCGGTCACCGGGTGGCCGGGCCCCTGGTGGGACGCCGGACGCCTGCGCCCGGCTCCGCCGTCTAGCCCTTGTGCCAGAACTCGAAGACGGTGAGCATGATCCCGTACACGATGGTGGCCAGGATCAACCCCGCCACGAAGAACTTCGTGAACATGGGGCTGTCGAACTTCAGGTGCATGAACCAGGCGGCCACGTAGAAGAACTTGTAGACCATCATCAGCATCAGGACCGGGATGAGGATCTCGCCCGGCACGCTCTCCATCCAGTACGTCGCCACCTCGAGGGCGGTGACGATGGCCAGGATGATGGCGACCTGGACGTACTTCCTGTCCGACGGGTGGTCGTGGGCCTCGTCGTGCGAGTCCACGTGCTCTGCGGTGTCGGTGCTCATGACGGTGTCTCCCGGTTCCAGGTGTCCCGGCTCAGCTGGTGGGCGAGGGGACCAGGTAGATGACGGTGAAGATGAAGATCCACACCACGTCGACGAAGTGCCAGTACAGGCCCACGATCTCGACCGTCTCCGACCGCTCCTTGGTGAGCGTCCCCCGGAACGACGAGATGAGCAGCGACATCAGCATGACGATGCCGAGGCTGACGTGCACGCCGTGGAAGCCGGTCAGGGTGAAGAACGCCGACGAGAACGGGCTGGTGGTGTAGCCCAGGCCCTCCCGCAGGAAGGTCGTGAACTCGTACACCTGGCCGCCGATGAACAGCGAGCCCAGCAGGGCGGTGGTCAGCAGCCAGATCCGGTTGTTGCGGATGTCGCCGCGCTGCAGCGCCGACAGCGCCAGCACCATGGTCAGCGAACTCATCAGCAGCACGAACGAGCTGACCGACGTGAACGGGATGTCGAAGATGTCGCCGGGCGCCGGCCCGTCACCGAACCGACCCCGGTAGATCAGGTAGGTCGAGATCAGGCCACCGAACAGCAGGCATTCCGAACCCAGGAACGTCCACATCAGGAGCTTGTTGTTGGACAGGCCGGTGCCCGTCCCGTGGCCGTGCGACACGGCGGCGGCGTCAGCCAACGGGGGCCTCCTCAGCGGTCTCGGCGGCAGCCTCTCCGGCGTCACCGTGGTCGTCGGGACCCTGGTCGTCATGACCGTGGTCGTCATGACCGTGGCCGTGCGGACCGTCCGGGTCGTCGGTCGGCTCGAACACCCAGCCGTAGATGGCCATCAGCACCAGGGCACCGCCCGGCACGCAGAACCACAGCGAGTACATGAGGCCGAACCCGATGAACGGCAGGCCGGCGGCCAGGACGATCGGCCAGTAGGACGGCGACGGCAGGTGGGTGTCGGTCGCCGAGCCGTCCTGGCAGACCTCTTCGGCCGTCGCCACCCGGACCACCCGGCCGTCCTCGTCCTGGCCGTACTTGCGGTGCCAGAACTCGTCGAGGGCCTCGACCTGGATGTCGTCGTCGAAGTTGTGCACCGGCGTCGGGTTCGGGGTGAACCACTCGAGGCTGCGGGCGTCCCACGGGTCGAGGCCGACCGGCGGAGCGTGCTTGGCGGCCCTCGCGGAGACCCAGACGTTGAGCAGGAACGCCAGCACGCCGAGGCCGATGATGAAGGCCCCGATGGTGGCGAACATGTTCCAGAACTCGAAGCCGAAGCCGGGGCTGTAGGTGTCGATCCGCCGCGACATGCCCTGGAGCCCGAGGATGTGCATCGGGCCGAAGGTCATGTTGAAGCCGACGATCATCAGCCAGAAGTTCCACTTGCCCAGCTTCTCGTTCAGCAGGTGGCCGAACGCCTTGGGCCACCAGAAGTAGAAGCCGGCGAAGATGCCGAGCAGGGCGCCACCGAAGATCACGTAGTGGAAGTGGGCGACGATGTAGTAGGTGTCGGTCTGCTGGGTGTCGGCCGGGGCCAGCGAGTGGGTCACGCCGGACAGGCCGCCGATGGTGAACATCGACACCACGCCGGAGGCGAACAGCATCGGCGTGTTGAACCGGATCTTCCCGCCCCACATGGTGGCCAGCCAGTTCAGGATCTTCACGCCGGTCGGCACGGCGATGAACATCGTCGACACCGAGAAGGCGGCGACGGAGATCGGGCCGATGCCGGACACGAACATGTGGTGGGCCCACACGCCCCAGCCCATGAAGCCGATGGCGATGCCCGAGAACACCATGAACGGGTAGCCGAAGATGGGCTTCCGGGAGAAGGTCGGGATGACCTCGCTGATGATGCCGAAGCTGGGCAGGATCAGGATGTACACCTCGGGGTGTCCGAAGATCCAGAACAGGTGCTGCCACAGCAGCGGATCGGCGCCCATCTCCGGGTTGAAGAAGTTGGCGCCGAAGTTCCGGTCGAACATGAGCAGGAACAGGGCGACGGTGATGACCGGCACGGCGAACAGCAGCAGGAACTGCACCACCAGGATCATCCACGTGAACACCGGCATCTTGAACAACGTCATGCCCGGAGCCCGCATGTTGAGCACGGTCACGATCAGGTTCATCGCCGAGACCAACGACGCGATGCCCATGATCTGCAGGCCGAGGGCGTAGAAGTCCATGCCCTTGCCCGGCGAGAAGATCGTCCCGGTGTTCGGGGCGTAGGCGAACCAGCCACCGTCGGGGGCGTCGCCGAAGACCCAGGCCATGTTCAGGAACAGGCCGCCGAACAGGAACACCCAGTACGACAGGGCGTTCAGGCGGGGGAAGGCCACGTCGCGGGCACCGATCTGCAACGGCAGCAGGTAGTTCGCGAACGCGGCGGCCAGCGGCATGATCACCATGAAGACCATGGTCACGCCGTGCATCGTGTACACCCGGTTGTAGGTGTCGGCGCCCAGCACCGTCCCGTCCGGCGTGGCCAGCTGGAGTCGGATCAGCAGCGCCTCGAGGCCACCGATCAGGAAGAAGAGCATGGCGGTGGCGCCGTAGAGGATGCCGATCTTCTTGTGGTCGACGGTGGTGATCCAGTCGCGCCACCCGGTGTTGCCCTTGGGTCGGGTGTAGACCCCGATCGGGCTGGCCGTCGTCTCGCTCATCGGTCGACCTCCGTCGCCGCGATGACCTCCATCGTCGGGCTGCTCCCCAGCGTCGACAGGTAGGCCACCACGTCATCGATCTGGCTCTCGCTGAGGCCCATGGCCGGCATGCCCCGGCGACCCTCGGCGTAGGCGGGCTTCTCCTCGGGGGCGTTCCGCAACCAGGCCTCCAGCTGCGGGCGGCTCAGCGAGCCGTCCGGCTGGTACAGGTCGAAGATGCCACCGGCGTAGGTGGTCCGGCTCATGAAGTGTGTGAGGTTCGGCGCGGCGTTGGCGACCAGGTCGGCCCCACCACCGTCGTTGATGCCGTTCACCACGTGGCAGCGGGTGCACTGGCCCTCGAAGACGGCCCGGCCCCGCTGTGCCGCGGCGTCGGTCGGCTCGGCTGCCGGCTGGACCTGCTCGTCGATCCAGGCCTGGAAGTCGGCCGGATCCATGGCCACGGTCTGCATCCGCATCCGCGAGTGGCTGAGGCCGCAGAACTCGGTGCACTGGCCGAAGTAGACGCCCGGGGTGACCGCCTCGATCTTCCACGGCGAGATGCGGTACGGCACGGCGTCGCGCTTGCCGTTGAGCGCCGGGATCCAGAAGCTGTGGATCACGTCACGGCTGGTGAGCTTCAGGCCGATCTCCGAACCGGTCGGGATGACCAGCTGGTTGGCGGTGACGATGTCGGCGGGCGGCAGGTGCCGGGGGTCGGACAGGTCGACGCCGTCCAGCCCGTCGAAGTAGTAGCGGAACTCCCACCACCACTGCTGGCCGACGACCACCACCTCGGGGTCCCAGGAGGTGCGCTCGCCGTCGACGCTGACCACGATGTCCGTGCGGTCCTCACCGTTGATGTCGAAGTGGGTGAGCAGCGTGAACACGGCGATCAGGGCCATGAGCACGGCGGGACCGATGGTCCAACCGAGCTCGGCCCGAAGGTGGCCGTGGACCTGCTCCGGGAACTCGTCGGTGCTGTGGTCGTCGCGGAACTTCCACCAGATGAGGGCCGTGGCGCCGAAGATGATGACGAAGACGATGCCGGCGATCAGGAAGACCGGATCAGAAAGCTCGTCGATGGTCTCGGCGATCGGGCCCTGAGGCTCCAGGGTGTCCAGGGGCGCGTCGGAGGCACAGCCCGTCAGGACGGCCAGGCCGCCGAGGAGGAGGGCGGCGAGCCGCCCGGAACGCAGGGACTTGGGGATCAATGGTCCGCCTCCGCGTGGGCGTCGTCTTGGTGGGCGCCGCCGCCCTTGTGGTGGAACTCCCGCTCGCCGCTGACCGCCGTCACGATGCCGAGGACCAGCACGGCGACGCAGCCCACGAAGAGGATGCCGCGAACCGCCACCCGGGGCAGGTCCGGACGCTGGCTGACCAGCACGGCGAGGCCGAAGATGACGATGCCGACCACGGTGGCCACCCAGACGGCGCCGGTGACCGACGAGGCCAGCAGGATCCGGGACACGGCGAGGACGAGGACGCCCACGCCGATGGTGCCGAGGATCGGGATCTCGATGGGCCGCATCAGGTTCTCGCGGGCCTCGGCGTTGGCGGCCGGGTCTCCGGAGACCTTCTCGGACCAGTTGGTCATCGTCCACTCGACGGCGACGGCGGCCACGATGCAGAGGCCGATCACGAAGACGGCGGGGTGCACGACCAGTCCGACACCGAGGGTGCCGACGCCGAGGGCGCCGAAGACCGGCCACAGCGAGCTGCCGACCTCGTGCTGGGCGGCGGGCGCCTCGTCGAGGCCCAGGACCTCGGCCTGTGCCTCGGCATCGGCGTCGCGGAAGGCCACGGCGACGAGGCCGAACAGGGCCAGCACGCCGGCGGCGAAGACGAGGATGGTGTACGAGACGTGGTTGCCGACGCCGCCCTTCCAGCCCAGCGAGAGGGGGCCGGTCTCGGTGGCGCCCGACGTGTAGCCGGCGAACACCGCGGCGAAGACGACGGCGACGAAGAATCCGAACCAGAGCTTGAACCCGGTGGTGAGCATGTCGATCCCCTGCGCCTACTTGGCGATGTAGATGCCGATCCAGATGACCGAGTACACGGCCACCGAGGCGTACCAGTAGAGGGCGGCCGCCGAGACGAGGTCGCGGTGCCGGCTGGTGTCCTGGCCGCCAAGGGCCCGCAGCAGCAGGAGCCCCAGCCAGAGCACGCCGATCGCCACCATCACCATGTGCGAGCCGACGATGGTGAACAGCAGCGTCGCCGCCTCGCTGGCGTCGATGGGCAGGCCGATGTCCTTGAAGTAGAAGACCGTCTGGTTGACCATGGCGATGCCCAGCACCGCGGTCAGGGCCATGGCGATCATGGCGTGGATCCGGTCGTCGTTCAGGACGGCGTGGACGGCCCAGCCCATGGTGATGGCCGACATGGCCATGGTCGACATGTTCATGCCGCCGGGCACCAACTGGATGGCCCCCTCCGGGTACCACTGGGCACCCCACGCCATGGCGTCGTGGCGGATGGAGAAGTAGAGGGCGAACAGGCAGCCGAAGTACATGACGACGCTGCCCGTGCCGAAGGCCGAGGCGACCACCAGGGTCCGGGGCCGGGTCGGCGCGGCGGGGACGGTGGAGGCCATCAGGCGGCGCCCTTCCGGTTGGCGGCGGTGTGCAGGCTCCCGGTCAGCATCCAGATGGCCAGGCCACCCAGCAGCGCCAGCGAGCCGACCAGCGACACGAGGTTCAGGCCGTCGACGCCCGAGTCGGGGTTGCCGGCGGTGGCCAGGTCGACGCCGGTGAAGTCGGCCTGGTCCAGCAGGCCGCTGACCAGGTCGGCCACGCCGACGAGCACCGTGCCCCCGGCCACGGCGAGGCCACCGAGCAGGAAGAGGCCCGGTCGGCGACCCTTGGGACCAACCAGCTCCTCACCCCAGTGGTGGAAGCCGGCGCCGACGCCGAGGACGACGGCGCCCAACACGAGGGCGAAGTGGGCGCCGGTGACCGAGGTGTCGAGCAACTCCAGCGGGGCGATGACCCGCACCGCGCCCACCGCCGTGGCGGCCAGCACCAGCACGGCGGCCAGCACCGAGCAGACGGCCTCGGCCGGCGGCTTCGAACCCAGGTTGCCGGCGCCACGGCGCAGCGTGTCGGCCAGGCCGCCCACGATGGCCAGGGCGACCGGGACGATGGCGAAGGCGGCGACCACCGAGATGGCCTCCTCGGCGACCGGGGTGCCGGGCGTGTCGAAGAAGGTCTGGGCGAAGGCGCCGAACGACAGGAAGCCGAACGCCGCGGTGGCCACCAGGAGCACGTCGCGGTTGGCCTGCTCGGTCCGGGTGGCAGACGACACGAGGTCCAGGGCGATGCCCAGCACGGGAAGGGCCAGCACGTAGATGGCCGGGTGGGTGAACATCCAGGAGAGCTGCTCCCAGATGGCGTCCTCGGCACCGAAGCGCACGGCCGGGCGACCCCGCAGGTCGACGTAGGCGAGCACGGCGTTGGCGGCCAGGACGCCCAGCATCCCCGTCCACACCGTGGCGCCGACCAGCGTGGTCCAGGCGGTGTAGGGCAGGTCCCGCAGGCCGGTGCCGGCGGCCCGACCGGAGACGATGGTGGTCATCACGCAGACCGAGGCCAGCAGCAGGCCGCCGATGGCGAGCAGGAGGCCCATCATGGTCAACGCCGTGGCCTCGCGCTGGCCACCGCCACCGGGGGTGCCGAGGCCGCCGTCCACGAGGAAGCCGGCGACGGTCATGCCAGCGCCGACCAGCCAGGTCCAGCAGGCCATCGCCGCGGCCCGGGGGAAGACCAGGGAGCCGCCGCACTGGCGGGGCACCACGGTGGTGGCGAGGGCCATGAGAGCGGGCAGGACGCCGAGCAGCACGAAGGCCACGCGGTGGGCCGACCAGAACTGGAAGACCTCGTCCGCGCTGCCGAACACGTCGGCCGAGGCGAGGTCCAGACGCTCCAGGCCCACCAGGAGGCCGGCCACGGCCCCCAGGAGGATGGACGTCATGCCACCGAATCCCCACACCCGCGCCAGCGCCACGGGATCCGTGGTGGTGACGGCCTGCTCCAGGGCGGTCGGCGCGGAATCGGAGGCGGCGGCGTTGTCAGTCGTCGTCATCGAAGCTTCTCAGGTCAGCGGGCGGGTGGAGTGCCCTCGTCCGGCGATCCGAGCGCGCTCGGACCAGACGAGGCTAGGCGGATCGACGGTGGTTCCGGCGCTCGCACGTCCGGCGCAATCTAGTCGGCGCGCGCCCGGTCGGCTGACCTGAACGAGGAAAAGCACGGCCTGTCGCGGCGCCCGGGCGGGGTCCAACGGGTCAGACGAGGACGTCCACGACCATGGCCGCGAAGAGGAGCGTCACGTAGGTGATGGACCAGGAGAAGAGGCGCATGGCGGTGCGCTCGCCGGGGTCCCGGCGGACCGCCTCCACCAGCACGCCGAAGGCGAGCCCCAGGACCAGCGCCGAGCCCAGGTACACCCAGCCCATCCCCGCCACCGGGGAGAAGACGAGGGTCAGGCCGACCAGGACCACCGTGTACAGGGCCATCTTCCGGACCGTCTCGCCGATGCTGACCACCGACGGGAGCATCGGCACCTCGGCCGCCGAGTAATCGTCCCGATACTTGATGGCCAACGCCCAGAAGTGCGGCGGCGTCCAGAAGAAGATGACGAGGAACAGGACGACGGGCGCCCAGTCCAGCGTCCCGGTCACCGCCGACCAGCCAACCAGGACGGGAACGGCGCCGGCAGCGCCACCGATGACGATGTTCTGCGTCGACGTCCGCTTCAGCCACAGCGTGTACACGAACACGTAGAAGAAGGTGGCCGACACGGCCAGCACCGCGCTGAGCAGGTTGACGGTGGCGAACAACCAGGCGAAGGCCACCACCTCGAGGACCACGGCGAACGTCAGCGCCGCCCTCGGCGACATCACCCCCCGGACCAGGGGACGGTGCATCGTCCGCTCCATCAGGGCGTCGATGTCCCGGTCCACGACCATGTTCACGGCGTTCGCGCCACCGGCGGCCAGCGTTCCGCCCACCACGGTGGCCACCATCAGCCACACCGACGGCACCCCGCCCTCGGCCACGAACATCGTCGGCACCGTCGTCACCAGGAGGAGCTCGATGATCCGCGGCTTGGTGAGCGCCACGTAGCCCGCCACCTTCTCGCGACGGGAGAAGGTGGCGCCGTCGACCGCTGGCGGTCCGGCGGCTCGGGGGGAGTCGGCGCGCATCGTCGGTCAGGCTAGGAGCCAGTCGGCCGGGGTCGGTCCGTCCGGATAGAGGCGTTGCTGGAACCGACGCATCCCGGCCAGCCAGCGGTCGACGTCGTCGCCCTTGCGGCGGACGTACTCGGCCACGTCCGGATGGGGCAGGACGTGGAAGCGCCCGTCGGCCAGGGCCTCGACCACCGTGTCGGCCAGCTCGGCCGCCGTCAGCACCCCGTCGACCGCGGCGGCCCCGGACGGCCCGTCGCCGGGCATCAGGTCGGCCGTCGGGCTGTTGGTCGTGATGTTGGTGGCCACCGCCTGCGGGCACAGCACCGACACCCCGATGCCCCGGTCGCCGTAGGTGACGCTGATCCACTCGGCCAACGACACCGCCGCGTTCTTGGTCACCGAGTAGTGGAGCGAACCGATCTGGGTCAGCAGGCCGGCGGCCGACGAGGTGTTCAGCAGGTGCCCGCCACCGGCCGCCACCATGTGGGGGATGGCGTACCGGGCCGCGTACAGGTGGGCCATCACGTGGACGTCGAACATGCGGTGCAGCTCGTCGTCCGGCGCCTCGAGGCCACCGACGGTGACGTAGCCGGCGTTCGACGCCATCAGGTCGATCCGTCCGTGGCGCTCCACCGTGCCGTCGACGAGGGCCCGGACCGCGGCCTCGTCGGACACGTCGCAGCCCGTGGCCTCCACCGCCGTCGCCCCGCCGGCGAGCCTCCCGGCCAGGGCCTCCACGCCGGCGACGTCCCGGTCGGCGGCCACCACCGCGGCCGCCCCCTCGGCGGCGAACCGCTCCACCATCGCCTCGCCGATCCCGCTGGCCGCACCGGTCACGACCACCACGCTGTCCCTGAGTTCCATGGTCGGCGAGCCTACGGAGCCGGGTCGGTCCGTACCCTGACGGGCGTGAGCGAGGACGCGCCCCGACGACGTGGCCCCCTGACCCCCGACGGGTACCGCCGGATCTGCGGCGTGGCCCTCGGGCTGCTGGCCGGGATCGTGGTGTCGGGCGCCGCGGTGCGCCTGACCGGCTCGGGCCTCGGCTGCTCGGACTGGCCGACCTGCGAACAGGACCAGTTCGTCCCCGAGGCGAACCTCCACGGCTGGATCGAGTTCGGGAACCGGCTGGTGACCGGGCTGGTGTCCCTTGCCGTGGTCGCCGCGGTGCTCGGATCGATGGCCCGGTGGCCGCGCCGGCGCGACCTGCTGCGCTGGTCGTGGGGCCTGGTCGGAGGCGTCGTCGGCCAGGTGGTCCTCGGTGGCCTGGTGGTGCTCAGCCACCTGAACCCGTGGCTGGTCCTCGGACACTTCGCCCTGTCGATGGTGCTGGTGTGGAACGCGGTGGTGCTCCACCACCTGGCCGGGGACCACGCCCGTCCCCCCGTGGTCGTCCCCGACGTGGTCCGACGCCTCACCGGCGTGCTGTGGGGCCTGGCGGTCCTCGTCCTGGCCAGCGGCACCCTGGTGACCGGATCGGGACCGCACGCCGGCAGCCACGACGACCCCATCCCCCGCCTGCCGTTCACCGTCCTGGAGGCGGCCCGCGTCCACGGCACGAGCGTGGTCGTCCTGCTCGGCGTGGTCGCCGCCCTGGTGCTGGCCGTCCGGCGCCACGGGGCCGAAGCGTCGGTGCGTCGGGCCGTGGCGTGGCTGGTCGGGGTGGTCGCCGCGCAGGCCGCCATCGGATGGACCCAGTACTTCACCGGCGTGCCCGTCGTGCTCGTCGGCCTGCACGTGGCCGGCGCCACCGCGCTGTGGATGGTCGTCGTCCGGCTCCGGCTGGTGGCCGTCGACCGCCGGGGCCCCGCCGAGGCGCTGGTGGGAGGGCCTCCCTCGTGAGCCACCCGCCGACCCTCACGGACGCGCCCACCACCGACGCGCCCACCACCAACAGGCCCGACGTCGACCTCGGCACCGACGAGGACGTGGCGACCGACCGGCCGTGGATCGTGCTGGTGTGGAACGACCCCATCAACCTGATGTCGTACGTCTCGTTCGTCTTCCAGAAGCTCTTCGGCTACTCGAAGGCCAAGGCCGACCGGTTGATGCTGGACGTCCACCACAAGGGCCGGGCCGTGGTGTCCGGCGGGACCCGGGAGAAGGCCGAGATGGACGTCTTCCGCCTCCACGAGCACGGCCTGTGGGCCACGCTGCAGCGGGAGGACCGGTGATCCTGCGACGGCGGAAGGCCCTGGCCTTCCAGCGGGACGGCGAGCGGACCGTCGTCCTCCTCGGCCCCGACGAACGCGACCTGATGGCCGACCTGGCCCGGCAGTTCCACGCCGTGGTGGCCGACGACGACGACCCCGCCCTGGCCCGCCTCTACCCGACCGCCTACGTGGACGACCGGGAGCGCCAGGACGACTACGCCTCGCTGGTCCACGACGACCTCGTTCGGACCCGCCTGGACGCCGCCGACGTGGTGCTGGCCACGGCTCACTCGGAGTCGCTGGATGATGACGAGCTGGCCTCGTGGATGCAGGTCCTGAACGGACTGCGCCTGCTCCTGGGCACCCGTCTGGACGTGTCCGAGGAGGACGGCTTCGACCCCGAGGCCCCGGACGCCCCTCAGCGGGCCCTCCTCGCCTGGCTGGGATTCCTCCTCGAGGAGACGGTCGGCGCGGCGTCCGACGGGTGACGCGACCCCGGGGGCCGCTGGTATCGTGACCCCGCTCTCAGCGAGGTCCGGCCCCCATCGTCCAGCGGCCTAGGACGCCTGCCTTTCACGCAGGTAACACGGGTTCGAATCCCGTTGGGGGTGCGAAGGACGTCCGGTTCCGATCGGACGACCGGGGTCCTGTGGTGCAGTTTGGAGTGCACGCCGGCCTGTCAAGCCGGAGGTCGCGGGTTCAAATCCCGTCAGGACCGCCACCGTCGCCCGCCCTCCGGGGCGGGCGGTGCACGGTCGGGTAGCTCAGTTGGCAGAGCGTCCGCCTGAAAAGCGGAAGGTCACCGGATCGACGCCGGTCCCGACCACCACCGGAGGCCCGCCCATCAGGGCGGGCCTTTCCCGTTCCCGGCCCTCAGCCGAGGTCGTCGCACCCGAGGGTCACCGACCAACCCTCGGGGAGGATCGGCACCGCGGTCCGGGCGTTCACGTCGAGGTGGCACGCCTCTCGAGCCCGCTCCAACCCGTCACTCCAGGTCGGGCCCGTCCGACGTAGGTCGCTGGGAACCCAGTGCGTGAGGACCGCGGCCATGACGACGACCAGGACCACCAGCCGACCGACCCGCCGGCCCTCGGTCAGCATGAGCAGTGTCCACACGAGGCAGAAGGCGGGGAAGACCGCGTACCTGGGTTCCGACCCGACCATCCAGGACGCGGCCAGGAAGAAGCCGACCCCGGTGACCGGCACCGCGAGGAGGACCAGCGCCCTGCGGTCGAGCCCCGCCCGATGCCAACGTGACCAGGTGGCCAGGAGTCCGAGACCGACCACGGCCACCACCATCAACGACACGAGTGCACGGACGACCAGTTCGCCCGTGACCGAGGACGCGTCAGCGCCGGAGATCCGAGGCCAGAACGGCAGGACGTTGTAGGCGACGACGCGCTCGAGGAACAGGAACCCGATCTTCGTCACCGACCGGTCGGGATCCATCTGGCGAGCGTCGTCCACCAGGGTGGCCATCATCACGAACTGCACGACGAGGCCGACGGCCCAGCCACAGATCACCGGCGCGGGCCGACCTCCCTCCCGTCGGTCGGACCACCAACGGGCGACGGCCAGGGGCGCGAGGCCGAGGGCGATCGGTGACGTCAGCCCTGCCATCGCGGCGAGCAACGCGTCGTTGACCTGACGTGCGGTTCCGTCCTGCACGCCGACCAGCACGACGGCGGTCGCACAGAGCATGAGGAAGTGGAGGTTGGCGATGTTGCCGATGGATTCGAACCCGGTGATCGCGAGGAGGACGGGCGATACCGCGAGCCCGGCGAGGAACCATCCGCTTCCGATCGAGCGGTCCGCCAACCAGATCGTCCCCGCGAACCAGCCCACGACCGACGCGCCACCCACGAACACGATCGCCGGCGCCCACTCGATGGGCACCAGCGTCCCCAGGGTGCCCAGGAGGCGCGGCAGGAGGTGAAAGTAGCCGGCGACCGACTCGCCGAGGGGTGCGAACCAACCGTCCTCGAGGGCATGGGCGAAGAACCGAGCCCCGTCCTCGGCCCAGAAGTTCCGCGGCCCGAACGGTGCGCGGGCCCAGACCACCAGGCCGGCCAGGAGTCCGATCAGGACCGCTCCCCGGGACGTCCTCGGGGAGCCGACCGAATCGGTGGACATCACACGAGGCCGTCGTCGATGGCCTGCGCGATCCAGGGGACCAGCTCGTCGAGGACGCCCTCGATCGGCGTGTCGGCGGTGAAGCCGAGGACGTCGTTCGCCTTGGAGACGTCCGGCACACGCTGCTGGACGTCGTGGGGGAAGGGCTCGTCGTGCACGAACTCCAGCGGCCGATCGGGACCGTGGACGTGCCGCCAGATGATCTCGGCCAGCTCCCTGACCGTGGTCGACCGTGCCGTCGAGAGGTTGAAGTCCTCGTTGCGGGCGGCCGGGGCCTCGAGGGAGTCGACGATCCCCCTGGCCAGGTCGCCGCCATAGGTGTAGCACCGCACCTGGTCGCCCGAACCGAGGATGTGCAGGGGGTCCTGGCCCTTGAGGACCTTCTGGATCAGATCGGGGACCACGTGGCTCATGGCCAACGACACCGACCCGGACCGGACGTCGACGTCACCGAGGGCCCGGCGCTCGCCGACGCCCACGCAGTTGAAGGGCCGGAGGATCGTGTAGGGAACCCCGTACTGGTCCCATGCGGCCCGGGCGAAGTACTCGACGGCCAGCTTCTGGAAGCCGTATGACGAGATCGGTGGTGGGACGGCCAGCTCGTCGCCCTCGGCACTCGGCCACCGGTCGGTCGACTCGAAGACCATCGACGACGACAGGTAGGTCACCTTCTCGAGTCGCCCAGCGGCATGCGCGGCGATGGCGGCGTCGCAGGTACTGGCGATGATCCGCTCATTGGTGGCCAACAGGTCGTAGGCGTAGGTGTGGAAGTAGGTGATCCCACCGATCATCGCCGCGCCGGCGATCACGTGGTCGGCGTCCGAGAAGAGGTCCCGCAGCAGGTCGACGTCGCGGCAGTCGCCCTCGACCAGCCGGTAGTCGGGGTGGTCGTCGTACTCGTGCTCGACCGGCCCGTACTTGGAGAAGTCGTCGATGCCGGTCACCCGGTAACCGCGGCCCAGGAGTTCCTGGACGACGTAGCCGCCGATGAACCCCGCGGCTCCGGTCAGGACCACGTGTCGCTGGTCGGTCGTTCGATCGTCGGTCACTCGTCGCCTCCGTCGTGTCGGGGGGGCTCGGGCTTCGGCCGCCGCAGGAGCCCGAAGGCCACCAGGTACCAGCGCAGGTACCGCATGAGCCACCGGCGGACCTGGAAGTTGGACGAACCGAAGGACCGTTCGATCCAGATCGTCGGGATCTCGGCCACCGGGAGCCGGGCCCGTCTGGCCTTGGCGACCAGCTCGATCCCCATCTCGAAGCCGTGTTCCGAGTCGATGCCGACCTCGTCGAGGAACTGCCGGTCGTACGCCTTGAAGCTGTTGGTGGCGTCGTGCGTGCCGACCCGGGCGAACCAGCAGAGCGTCAATCCGGCCACGCGCGACAGGAGGGACTTCAGGAAGGGAGCGCCGACCTGCTGACCGCCGGCCATGTACCGCGACGCCGAGGCGATGACCACCCCACGGTCGATGAGCCGGACCAGGTCGTCGATGGCGCGCGGGTCGTCGCTGCCGTCGGCCATGGTGACGACCACGACGGGGGCCGCCGATGCCGACACCCCGTACCGGATGGCATTCGCCGGCCCGGGTCCGAGGTCGTTGACGACGATGCGGAATCGGGGATCGGTGGCATGGAGGCCGGCGACCACGGGATGGGTGGGGTCCGACTCGTCGTCGACGACCACGACGCACTCGAACGAGAGGGTCACCGCATCGGCGATGCGTTCCAGGACGCTCGTGATCGCGCCGGCCTCGTCGCGGGCCGGGATGACGATGGAACAGGCGGGACCCGCGGCCTGGCTCAAATCAGGACGCCTCCGCCGGTCAGGTTCCACAGGTCGACCACCGGCTGCCGGAATTCCAGGCCCCGGTAGGCGGTGTGCGGGGTGGCGATGACCACCAGGTCTGACTCGTCGAGGACCTTCTCCAGGGGGACGAGGCGTTCGTCGACCACGTGGGGATCGGTGCAGAGGACCTCCCGGGCACGGAAGAGGAGCAGCTTCCGGAGCTTGTAGCTGAGGCTGCTCCGACTGTCGTCGATGTCGCCCTTGAACGCCATG
Organism: Acidimicrobiales bacterium; assembly: GCA_016845305.1. Classification (GTDB taxonomy): domain Bacteria; phylum Actinomycetota; class Acidimicrobiia; order Acidimicrobiales; family MedAcidi-G1; genus UBA9410. The sequence continues at coordinate 57,042 of JAERSW010000042.1, forward strand.
CCGAGGATGCCCACCGTCATGCCCGAGAGGTCGTGGGACGCCTCGATCCGCTTGATGAGGTAGAGGGGGAGGCCCTCGTTGACCATCATCGCCGCGTGGCCGAGCGCGAACGAGTTGTCGCTGAAGGCGGCCAGCTGCATGGTGTCCTTGAAGAGGCACGGCCCAGCGGCGAAGCCGGCACCCGGCATGTCGGCCGCCCGGGGGTAGTCGGTGGTGATGGCCGACCGGACCCGCTCGAAGTCGACCCCGAACTCGTTGGCCATCATCCAGAACTGGTTGGCCGCCGCGAACTTCACGTACCGCCAGGTGTTCGTGAACAGCTTGGCCAGTTCCGCCTCCTCGGGAAGCACCCGGATCGACTCGACGCCGAACGTGTCGAAGAAGGCGACCACCCGGTCCGACACCTCGGCGGTCCTGGCCCCGACCAACTGGGGAAGCGAGACGATCTCGGTCAGGGCGAAGCCCTCGGCGATGCGCTCGGGACAGAAGGCCACGTCGACGCCCGGGTGGTTGTCGGCGAACCAGGCCTCCACCCTTCTGGTCACCCCGGGAAAGACGGTGGAGCGGAGGATGACCAGCTGGCCGGCACGGAACCGGTCGGAGATCTCCGCGAGGGCGACCAGCACGGCGCTGGGGTCGGGGTTGAGGTGCTCGTCCACCGGGGTCCCGATGACCACCACCACGACCTCCGCGTCGGAGACCACCGCCGGGTCGGACGAGGCGCTGAACGCCCCCGAGAGGAGAACCTCGGCCAGGAGATCCGGGGCGCCATCCTCCAGGAACGGCATCGACCCGCCGAGGACACGCTCGACGGCACCGGCGTCCGTGTCATAGGCGACCACCCGGTGGCCATGGTCGGCGAGGACCAGCCCGAGGGGAAGCCCGACGTGTCCCGCTCCACCGATGACCACCACGTCCATGCGGCGACAGGCTAACGGCGGCGGCTCGGGCCGATCCGGGTTCCGGAGCGGCGATGGGAAACGCCTACCGTCCGGTGGTGCCCCTCCCTCGGTCAGCCAGCGCGCCATGAGCGACGATCCCCGGGTGCGGGTGGCGGCGGCCAACCTGCGCGACCTCGGCGGGCCGACCACCGTCGACGGGCGACGGGTCCGGACCGGTCGGCTGTTCCGTTCCGGGCACCTCGCCGAGTTGGCGCCCGACGAACGGGCGACGGTCGACGGCCTCGGGCTGCGGACCGTCGTCGACCTCCGTCGACCCACCGAGGCCGAGGCCCGACCGACCCCGGTGCTCGACGAGGTGGAGGTGATCGGCCTGTCGGTGTCGACCGACGACAACGAGTTCGCCGTGGCCGCCAACACGATGCTGGACCCCGACGCCGAACCCCACGGGATCGACCACATCGCCGCCTACTTCCGGCGACTCGCCCACGACCGCGTCGACCGGTACCGCCCTGTGCTGGAGACCGTCACGGACCCCGACCGGCACCCCGTCCTCTTCCACTGCACGGCCGGCAAGGACCGCACCGGCGTGGTGGCCGCCGTCCTGCTGCGACTGCTCGGCGTACCCGACGATCAGATCGCAGCCGACTACCTGCTGTCCAACGAGGTCCGGCGACCGTGGATCGAGGCCACCGAGGTCGACCACCGACGGCGGATCGCCGACCACCTCGGGGTCGCCGTCGACGAGGTACCGGCCGATCGGATGGGCACGTCTCGGGCCCTGCTGTGGTGCCACGCCACCTACCTCGAAGCCGTGTTCGCCGGGATCGACGAGCGGTGGGGCTCGTTCGACGCGTTCGTCCGCGACGGCCTCGGCCTGGACGACCACCGGCTGGCCGCCTTCCGCGACGCACTCCTCACTCTCCGGGTCGCCTGAGGGCGACGCCCCGGGCCTGTGGCAGGGTGGCCCTTCGACCGTCGAGGAGGCGAAGCGATGTCCGACCCGTGGTTCATGGACGACGAACCATCCACGTCATTCCCCATCTACACGCGCGGCAACGTCGGCGAGGTCTTCCCCGACCCGGTCTCGCCGCTGACCGCGGACCACACCTGGCACGGCGCCGGCAACGAGGGCCTGCTCGGCTTCATGACCCGGTTCACCATCGACGCCGACGAGTACGACCCCGGCCAGCGCACCATGTTCGAGGTCTTCGGCGGCTACATGTTCCTGAACCTCAGCGTGGCCCGCCTCATGGGCGCCCGCTCGTCGGCCATGACCCCCGAGCTCGTCGACCTCGGCTTCTTCGGCACCGGGACCACGCTGCCGCCCCACGTCCCCCGACCCAAGGACGACGACCCGGCGATCACGCAGCGGGTGGACGGGCTGATGTTCTCGTGGATGACGACCACCGAGGTCCCCGAGGTCGACGCCCAGGCCACCGAGGTCGACACCCTCGTCGCCGGCCGTCCCGACCTGTCCTCCGTCGACGAGGCCGCGCTCGTGGCACGCATGCGCGAGATGCCTCCCGTCTTCAGCCGCCTGTTCGCCACCCACTCGGAGGCCAGCGCCGCGGCCAGCGTGGTCATGGGTGCGCTGACCGTCGCCGCGCTCGGGGTGGGCCGCCCGGGCCTCGACCTCCGGATCGCCGGCGGCCTCGGCGGGGTGGCGTCGGCCGCGCCCAGCCACGACCTGTGGTCCCTCGGTCGCCTCGTGGCCGCCTCGCCGGAGCTGACCGCCGCCTTCGACGCCGGGATCGACGGGCTCGTCGACCGGCTGGCCGACCTCGGCCCGGTCGCCGACGAGTTCCTGGCCGGCTTCGCCGCCTTCACCGCCACCCACGGCAGCCGAGGACCCAACGAGTGGGAGCTCCGGTCGAGGACATGGGAGACCCACCCCGAGCTCCCGCTGTCGCTCGTCGACCGGATGCGACTGTCCCCCGACGGGGACGACCCCGTGGCCGCCCACGACGACGCCGTCGCCCGGTCCACCGAGGCCCTGGAACTCCTCGGCACGATGGTGGCCGGCAACGCCGAGGCCGAGGGGACGCTGGCCATCGCCGTGCCCGCCGCCCGGGCCTGGATCCCGGCCCGGGAACAGTGCAAGACGACGATCGTGCGGGTCATCCACGAGGTGCGGCTCGCCGCCCTCGAGCTGGGCCGACGCCTCGCCGGTGACGGCCGCCTGGCCGACGCCGGCCACGTGTTCATGCTGCGCGACGCCGAGCTGGAGTCGGCGATGGCCGGTGGGATGGCCGACGAGGCCGCCGGACGCGAGGCCACCTACCTCGGGCTGTTCGACCTGCAGCCGCCGTACTGGTTCGCCGGCGAGGTGCCCGCCTTCGGACGTCGTGCCGACGCCCCGCCGGCGGACGGACCGTCCAAGACGATGATCCAGGGCATGGGGGGCAGCGCCGGCACCGTCGAGGGCCGGGCCCGGGTGATCCTCGACCCGGCCGACGCCCTCGACCTGGAGCCCGGCGAGATCCTCGTGGCGCCGATCACCGACCCGTCGTGGACGCCGCTGTTCGTCCCCGCGGCCGGCGTGGTCGTCGACGTGGGTGCGGTGATGAGCCACGCGGTCATCGTCAGCCGGGAACTCGGCATCCCCTGTGTGGTGGCGGCCACCGGGGCCACCACCCGGATCCCCGACGGAGCACTCGTCCGGGTCAACGGCGACACCGGGACGGTCACCCTCCTCGACGCCTGAGCCGCCCGGCCTCGGGCGTCAGCGGGTGCCAGCCGGCGTCAGCGGGGTTCGGTCACGCGCAGTTCGGCGCCCACTCCGGGTCGAGCATCCCGCCGGCCACCAGCCACCGGACGGTGTCGGCCAGCGTCTCGGACACCGGCCGCCACGACCCGAGGCCGCTGTCGGCCAGCAGGGCGGCGTCGTCGCCGGGCACGATCCCCAGCATGATCTCGACGGCCTCGTCGTCGACCATGCCGGCGAGCGCGGAGGCCGGCGTCGGGAACAGCGCCCGGTCGCGACCGGTCACCTCGGTCACCCGGGCGTGGAATTCGTCCCAGGTCATGTAGGTCCCGCCGGCCACGTAGCGATTCGGACCCCGACCGGGGACCATCAGGCCGGCGATGGCCGCCCCGAGGTCGCGGACGTCGACGAGCAGCCAGCCCCCGGAGGCGAGGCTCATCATGATCTCGGTCGACAGGGTGGGGATGAGGTTGGCGGCCAGCACGTTGAGGCCCAGGTCGTCCGGTCCCACCACGCCGGCCGGGTAGACGATCGACACCGGAGCGCCGGCGGCCTGCATGGCCCGGGCGTGCTCCTCGGCGACGGCCTTCGAGGCGTTGTAGGGGTTGCCCCCGCCCTGCACCGGGTCGTCGCCGGACAGCACGTCGCCGGTGGGCGGGAAGATGACCGACATCGTCGACAGGTGCACGATCGGGTCGCAGCCGGCGGCGGCCGCCGCGTCCAACACGTTGACGGCGCCGGGGGCGTTGACGTCAAGCGCCCGGTGCATCTGCTCCGGGTCGAGGCTGGTGAACGCCGCGGTGTGCACGCAGGCGTCACAGCCCTCCAGTGCCGAGGCCACGGCCGCGGCGTCGGTCATGTCGCCGACGACGGCCTCGACCGGTCCGTCGATCCCGTGCAGGTCCCGGACCCGATCCAACTTGTCGGCGTCGCGCACCAGCGCCCGCACCTCGTGACCGGCGTCGAGCAGCGCCTTCAACGCATGTCCCCCGATGAACCCCGTCGCTCCGGTCAGCATCACCTTCACGTCGATCCCCCGATCGGCTCGCCTGACGGACCCGGTGGACCGTAGCCCCGGTCGGCGGGGTTGGTCAGCGGCCGAAGCCGGCGAGGCGCTCGGCGGTGTCACCGATCGGGTAGCCCATCGAGGCCTCGTAGGCGAGGCCCTCGCCGAGAGGGCGTTCCATGGCCTCGCGGTAGAGGTCCTTGTAGGCGGCCAGCGACCCGGCGCTGTTGGCCAGCAGGGCGTCGACCAGTTCGGCCATGGCGTCGTCCAGGTCGTCGGCCGGGACGGAGCGGGTGACCAGGCCCATGGCCGCCGCCTCGGCGCCGCTGAACGTCCGCGCCGTGTAGGACAGCTCGCGGGCCGCGGCCATGCCGACGAGTCGCGGCAGGCGCTGGCTCATCCCCCACGTGGGACGGAGGCCGAACCTGGCGTGGGTGTCGCCCAACTTGGCGGCCTCCACGACGACGGCCAGGTCGCAGGCCAGGGCCAGCTCGAGGGCGCCGGTGAAGCAGTGGCCGTTGAGCCTGGCCACCGTCGGCTTGGGCATGGTCGACAGCAGGCCGGTGACCCGTCGGGCCGGCGCGTCCAGCGGCTCGCCCACGACGCCGTCCACCGGCTCCTCCCCGGACATCCGGCCACCGAGGGCCTTGAGGTCCACGCCGGCGCAGAACGCCCGGCCGGCGCCGGTGAGCACCACCACCCGCACGTCGTCGTCGGCCGCGGCATCGTCGAGCGCGTCGCCGAGGGCCACCAGCATCGACGGCGTGATGGCGTTGAGCGCCTCGGGACGGTTCAGGGTGACGGTGGTGACCGGTCCGTTCCGGTCCACGAGTACCTCGGCGTCAGACGGCACGTTCGCGTCCCTCCCAGTAGGCGTCGCGCAGGTAGCGCTTCTTCAACTTGCCGGTGGCCTCCCGGGGCAGGGCCTCGTGGACGTCGACCGACTTCGGACACTTGTACCCGGCGAGGCGACCGCGGCACCAGTCGAGCAGCTCGGCCTCGGTGGCCGTCGCGCCAGTCTCGAACTGGACGGCGGCCTTGACCTGCTCGCCCCACTCGTCGTCGGGAATGCCGAACACCGCGCAGTCGGCGACGGCCGGGTGGGCGACGAGGGCGGCCTCGACCTCGGCCGGGTACACGTTGGCCCCACCGGTGATGACCATGTCGATCTTGCGGTCCGACAGGTACACGTAGCCCTCCTCGACGTGGCCGACGTCGCCGACCGTGAACCAGCCACCGGGGAGGCGGTTGGCCTCGGTCTTGTCGGGATCGCCCACGTACTCCGGCTGGCCGTCGCCGCGCAGGAAGTAGAGGACGCCGGTCTGGCCGTCGGGCAGGCGTTCACCGTCGTCGTCGAAGGCGGCCACGGTGAGGAAGGCCGCCGGCTCGCCGATGGTGCCGGGACGCTCCCGCCACGCCTGCGGCGAGACCCGCAGCGGACCGGTGCCCTCCGACGAGCCGAACAGCTCGTTGACCACCGGGCCCCACCAGTCCAGGACCACCTCCTTGGCCCAGCGGGGACACGGCGCCCCGCCATGGACCACCGAGACCAGCGACGACAGGTCGTGGCGACCGGCCAGCTCGTCGACCCGCTTGGCGAGGCGGACGATGTGGGTGGGGACGATGCAGGCGCTGGTGACGGCCCGGTCCTCGATGGTGGCCAGAAAGCGTTCGGCGTCGAAGCGGTCCTCGAACACGATCGACTGGCCGAGGCCGAGCGCCGCGTTGTGGAAGGCGCTCGGCATGGCGTGGTACATCGGGCTGACCACCAGGTGCGGGCCGTGGTCGGGGAGGTCGTAGAAGCGCCCCCAGTTGGCCGACATGCCGGTGAGCAGGTCGCGGGCCGAGCCGCTCTGGTCGGAGCGCTGGACGCCCTTGGGTCGACCGGTCGTGCCCGAGGTGTAGTTGCGGACCGAGCCAGCGGGATCGTCCGGAGGCTCGACGTCGGGGTGGGCGGCCAACCAGTCCTCGAACGCGCCCGTCCCCGGCACCTCGTCGAGCACCACGATCCGGTCGAGGCCGACCATGGCCGCCGCCTCGCGTCCGACCTCGGCGTCGACGGCGTCGACCACCAGCAGGCGGCTCTGGGAGTCCTCCAGCAGGTAGGCCACCTCGTCGGCGGTGAGGTGCCAGTTGAGGGGCACGTACCGGGTCCCGGCCCGCATGCTGCCCAGCACCATGGGCGCCCACTCGATGCGATTGTGGGCCATCAAGGCCCAGCGGTCGCCGACGCCGAGCCCCTCGGCGGCCAGTGCGGCGGCGAATCGGCGGGCCCGCTCCTCGAGCCCCGCCCAGGAGTAGGTGGCGCCGCCGGACACGGCGGAGACGGCGATGCCGTCGGGATCGGCGTCGGTCCGGGGGAGCAGGTTGCTGGGCATGGGACCTCCGTGGACGTCGGGCCGACGCGGATGGGAACGGGTCGATAACGCCGGTTATCGCCGGACGCCGGAACGCGCTACTCTGGTCGGCGAGGTTAGCCAAACGGCTAACAACCCCGGGCATCCGGGTCGTCCGAGGGAGGGACGCCGCCGATGAAGATCGTGATCGACGCCGAGAAGTGCGAGGGCCACAGCCGCTGCTACTCGCTGGCCCCCGACCTGGTCGACGTGGACGACCTCGGCAACGCGCTGGTGCTCGGCGACGGCACCGTGCCCGAGGGCCTCGAGGACAAGGCCCGGCTCATCGTCGACAACTGCCCCGAGTACGCCATCACCATCGAGGAGGACTGAACCGATGACCGACACGGCGGACGCCCACACCGACGAGGCCCCCGCTCCCGGCGGCCCTTGCCCGGTCACCGACCTGGCCACCGACTACGACATGTTCGACCCGGACTACCTCCGGGATCCCTTCTCGGCCTGGGCCGAGTTGCGGACCGAGGGCTGCCCCATCGCCCACACCGAGCGCTACGGCGGCTCGTGGCTGCCGACCCGCTACGACGACCTGCAGGCCCTGGCCAAGATGGTGCCCGAGCTGTCGTCGAAGTCGCCGATCGTGATCGACATGCCCGACGCGCTCGTCAAGGACGACGCCACCGGGTACAACGCGGCCGCCCCCATCAGCGCCGATCCGCCCGAGCAGAGCTGGACGCGCCGGGCGCTGCTCCCCCACTTCACCCCCAAGGGCGTGATGAAGGATCGGGAGTACACCGAGCGGCTCTGCCACGAGCTCATCGACGGCTTCATCGACGACGGCCGGTGCGACGCCGCGGTCGACTACGCCCAGCAGATCCCGCCGCGCGTCATCGCCCGCAAGCTGGGCGTCGACGAGGGCATGGTGGACGACTTCATCGAGTGGGTCCGCGGCGTGCTCGAGCTCGGCCTCCAGCAGCCCGAGCTCCGGGCCAAGTACCGCGACGTCATCCGGGAGTTCTTCGCCGCCGAGGTGGCCGACCGCCGGGCCAACCCGAAGGACGACCTCATCACGGCGCTGTGCCAGACCGAGCACGAGGGCGAGCTGCTGCCCGACGAGGTGGTCATCGGCATGTGCAACCTGCAGCTGGTGGCCGGCATCGACACCACCTGGTCGTCGATCGGCTCCGCGCTGTGGCACTTCGCCGGCAACGAGGACGACCGTCGCCGCATGGTGGCCGAGCCCGAGCTGTGGGACACCGCCGTCGAGGAGCTGCTGCGCTTCTACGCCCCGGTCACCATGGCCCGCAACGCCGCCGAGGACGTCGAGTACGGCGGGATCACGTTCAAGAAGGGCGACAAGATCCTCATGAACTTCCCGGGCGCCAACCACGACCCGGACCACTTCGAGGATCCCCACGAGGTACAGCTGGACCGCCAGCGCAACCGGCACGTGGCCTTCGGCATCGGCATCCACCGCTGTGCCGGGTCGAACCTGGCCCGCATGGAGATGGAGGTGGCGCTCAAGACGTGGTTCGAGCGCATCCCCGAGTTCACGCTGTCCGACCCGGACGCCGTGACGTGGGCCGGCGGCCAGGTCCGCGGGCCGCGCATCATCCCCGTCACCTTCGGCTAGGGGTCACGCCCGTTCCGGAGCGCTCGCCGCTCCGGGGCCGGGGACTCGTTCCGGAGCGCTCGCCGCTCCGGAACCGGGAACTATTGCGCCACGGACTCGGCGTGCAGCATCCCGGCGGCCACGGCCGCACGGGTGGCCTCGTCGACGCCGGTCAGCACCTCCACGGTGACGCCGTGGATGGTCGCCGTGCACGCGAAGCCGTGGGGGTACGGCCCCACCGGTGACGCGGTGTCGACGCCGACGTCGAACGTCTCGCCACCCATCGAGTAGACGACGGGCACCGTCCGGTCCAGGCGGGCCTGGCCCACGACGCGTCCGTCGACGGCCAACGTCGCCGTCCCGCCGGCGGCGAACCCGCCGTCGGAGTCGAACAGCACCGCCACCTCGTGGGGCCCCGGTCCCAGCGGGACGTCCGCGGCCACCGTGGTGCGCTCGTGGCCGTAGAGGTTGTAGTGCCAGGTGGGCCGGCCCTCGTCGAGGTAGATCGTCCAGCCGTTGAAGCTGCCGCCGTGGCTCACGACGACACCCTCGGGTATCCCCCCGCCGGCCGGGACCTCGAGGTCGCAGGTGATGCGGTACGAACGGTTCTTGGTGTTGAGCACGGTGCGCTCCGGCATGCGGACGTGCGCCGTGGTGTAGGTCATGCGGGTCACGCCCGCCGGCACCGACGGGGCCCGGGCCGCCGGATCCAGGTTCGGCGTGGCGTCGCGCAACGGGTAGACGCCGTTGCGGCGGCACTCGGCGTCGAACAGCTCCTGCATCTCGGCGAGGCGCTCGGGCTGCTCGTCGGCCAGGTCGCGACCCTGCGAGAAGTCGTCGCGCAGGTCGTAGAGCTCCCACCGCTCCTGGGGGCCGTCGAACGGCGCCGACCCGAACCGCTCCCACGGGACCCGACCGTGGAAGCACGAGGCCATGAAGCCGTCGTGGTACAGGCCGCGGTTGCCCATCATCTCGAAGTACTGGGTGCGCCGCCCCTCGACGCCCGGGTCGTCGAAGGCGTCCAGCATCGACATGCCCTCCACGGGCATCTGCTCGATCCCGTTCACGTGCGTCGGCGCCTCGACGCCCGCCGCGGCGAGGATGGTCGGGGCCAGGTCGACCACGTGGTGGAACTGGTCGCGCAGGCCGCCGGCGTCGGTGATGCGCCGCGGCCACGACACCGCCAGGCCGTTGCGGGTCCCCCCGAAGTGCGACGCCACCTGCTTCATCCACTGGAACGGGGCGTCCAGCGCCCACGCCCAGCCCACGTTGTAGTGGCACTCGCTGCGGACCGTGCCCATGTCGTCGAGGTGCTCGAGCAGGAACTCCGGGTCCTCCTCCACCCCGTTCTGCAGGGCGGGCAGCGACCACGTCCCGTGGATGCGGCCCTCGGCCGACGCCCCGTTGTCGCCGGTGACGTAGACGAAGAGGGTGTCCTCCCACTCGCCCAGGTCGTCGATGGCGTCGATGAGGCGGGCCACCTGGGCGTCGGTGTGGGCGAGGAACGCGGCGTACACCTCCATGAGCCGTCGGGCCACCGGCTTGTACCGGTCCGGGTACTCGTCCCACGACGGGATGACGTCCGGCCGGGCGGTGTTCGCGGTGGCCGGCGGGATCACGCCCATGGCCAGCTGGCGTTCGAAGATGGACTGGCGCAGGTCGTCCCACCCGTCGTCGAAGGCGCCGCGGTAGGCGTCCAGCCAGGCGTCGGGCACGTGCAACGGCGTGTGGACGGCGCCCGGCGCGAAGTAGCAGAACCACGGCTTGTCGGGGCGGTGGGCCCGGACCCGTTGGATCCACTCGATGGCCTTGTCGGCCATGTCCTCGGTGAGGTGGTAGTCGTCGCGGCCCTCGTAGGGGGCGATCGGGGTGGTCTGGTCGTAGAGGTCGGGTTCGAACTGCGACGTCTCGGCGCCGGGGAAGCCGTAGAAGCGGTCGAAGCCGAGGCCGGTGGGCCACCGGTCGAACGGTCCGGCCGGGCCCATCTCCCAGATCGGGGTGAGGTGGCCCTTGCCGAACATGCCGGTCGTGTAGCCGTTCTGGCGCAGCACCTCGGCCACGGTGGCCGCCTCGCGGGGGATGACGGAGTCGTAGGCCGGGAACGAGTTGGCCGCCTCGGTGATGCGGCCCATGTGGACGGTGTGGTGGTTGCGGCCCGTCAGCAGCGTGGCCCGGGTGGGGGCGCAGATGGCGGTGGTGTGGAACCGGTTGAACCGCAGGCCGTCGGCGGCCACCCGTTCGAGGCCGGGCGCGGCGACCGGACCGCCGAAGCTGGAGAACGCCCCGAAGCCGACGTCGTCGAGCAGGACCACGACCACGTTGGGCGCCCCGTCGGGGGCATGGTCGAGGTCGAGCGGCACCGGGTCGCAGTCCTCGGTGAGCCGGCCGATGGTGCCGCCGTAGGCCGTGGTGGGTCGGGGGATGGCGGTCATCGGCGGGCCGGTTCCTCGCTGGAGTGGAGTCGGGTGGGAAGAAGTCGGGTGGTGGGTCAGACGCTGCCGACCGGACCGAAGGTACCTGCCGACCGCAGCTCGATGATCCGTCCGGCGGAGAGGCCGATCTCGGCCAGCACCGCATCGGTGTGCTCGCCCAACCCCGGCGACGGTCCGGCCAGGCCGGTGGGTGCGGCGCCCAGGGCCACCGGCATGCCAGCCGTCGTGTAGCGACCGAAGGTCGGATGGTCCAGCTCGACGACGAACCCGTTGGCCCGGACCTGGGGGTCGTCGAGCGCCTCGTCGGGCAGGTTGTAGCGACCGCACGGGTAGCCCGCGGCGCGCAGGTCGGCCAACCACTGTTCGGTGGTCCGTTCGGCGAAGCATCGCTCGGCGGCATCCACGACGGCCAGGAACTCCGGCGACCCGGCCGACGCGTCCCTCGGCGGCCGCTCCACCCCGGTGACCTCGTGGAACCTGGCGTGGAGGCCCGGGGAGAGTCCGGCGACCGACACCAGGCCGTCGGACGTGGCGTACGTCCGGAAGTACAGCCGGAACGCCGTCTGGCCCTGGAGGGCCGACCCCTCGTAGAGGTCGCGCTGTTCGTCGAACCCGCCGCCATCGGCCCGTAGGTCGGCCAGGGCCGAACGGTCCGCCTCGTCCTGGTCGGCCAGGGCCTCGAACCGGTGGAGCACCGCGGTGCCCAACCCGAGGGCGGTCGACAGCAGGGAGGTGTCGACCCGCTGGCCCTCGCCGGTCCGGTCGCGGTGTCGGAGGGCGGCCAGGACGCCCAGGGCCGAGACCATGCCCGTCCCGAAGTCGTTGACGGCCGGACGGGTGGGCAGGGGCACGCCGTCCGACGACCGGTTCATGAGGAAGCCGGCGCCGCTCAGCCCCTGCACCAGGACGTCGTAACCACCCTCGTCGGCCGCCGGCCCTTCGGGCCCGAACGGGGTGTGGGTCAGGTGGACCAGCGTGGGGTCGACGGTCCGGGCATGGTCCCAGCCGATCCCGTAGCGGTCGAGGTCCGATCCCTTGACCCCCACGATGGCCACGTCGGCCCAGCGGAACAGGCCGTCGCGTACCTCGGGGGCACCGTCGGCCCGGAGGTCCAGGACCATGCTCCGCTTGCCCGGGTTGATCGTGGCGTAGGCCCGGGCCTCGCCCGGTCCGAGGTCGGCCAGGCGACGCATGGCGTCCCCCTCCGGTGGTTCGACCTTGACGACGTCGGCCCCCATGCCGGCCAGCAGGCGGCCGCAGTACGGGACCGCCGCGTTCTGGGCGAACTCCACCACCCGGATCCCGTCCAGGACGCCCGGCGTGGATCCACCACCGTCCGGACGGGGGTCAGGCACCGACGGATCCCAGGGTGCCGACCGGCGCACCGCCCAGCATCGGACCACTGGTGTGGAGGTGGCAGGCCACCTCGCCGCCGGCCAGGGTCGGGGTGAACTCGGGGAACGACTCCCGACAGACGTCCATCACGTGCGGGCAGCGGTCGGCGAAGGGACAGCCGTCCTCCGGCGCGTTGCCGACCGACCCGGCCGTGCCGATGGTCAGCGCCCGGCGACGGGCCGACCGCCCGGTCTGGACCTCCGGATCGGGATCGGGGATCGAGGCCAGGAGGAGTTCGGTGTAGGGATGGGCCGGGGCGTCACAGATCCCGTCGGACGGCCCCGTCTCCACGATCCGGCTGTGGTACATCACGGCGATCCGGTTGCACACGTGGCGCACCACGGCGAGGTCGTGGGCGATGAACAGGTAGGCCGCCGACGTCTCCCGCTGGAGTCGCTCCAGCAGGTTGATGACCTGGCTCTGGGTCGACACGTCGAGCGCCGAGACGGGTTCATCGAGCACCAGGAGGTCCGGGTCGGTGGCCAGGGCACGGGCCACGGCGATCCGCTGGCGCTGCCCTCCCGAGAACTCGTGGGGGTACCGGTTCAGGTGGTGGCGCTGGAGGCCGACCTGCTCGAGCAGGTCGCCGGCCCGGTCCTGGCGGGCCGCTCCGGACAGGCCGGCATGGATCCGCAGCGGCTCGCCCACGATGTCGCCCACCACCATCGACGGGTTCAGCGAACCCACCGGGTCCTGGAACACCACCTGGACGGCTCGACGGAACGACCGGGGGACCGATCCCTCGAACCCCGTGACGTCGAAGTCGCCCACCCGGATCCGGCCGGACCGGGGCCGGATGAACCGGAGCACGGCCCGTCCGATGGTGGTCTTGCCCGAACCCGACTCACCGACCAGCCCCAGCGTGTCGCCCCGGGCGATGCTCAGGCTGACGTGCTGGACGGCCCGCACGTCGGGCAGTCGCTGCCAGGGCAGGAACCCCCGTCCACCCGGGAAGGTGATGCTGAGATCGTCGATCTCCAGGACGAGATCGTCGGCCGGACCGGTCACGATGCCGCCCCTCCGTGGGCCCGGACGCCGCGCAGCACGACCTCACCGGCCCGGATGCACCGGACCGACGAGGCCCCGACCGTCTGCAGGGGCACCGGGCCGACCCGACAGGCGTCTCCGGCATGGGCGCACCGATCGGCGAAATGACAGTGGTCGGGCCACTCCCAGGGCGGCGGGACGACCCCCGGGATGGTCGGGAGCTCGCCCGACCGGGCCTCGTTGCGGGGAATGGCCCGGATGAGTCCCTCGGTGTAGGGGTGCTGCGGGTCGGCGAACACCTCGGTCAGCCGACCGGTCTCCACGATCTCTCCGGCGTACATGACGGCCACCCGGTCGGCCAGGTCGGCGACCACCCCGAGGTCGTGGGTGATGAGCAGGACCGAGACCCCGAGGTCCCGGCTGAGGTCGCCCACCAGGTCCAGGATCTGGCCCTGGACGGTCACGTCCAGGGCGGTGGTCGGCTCGTCGGCGATCAGGAGCTTCGGTTCACAGGCCAGGGCCATGGCGATGACCACCCGCTGGGCCATCCCGCCGGAGAACTGGTGGGGATAGGCGTCGATCCGGCGACCCGGATCGGGGATCCCGACCAACTCCATCAACTCCACGACCCGGGCCCGGGCCTGGCGGCGACCCATGCCCAGGTGCACCTCGAGGGGCTCGGCCACCTGGCGGCCCACCGTGTAGGCCGGGTTCAGCGCGGCGGACGGCTCCTGGAAGATCACCCCGATCTCGTGCCCCCGGATCCGGCGGAGCTCGTCGAAGTCCAGCCCCACCAGCTCGCGCCCGTCGAGGCCGATCGACGCCGCCGAGGCCAGCCCCGGATCGGGCACCAGCCCCATGATCGACATGGCGGTGATGGACTTCCCGGATCCCGACTCGCCGACGAGGGCCATCACCTCTCCCCGACCGATGTCCAGGTCCACGCCGGAGACCACCGAGACGTCCTCGGTCTCGCCGGGCCGCGGGAACCGGACGGACAGGTTCCGGATGGTGAGCAGTGCATCGTCCGACGGGGGGACCGGGTCCGACCCGGGATCCACGGCCTCGACGTCGCCGACCCCGACCCGACCGCCACGGGCCTCCCGGGCGAAGGCGTCCCGCAGCCCGTCGCCGAACACGTTGAAGGCGATGACGGTCAGGAACACGGCGATCCCCGGGGGGACGGCCGGCCAGAAGCTCTGGTCGATCGAGTCCTGGGCGTCGCGCAACATCCGCCCCCAACTGGCCTGGTGCGCGCTGGCCCCGATGCCCAGGAAGCTGAGGGCCGCCTCGGCCAGCACCGCCTGGGCGAACAGGAGCGTGGTCTGGACGATGAGGGGCGGCGCGATGTTCGGGAGGATGTGCTTCCACATGATCCGGCGATCGGTGGCGCCGGCGGCCCGGGCGCCATCGACGTAGAGCTCCTCGCGGGCCGCGAACACCTCGGCCCGGGTGAGGCGGGTGATGATCATCGAGTACACGACGCCGATGGCGAACATGGCCGTGGTCAGGCCGGTCCCGACCGCGGCGATGATGGCCATGGCCATGACCACGGCGGGCACGGCCACCACGGTCTCCACGAAGCGCATGACGATGCGGTCCACCCACCCGCGGAAGTAGCCGATGACCAGGCCGAGGGGGACCCCGACGACCAGGGCGATGAGCACCGCCTCGGCGCCGGCGAACAGGGCGTACCGGGCGCCGTAGAGCAGTCGGGTGAAGATGTCCCGACCGACCAGGTCCGTCCCGAGGAGGTACTCCCCGAACGGAGGGAAGAGGAAGTCCTGGAAGCGGGTGGCCACGTTGGGATCGTGCGGGGTGAGGAAGCGAGCGCCCGCCGCCACCAGGACCAGCACGACCAGGTACCCGCCCCCGACCAGCGAGACCCGGTTCCTGAGGAACCGCGACCAGAAGCGGCTCCGCGCCGACTGGTGGGCGCTCATCCGGGCCGCACCTTCGGATTGAGCCACGCATAGGCCAGGTCGAGGACGATGTTCACCATGACGACCACGAACGTGGTGACCATCACGAAGGCCAGGATGATCGGCGTGTTCTTCCGCAACACGGCATCCACGCCGAGGCTGCCCAGGCCGGGCACGTTGAACACCGATTCGACGAAGATGGCGCCACCGATGAGGGCCGAGGTCTGGAAGCCGGCCAGCGAGACAATGGGAATCGCCGCGTTGCGCAGGGCGTGGCGCCGGATGACCCGCCGGACGGGGAGTCCCTTGGCCAGGGCGGTCCGGATGTAGTCCTTCTGGAGGACGGCGATCATCGACGACCGGGACTGCCGGGCGATGGCCGCGGCGGCCGACAGGCCGAGGGCGATGCACGGGAGTACCAGCGAGTGGAGCCACCCGCCGATCGTCTCGGTCCGGGTGTTGGACCAGATGGCGGGGAACCACCGGACCTGGACGGACAGGAAGTAGGCCAGCAGGATGGCCGCCCAGAAGTTGGGGATGGCCATGCCGAACGAGGACACCACGGTCACGATCCGGTCCGGAAGCCGTCCGGCCTTCAGGGCAGCCAGGATTCCCAGACCGACCCCGGAGACCAGGGCGATGGCCAGGGCACCGAAGACCAGGGTCAGCGTCACCGGGGCCCGGTCGCCGAACATGGTCAGGACCGACTCACCGGTGAACCAGTCGGTCCCCAGGTCGAAGCGCACCACGTCGGTGAGCCAGTCGCCGTACTGCACGAGCAGCGACCGATCCAGGCCCAGTTCAGCGCGCTTCTCGGCGATCGACGCCAGGGAGGCATCCTCTCCCAGCAGGGCCGCTGCCGGATCCACCGGGTTGAACTGGATGAGGAAGAACACCAGCGTTCCGGTGAGGAACATGAGCGGAATGGCGGCGAGCAGTCGGCTCACCAGGAGGCGTAGCAGGACACCTTCTCCTTCAGGCTCCGTCGGGCCGGGGTGATCGGGCGAGCGATGGGCGGGGACGCAGCAGCGTCCCCGCCCATCATCTCACCGGAGGGGTCCGGTCTCAGCCGAAGCGCACGCCGTACGGCATGGCGGCCTGCATGTTCAGGCCCAGCACCACGCCGGTCAGGTTGGGCGTGTGCACGTTGTTCTGTGCACCGTGGGCCAGCGGGATGATGACCCCCCGCTCGACCAGCTGGGCGGCGATCTCGGCATAGATGGCCGAGGACTTCGCCGAGTCGGTCTCGTTGGCCGCCTCGGTCATCATCACGTCCAGGTCGGCCAGGTCGTCCAGGCCGAACGGGTTGAACGCCCCGGTCGGGCTGATGAACTTGCCGAAGTCACGGGCCGGGTGGACCAGCAGGTCGCGCATCCAGGTCATGCCCCAGTCGCCCTTGCGGGTCCGTGGGCCGAGCTCACCGTTGTTGATCTGGATCTGCTCGACCGTGATGCCACTGGCCGCCAGCATCTGGTTGACCATCTCGACGTGCGGGTTGATGACCGGCATGATCGGCGCACTGATGGTGATGCCGTCCGGGTACCCCGCCTCGGCCAGCAGTTCCCTGGCCTTGTCCGGGTCGTAGGGATAGGCGTCGTCCAGGGCCGCAACGTGGAACTGGCTGAACGCCCGGGGGTAGATGCCGCCGAACGAGTCGCCCTTCCCGGCGTGGATGGCCGCGTTGTAGGCCTCCCGGTCGATCGAGTACAGGATGGCCTGGCGGACCCGTACGTCGGCCAACGGCTCGTCGAACGCTCCGTCCCGCCCGGTGATCATCAGGTACGGGAAGTAGTTCGGCACCTTGACGTGAACATTGCCCGGTTCGAGCGCCCCGTCCAGCTGCGCATCGCGCACGGTCGACATGATGTCGGCCTCGCCGGTGAGCAGGGCGTTGAGGCGGGCCACGTTGTCCTTGGCGGCGGTGACGGTGACCGTCTCCACGCCCTGGTCGGCCGGGTTCCAGTAGCTCGGGTTGAGGTGGAACACCTCGGTGACGCCGGCCTGGGAGTCCGCATCGGACCAGATCCACGGACCGGAGCCCTGCGGGTCACGGGAGATGTCGGTGCCGTCGAGCGCGTTGGGGCTGATCATCATGCCCATGACCATCGACATCTCGAGCGGGAACTGCGGTGCCGGGACCGAGAAGTGGACCTGGAAGGTGTCGTCGTCCACGAGGGTCACGTCGGTCACCGCCGCCCAGGTTCCCTTGTTCGGGTTCCCCTCGAAGCCCTTGTGGTACAGCAGGCTGTCCACGGCCGCCTGGGCGTCGAAGGTCGCACCGTCGTGGAACACCACGTCGTCGCGGACGTCGAACTCCCAGATCGTCGCCTCGGGCTGGCTCCACGAGGTGGCCAGCGACGGAGCGAGCGTCAGGTCGGCACGCTGCCGGGTCAGGGTGTCGTACACCGGGTAGAGGTAGGCGCTCTGGGCAGACTGGGCACCGGCCGGGTTGAAGGTGGTCACCGCCGAGAACTCGACGAATCGGAGCGTTCCCGCCGGAGCCGGGATCGCCTCGGTGGTCGTGGTGGCCGGGGCCTCCTCCTCGGCGGCCTCTTCCTCGGCGGCCTCTTCCTCAGCTGGGGCCTCCTCGGCCTCCTCCTCGGCAGGAGCCTCCTCCTCCTCGGGAGCCACCGTGTGCTCCGGGATGGTCACCGCGGCGGTCGTGGCCGGTGCCGCCGTGGTGGCCGGAGCGGCGGTGGTCGCCGTGGCCTCCTCGGCAGGTGCCGCCGCACCACCGTCGTCATCCGAGCCGCAGGCCGCGGCCAGCAGGCTGAGTGTCAGGAGGGCGGCCAACAACCGCCCGCTCCGTCGGAACATCTTTTCCCCTCTCACGACCCGTCGCCAGGCCACTCGGTGGTCGACCGCGGGGATCGACCTCGTCGGCAGGTTAGCCAACTGGCCAAGAAGTATTAGCCACTTGGCCCATCCTGTCAACTCCCGGGCACGGATTCCCGGGAGCCCGACGGACGATGGGTTGGCAGGGGTTGGCCAATCGGCTAATACTGGCCCCATGGTTCCTGACCCCATGGTCGAGCCCACCGCCCACGGGGACGTCCCGTCGATCGAGGCGTTCCGCGCCGAGGTCCGTGCCTTCCTCCGGGAGTACGACGCCCGCCCGGCCACCCCGGGGCGCTCCCGCCGGGACCGGACCAGGGCCTTCCTGGCCGCCCGCTACGACGCCGGCCTCGGGGCACTCGACTACCCGGTGGCCGACGGTGGCCGGGGCCTGGACCGGCACCACGTCGACGTCTATCGCACCGAGGCCGCCCACCGGACCGCCGACGACGGCGGCTCGGGCTTCGGCATCGGGCTGGACATGTGCCTGCCGACCATCCGGGACCACGGGAGCCCCGACCTCCGTCGACGCTTCCTGGCCCCCGGGCTACGTGGCGACGAGCACTGGTGCCAGCTCTACAGCGAGCCCGGCGCCGGCTCGGACCTGGCCGGACTGACCACCCGGGCGGTCCTCGACGGCGACGAGTGGGTGGTCACCGGGCAGAAGGTCTGGACCTCGGGTGCCGAACACGCCGACTTCGGCATCCTGCTGGCCCGCACCGACTGGGACGTCCCCAAGCACGCCGGCGTGTCCATGCTGGTGCTCCCCATGGACCAGCCGGGCGTCGAAGTCCGGGCCCTCCGCCAGATGACCGACGTAGCCCACTTCAACGAGGTCTTCATCGACGAGGCCCGGGTCCCCGCGGACTGGGTCGTCGGCGAACCGGGCGACGGCTGGCGTATGGCCGTGGCCCTCCTGGCCCACGAGCGGTCCTCGATCGGCAAGGGCGGTGGCCGCCAACCGGTCCCCGTCGATCGGCTCGTGGACCTGGCCCGTGCCACCGGACGGGCCGACGACCCGGTGGTCCGCCAGGACCTGGCCCGACTGGCCACCGGGGCGAGGATCATCGAGTGGCTGAACCTCCGGTCGGGCATCCACCCGTCGGTCACCAAGCTCTGGCGGACCCGGCAGGGACGCGACGCCGCCGACGTGACCGCCCGCCTGGCCTACCCGGGCGGTGTCGCCTGGGAGGGGCCCCGAATGGGCACCACCGAACCGGGCCACTACGCCGATCCCGACGGCTCCCACTGGGCCTACGGGATCTGCGACGCACGTGCCCTCTCGCTGGGTGGCGGGACCGACGAGGTCCAACGCAACACCCTCGGCGAGCGGGTCCTGGGCCTACCCCGGGAGCCGGCCTCCGACCGGGACGTCCCGTTCAGCCAGGTTCCGAGGAACGCCTGAACGACTCCCGTTCGCCCCGGGCCGCCCTCCCGGGGTCCAGGCCCAGGGACAGGGCCCGCAGGATCAGCACCAGCCGCTCCTCGACCCGCTCGCCCATGTCCGGGACCCCACCGTCGCGCTCCACCCAGGGGTCCACCGTGGAGGCGAACAGGCAACGGGCCAGGTGGAACACCGTGGCGATGCCCACGTCGACCCGGACCTCGGTCTCGTCGTCGTCGATCCGCGCCTCGAGGGCATGGCCGACGGCCACGTCCAGCGTGGGATGGGCGACGTGGGTCCGGTCGGCCTCGCCGGACAACGACGCGTAGGCCAGGGCCCGCACGAAGTCGGGCCACCGCCGCAGGGAGAAGGGGGCCACCCGGGGGGAGTCGTCCAGCCCCTCGCCTGCTGCGTACTCGGCGGTGAGCCGGGCGAACCCCTCGCGCAGGACGGCGTCCTTGCCCCCGAAGTAGTGGTGGACCAGCCCGTAGTTCACCCCGGCCTCCTCGGCCAGGCGTCGACCGGAGATCCGTTCGGGTGGGGCACCGCCGAGGAGCCGGGCTGCCGCGGCCACCAGCGCCTCGCGGACCGCCTCGGCACCCCGGGGCCGGACCGACCCCCCGGTCACCGGTCGACCTCGAGTCCGACCGACCGGTACAGGGACCGGAGGACGGCGAGGAACCGCTGCTGGATCATCGCCCCGTCGACCTCCGGATCGAGGCCCAGCCCCCGGGCGTTGTGCTCGACGAACACCGGCCATCCCAGCTGGAGCAGCACGATGGCTGCCACGGTCGCCCGGTGGTGGACGGGGTCGCCGTCGGAGTGGGCCTCGTCGGCCAACCGGAGCATGGCATCGAGCACCGGGCGGGAGGCGTCCTCGTCGTCGTAGCCACCCTCGAGGGCCACGTGGGCGGCGAAGCCGAAGATCTCCCGGTCCGAGATGGCCTGCTCGACCGGGATGGGTCGGGTCCCTCCGGCCATCGCCTCGTCGACCAGCCGGCTCCCGTGCCGGCCGCGGGCCTCGGTCAGGAGGTCGCGGGAGGTCTCGAAGTAGTAGTGGACGAGCCCGTAGTTGACCCCGGCCTCCTCGGCCACCTCCCGACCGGTGACCGTCGACGGCGGCCGCTCGGCCATCAGCCGGATGGCGGCGTCCAGCAGGGCGGTGCGCGAGGAGACCTCCAACCCCTCTGGCGACCCCCCTGGGGCCCCGTCGTGGGACCCGCCGCGGGACCCGGCGCCCGGTCGGGCCATCAAGCCCTCCCTGGTCGGAGGCGACCACCGGCCGCAAGCAGCGCGGCACCCCGGCCGATCCGGTCGACGCCGCCCACCTCCGGGGCGACCATCGCCGCGGCGTGGGCCTTCATGGTGCGACCGGCTCCGGTGGGGAAGCCGGCCAGCTCGCGGGCCAGGTTCCGGGCCGATGCCAGGACCTCGTCGTCGGGCACCACGTCGAGGGCGATCCCCAGGCGCTGGAGTTCCGGGCCGGTGAACCGACGACCGGTGAGGGTCAGCTGGTGGGCCACCAAGAGGGGGTGGCGTTCCAGCAACCAGGCCAGGTTCATGGCCGCCGGCATGCCCTGGCGCACCTCGCCGACCTGGAGGAACGCCTCGCGGCCCACCACCAGCAGGTCACAGGCCAGGGCGAAGGCCGCCCCGCCGTTGATGGCGAACCGCTCGAGCGCGCCGACCACCGGGACCGGACAGTCGGCGATGGCCCGGTGGGCCGAGACGAGGGAGGCCGAGGCGGTGGGCAGCCAGTCCGGTGGCGGTTCGGCTCCGTACTCCTTGAGGTCCAACCCAGAGCAGAACCCACCCCCCGCACCGTGCAGGAGGACCACCCCGACGTCGTCGAGGTCGGCGACCGTGGTGAAGGCGGCGGCCAGGGCGTCCGACAGGGGACCGATCAGGGCGTTCTTCCGCTCCGGGCGGTTCAGGACGATGGTGGCCAGGCCGTCGACCACCTCGAGGAGGACCAACTCGCTGGGGGTCTGGATGCTGGAAGACGGGTCGCCATCGGTCTGGTCGGGGGCCTCGGGATGGGTCATGATGTCCCCGATCGGTCGGACGGAGGTGGCGGGTGCCGTGGGAGGTTAGCCAAATGGCTAACCTCGGGCAAGCGACCTCCCGGAGCACCCCGCCTTGACCTCTCCCGACATCCTCGACCTGGACTTCGACGCCCACCTCGACGTGGTCCGGCGCCTCACCGACGAGGAGTTGATCCCCGGCGAAGCCGAGATGACCGATCTGGGCGAGGTCCCGCCCCGACTGGTCGAACGCCTCGTCGCATGCGGGCTGTTCGGCATCACCCTCCCCCGGTCATGGGGCGGCCTCGGGTGGACCATGGAACAGCAGGTCCGCCTGACCTTCGAGTTCACCCGGGCGTCGCCCGTCTACCGCTCGCGGTTCTCGACCACCATCGGCCTGTGCTCCCAGATCCTCCTCGACCACGGCACCGACGAGCAGCGGGACCGGTACCTACCGGACATGGCCACCGGCCGGTGCGTGACGTCGTTCGCCCTGACCGAGCCCGGTGCGGGGTCCGATGCCACCGCGGTGGCCACCACGGCGGTCCGGGACGGCGAGCAGTACGTCATCGACGGCCACAAGCGCTTCATCACCAACGGCGCCTGGGCCGACCTGCTCATCGTGTTCGCCCGGACCGGGGAGGGCTTCTCGGCCATCCTCGTCCCAGCCGACACCGAGGGCGTGACGGCCACGCTCCCCACCCGGATGAACGGCCACGAGGCGGGCCCGGTGGCCGAGCTCTCCTTCACCGACGCCCGCGTCCCGACGGCCAACCTCATCGGCGACGAGGGTGCGGGCCTGACCCTGGCCCTCCGGGGGATCAACCACGCCCGCACGCACGTGGCGGCCACCGCGGTGGGCTCTGCCACCCGCCTGCTCGGCGAGGCCGCCGAGCACGCCCGGACCCGCCACCAGTTCGGCCGACCCATCGCCGAGTTCGGCGTCATCGAGGCCATGCTCGGTCGGAGCCGAGCCGAGCTCGAGGCAGCCCGAGCCCTCGTCCTGGACTGCGCCAGGGCCTGGGACGCCGGGAGCATCCCGTGGACGAGGATCGCCGCGGCCAAGCTGGTGGCCACCGAGACGGCCAACCGGATCGCCGACCGGGCCGTCCAGGTCCTGGGCGGTGACGGCATCGTCGGCGACCACCCGGTGGGGCGCCTGTGGCGCGACGTCCGGGCGCTCTCGATCTACGAGGGCACCACCCAGATCCACGAACGGAACCTGGCCCGCCACCTCCTCAAGACGGTGGGAGACGGACACCCGGTCTTCGACGACTGACCGACCGGGATCCGATCAGTCGGAGACCCGGCCCAGCACCTGCTCAGCCTCGGCCACCAGCCGGTCGATGATGGTGGCCACCGGCTCCTGGTCGGTGAGGTGGACCACGCCCTGCCCGGCACCCTCGTGCACCAGGGGTGCGACCTCGTGGCGCATCACCTGGCCCAGGAGGTCGCCGATGAGGATGTCCTGGTGGGGCATCTTCAGCGGCTCCGGCGCACCCTCGGCCGACCACTCGTCACTCCACGACGACCGCAGCATCCGGAAGGTCTTGCCGCTCACCGACCGGCTGATGACGGTGTCGGTCACGCCGGCGGCCAGCAGCTTGTCGAGCAGCACCGGCGACGGGGCCGCCTCCTCGGACGCCAGCAGCGCCGTGCCGATCCAGACGCCGTCGGCGCCGAGGGCCATCGCCGCGGCCAGGTGGCGGCCCGTGGCCACCCCACCGGCGGCCAGCACCGGGCGACCGCCGGCCGCCTCGACCACCAGCGGGACCAGGGTGAAGGTCCCGATGGGCCCGGTGTGCCCGCCCGAGTCGGTGCCCTGGGCGACGAGGATGTCGGCGCCGGCCCGGATGGCCGTCTCGGCGTGCGCCGGGCGACCCACGAGGCTCACGATCATCGAGCCCTGCTCGTGGGCCTGCTCGACGGCCCACGTCGGCGAGCCCACGCCGAGGGCCAGCAGGGGGATCCGGTGGTCCATGACCACCGCCAGCTGGTCGCGGGCCGTCTCCTCGCTGCGGACGAAGCGGGACCGCATGCCCGGAAGGCCGTCGTCGGGCACCTCGTAGCGGTGGCGCATCCGCTCCACGAAGGCCACGTGGGCCTCCGGCAGCGTCGACTCGATGGCCGACCGGTCGTCGGTCTCGGGCATGCCGGCGGGGATCACCAGGTCGACGCCCCACGGCAGGTCGCCGAGGGCAGCCTTCATCCGGCTGATCCCCTCCTCGATCTCCTCGGGCGTGCGCCGGGTACAGCCCCAGATGCCCACGCCCCCGGCCCGCGAGGCGGCGATGGCCACCTCGGGGTCCATGCCGAAGCCGAAGATCGGCCGCTCGGCGCCCAGGAGGTCGCGGATGCGGGCTCCCATCGCCATCAGGCCACCGCCCCGACCACGGTGGCCAGGCCGCCCAGGCCGCAGAGGCCCAGGAGCATCGGCCGGAACAACGCCTTGTCGACCCAGCGGCGGAACGGGGGCGCCAGCACCAGCCCCACGACCGCCGACCCCATGACCAGGGCGCTGAGCTCGAGGTCGCGCGACGACAACGACCCGGTCACCACCAGGCGGAGCACCACCACCGCCGTCATGACGAGCACGAACGAGGCGAGGTTCGGACGCAGGACGTGGGGCGGATCGTCGTGGTGGACGATGGCGTACGGCGGACCGGGCAGGGCGGCCACCCGGAGCCCGAAGGCCACCAGCGACCCGGACAGCACCGACGCCCACCGGCTGGCCACCGGACGCCACCCCGACGCCATGGCCGCCACCGAGACGACCACCAGGGCGCCCACGACGATCCGCAGCCCGCGTTCGGACAGCGCGGCGAGGGCCAGCTCGCCGGCCACCAGTCCCACCGGGGCGCCGAGCAGGCAGCGTCGCCACCGCACGGCGTCGAAGCCGGCGAACTCCCGGGTGACGTTGCGGAGGCCGACCACGACGCCCCCGACCATGAGGGGCAGCGGGACGAAGTCGGGATCGACGGCGAGCAGGAACGGCGCCGCCACCAGGGTGATGCCGATGCCGGCCGTGGCCTGCACGAGGGCACCGGCGGCGACGGCGACCACCACCACGACGATCTCGACCGGGGACACGCTGGGACCATAGCCCCGGAGGACACGGTGTTGGCCAAACGGCTAACATCGCCCCGACCCGGCGGCGGTGCCGCCTCCGACCCCACCGATGGAGCCCCCATGCGCGCAGCCGTCCTCCACGAAGCCCCCGGCGACCTGGTCGTCGAGGACCTGGCCATCGCCCAGCCGATCGGCCGCGAGGTCCTCATCCGGACGAAGGCCTCCGGACTGTGCCACAGCGACCTGCACGTCATCGAGGGCCTCCTCCCCCTCCCCGCGCTCCCGGCGGCGCTCGGCCACGAGGCGTCCGGCATCGTCGAGGCGGTCGGCCCCGAGGTCACCTCGGTCGCCCCCGGCGACCACGTCATCACCTGCCTCACCCAGTTCTGCGGCACCTGCGGCGAGTGCCAGGCCGGACGGGTCTACGTCTGCCGCAACCGGCACGGCCTCGGTCGCGGTCCCGACCGGGAACCCACCCTGTCGCTGGACGGCACCCCGGTGCTGGCCATGGCCGGCCTCGGCGCCTTCGCCGAGCAGATGCTCGTCCACGAGAACGGCGTGGTCGGCGTGGAGCCCGAGGTGCCGTTCGACGTGGCCGCCCTCATCGGCTGTGCCGTGCTGACCGGCGTCGGCTCGGCCGTCAACGGGGCCCGCATCCGGCCCGGCGAGACCGTCGCCGTCATCGGCTGCGGCGGCATCGGCCTCAACATCGTCCAGGGGTGCCGCCTGGCCGGGGCCGGAAGGATCATCGCCGTCGACCTCAACGCCGACAAGCTCGAGGCGGCCCGCGGCTTCGGCGCCACCGACGTGGTCGACGCCTCGCAGGACGACCCCGTGGCCGCGGTGCAGGCGCTCACCGGCGGCGGCGTGGATGCGGCCTTCGAGGCCATCGGCCTCACCGCCACCGCCGAACAGGCCCTCGCCATGGTGCTGCCCGGCCGGACCGCCTACCTCGTGGGCGTGCCTCCCGTCGACAGCGCCATGACCATCTCCGGCGCCGGCGTCGTCCTCCAGGCCAAGGGCGTGCGCGGCCTGTTCATGGGCAACAGCCACTTCAAGGTCGACATGCCCCGCCTCGCCCGCCACTACCTCGAGGGCCGCCTCGAGCTGGACCGCCTGGTGTCGGCCCACATCGCCCTCGACGAGGTCAACGACGGCTACGCCGAGCTGAAGGCGGGCGCCACGCTGCGCTCCGTCATCATGTTCGACTGAGGACGGCCCGGTGACCACCCAGCCCAACATCGTCCTCGTCTTCCTCGACAACCTCGGCTACGGCGAGCTCGGCGTCTACGGCGGAGGGCTGGTGCGCGGCGCGCCCACCCCGAGGATCGACGCCCTGGCCGCCGAGGGCGTCCGCCTGACCAACATGAACATGGAGGCGCAGTGCACCCCGTCGCGCTCCGCCGTCATGACCGGACGGATCCCGCTGCGGTCGGGCACCATGACCATCCCCCGCCCCGGCCACCCGTCGGGCCTCGTCCGGTGGGAACGCACCATCGCCGAGCTGCTGGGCGAGCAGGGCTACGCCACCGCCCACTTCGGCAAGTGGCACCTCGGCAGCGAGGCCGGTCGCCAGCCCCAGGACCGCGGCTTCGACGAATGGTGGGGCCTGCTCGAGACCCACGACTCGTCGCTGTGGAGCGACGCCCCCGGCTACGACCCGACCGTCGTGCCACCCGAACGGCTCTTCGAGGGACGGGCCGGATCGCCGTCCGAACCGGTCGGGGACTACGACGTGGACCGTCGTCGCACCTTCGACGCCGAGGTCTTCGACCGGGCCCACCGGTTCATCGACGAGCACGCCGGCCGACGCCCGTTCTTCGCGTACCTCCCGCTGGCCTTCCCGCACTTCCCCGCCGTCCCCCACCCCGACTTCGCCGGCACCACCGGCAACGGCGACTTCGCCGACGCCTTCGTCGAGACCGACCACCGCGTCGGCGCCCTGCTCGACCTGCTCGACGACCGGGGCATCGCTGACGACACCGTGGTCATCCTCACCAGCGACAACGGCGCCGAGGACGTGCTGCCGTGGCGGGGTTGGACCGGACCGTGGGGCGGCTCCTACTTCACCGCCATGGAGGGCTCGCTGCGGGTGCCGTTCCTGGCCCGCTGGCCGGGACGCATCCCCGCCGGTCGGGTGAGCAACGAGATCTGCCACGCCACCGACCTCTTCACCACGCTGGCCGCGCTCGGCGGCGCGCCGATCCCCGACGACCGACCCATCGACGGCATCGACCTCACCGGGTTCCTCACCGGCACACGCGACGACTCGGGCCGCGAGGCCCTGCTGTGCTTCGTGGCCGACCGCCTCCACGCCGTGAAGTGGCGCAACTGGAAGCTCCACCTCGTCTGGCAGGAGTACATGCTGGACCCGCCAATCACCCTCGGCGTGCCGCGGGCCTTCGACCTCCACGAGGACCCCCGGGAACGCCACGACGTGTTCCTACCGTCCAACTCGTGGCTGACCCGACCGACCATGGCCGCCGTGGCCGAGTTCTGGGCCAGCGTCGACGAGCACCCGCTCATCGCCCCGGGCACGCCCGACCCCTACGAGCCCTGAGCCCCCCAGCCGGCCACGATCGCCGGCACCTCGTCGAGGCGGTCGACGACGTGGTCGGCCTCGTCGCCCGGCTCGGGATCGTCGATGGCGCCCCGGAACCGGACCGTGCCCATGCCGAACGCACGGGCCCCGGCCACGTCGGTGCGCCGCAGGTCCCCCACGTGGACCACCGCCGACGGATCGTCGACGCCGAGGCCGGCCAATGCGGCCCGGAAGATGGACGGGTCGGGCTTGTAGGCCCCGACCTCGTCGGAGAAGGCGGCGAAGTCGACGTGGGCGAGCACGCCGTGGCGCTCCAGATGGTGGCGCAGGTGGCGCCCGGCGGCCAGGGTGGTGTCGGACACGATGCCCACCGCCATCCCGGCATCGGCCAGGGAGCGGACCACCTCGGCGGCACCGGGCACCGGCTCGACCGCGAGGTGGTAGGAGGCCTCGTCGAACGCCTCGGACAGGGCGACCCGGTCGGCGGCGTCCACCCGGTCGCCGAAGGCGGCGAAGCAGTCGGCCAGGGCCTCGGCCGGGCCGTACTGGCGACCGGCCCGCCACTCCTCGTCGAAGCGGGTGGGCAGCATGGCCAGGGTGCCGGCCAGCAGGTCGTCGTCGACGTCGATCCCCCGCTCGGCGATCACCTCGCGCCAGAAGCGGCTCCGCAGTTCGACCGCACCGGGGACGCTGGTCAGCAGCGTGTTCCAGAGGTCGAAGGTGACGGCCCGGACGGTCACGGTCGCCTCGGAACCGGTGGTCCGGTCAGCGACAGACGCCGTCGGCCACCGCGGCGGCGGCGACCGCCTCGGCCACCCGGTACGGCACCGACTTGTCGAACACCGACGGCACCACGAACGTCGGGCAGAGGTCGGCCTCGGGCACCGAGTCGGCGATGGCCTTCGCCGCGGCCAGCTTCATGTTCTCGGTCACGTCGGTGGCTCCGGCGTCCAGCGCCCCCCGGAAGATGCCCGGGAAGGCCAGCACGTTGTTGATCTGGTTCGGGTAGTCGCTCCGCCCGGTGGCCATCACCGCAGCCAGCCCGTCGGCGTCCTCCGGGCGGATCTCCGGATCCGGGTTGGCCATGGCGAACACGATGGGATCGGGGTTCATGGTCCGGAGGTCGGCCGCGTCGATCAGGCCCGGCCCGCTCAGGCCGATGAACACGTCGGTTCCGGCCAGGACCTCCTTGAGGGTGCCCATCCGGCGGTCGCGGTTGGTGTGCTCGGCGAACCACTGCTTGGCGGAGTTGAGTTCGTCGCGACCCTCGTAGACGGCGCCCTGGCGGTCCGTACCGACGATCTCGCCGACCCCGGCGTCCAACAGGATCTTCCCCACGGCGACCCCGGCGGCACCCATGCCGGCCACCACCACCGACAGGTCGGCCAGGTGGCGACCGGTCAGGCGACACGCGTTCCACAGGGCGGCCAGGGTCACCACGGCGGTGCCGTGCTGGTCGTCGTGGAAGACGGGGATGTCGAGCGCCTCGCGCAGGGCCTGCTCCACGTCGAAGGCGGCCGGGGCGGCGATGTCCTCCAGGTTGATGCCGCCGAAGGTGGGGGCGATCCGGATGACGGTGTCGATGATCTCCTGCGGATCGGTGACGTCCAGGCAGACCGGGAAGGCGTCGACGCCGGCGAACTCCTTGAACAGCAGGGCCTTGCCCTCCATGACCGGCATGGCGGCCGCCGGCCCGATGTCGCCCAGGCCCAGCACCGCGGTGCCATCCGTGACCACGGCGACGGTGTTCTTCTTGATGGTCAGGTCGTGGGCGCGGGCCGGCTCGTCGTGGATGGCCATGCAGACCCGGGCCACGCCCGGCGTGTAGGCCATCGACAGGTCGTGGCGGTCGTTCACCTCGGCCAGGGAGACGACCTCGATCTTGCCGCCCTCGTGCATGTCGAAGGTCCGGTCGTACCAGTGGAGGATCTCGACGCCCTCCTGGCCCTCCACCGCTGCGATGACGGCCGCGGCGTGCTCCTCGTCGCGGCAGTTGGCCACCACGTCGTTGACCAGCAGGTCGCCGCGGACGTCGAAGCCGCCCATCGACATGATGTTGGCCCCGGCCTCGCCGATCGCCGTGGCCAGCCGGCCGAGCGTGTTCGGCACGTTGTCCAGGGCCACCTGGAGGTGGATGGAGTAGGCCGCCGTGGGGAGGTAGGGCATCGATCGAGCCTACGAGTGGCTCGACGTATCCCTCCCAGTGGGTCCCTCCGGGTCAGGGACCCTCGTAGGGGAAGCCCAGGTCGGGTGCCGTCACCAACGGCAGGAAGGCCAGGCCCGCCTCGGCCGCCGCGGCCCCGCAGGTGCCCCCCCGGTCCACGATGGGCAGCACCGCCACCGGTTCGGCGCCCAGGTCGCGCACCGCGGCGGCGGCCTCCAGCGGGGAGGTCCCCCGGGTGACGGTGTCCTCGCAGATGACCACCCGGTCGCCCGGCTGCAGGGCCCCGGCCAGGCGGCCCTGGACGCCGTGGTCCTTGGACTCCTTGCGAATGCTGAACGACCGCAGGTGCCGGCCCCGGGTGGCGGCCACCGCGGCGATGCCGAAGGCCACCGGATCGGCACCGGCGGTCAGGCCACCGATGGCGGTGATCGGTCCCGAGGTCGCCTCGAGGGCCTCGATCTCGGCCAGGGCGGCGTCGGCCACCAGCAGGATCCCGTCGGCCCGGCACGCCGTCTGCTTGGCGTCGCAGAACCAGGTGCTGGTCCGACCCGACTTGAGCGTGAACTCGCCGGTCCGGATGGAGTGCTCCAGCAGGTGCGCGATCAGCGCGTCCCGGGTTCCCGTGCCACCGCTCACGTCGTCGCCTCCCCTTCCATGAGGACCCGACCGGTGCCCTCCACCAGCCCGCCGACGATCCGGGCCGGGCGGTCGTGGGCGGCCAGCGTGGCCACCACCCCGTCGGCCTCGCCCGCCGGGACGGCCAGCACCATGCCGAGGCCCATGTTGAACACCCGGTCCATCTCGTCGTCGGCCACGTCGCCCATGGCCTGCAGCTCCCGGAAGATCCGCGGCACCTGCCAGGTCGAGCGGTCGACCACCGCGTCCACGTCGTCGCCGAGGACGCGGTGCAGGTTGCCGGGCAGGCCGCCGCCGGTCACGTGGGCCACGGCGTGCACCTCGTGGGCGGCCAGGGTGGCGACCACCGCCGGGGCGTAGATGACGCTCGGGTCCAGTAGCTCGTCGGCCAGCGTCGTCGACGAACCCTCCCAGGCCGGTGCGTCCAGGTCGCGGCCGGCCACCCCGAAGGCGAGGCGACGGGCCAGCGAGAAGCCGTTGGACCGCAGGTTCGGCGACTCGAGGGCGACGAGCACGTCGCCGGCCACCGCGGCGCTGCCGTCCAACACGGCCTCGCGCTCGACGGCCCCCACGGCGAAGCCCACCAGGTCGAACTGGTCGGCGGCCATGACACCCGGATGTTCGGCCATCTCCCCGCCGATCAGGGCGCAGCCGGCCTCCCGGCACCCGTCGGCGATGCCGGTGACCAGGGCCTCGACGGCGTCGGGGTCGAGGCTGCCCACGGCCAGGTAGTCGAGGAAGAACAGCGGGGCGGCGCCGGCGCAGACCAGGTCGTCGACGCACATGGCCACCAGGTCGCGACCGATGGTGTCGAGCCGTCCGGTCTGACGGGCGATCTCGGCCTTGGTCCCCACGCCGTCGGTGGCCGACACCAGCAGCGGGTCGCGGTACCCGGCCCGACCCACGTCGAACAGGCCGCCAAACCCGCCGATGTCACCCACCACCTCGGGGCGGTAGGTGGCCCGCACCAGGGGCCCGATCCGTCGCACGGCCTCCTCGCCGGCGTCGATGTCGACCCCGGCCGCCCGGTAGTTCTCGCCGCCGGTCACGACGACGCCCCCGTCTCCCCGCCGTCCGGGCCACGGCCGAAGAGCCGCTGGGCGGCCGCGGTGGGCAACTCCTCCTCGACGGCGTCGGCCCGCAGCGGCATGGCCCGCTCGGGCGCGGCGGTGCCCGCGCCCCCTTCGAGGACGGCCTTGGACAGGTTGGCCGGGATCTCGATCGGATAGGTCCCGGTCAGGCAGGCATCGCAGAACCCGGCGCCCACGGCCCCGGTGGCGGCGAGCAGGTTGTCCAGCGTCAGGTAGCTGAGGCTGTCCACCTCCAGGTACTCCCGAATCTCGTCCACGGTGAGGTTGGCGGCCAGCAGCTCGCCACGGGTCCCGGTGTCCATCCCGTAGAAGCACGGCCACCGGTAGGGCGGCGACGACACCCGCATGTGGACCTCGGCCGCCCCGGCGTCGCGCAGCATCCGGACCATGGCCCGCGTCGTGGTGCCCCGCACGATGGAGTCGTCGACCACCACGAGGCGCTGGCCCTCGATGTTGTCGCGGAGCGGGTTCAACTTCATGCGCACCGCGGCGGACCGCAGCGCCTGGGTGGGGGCGATGAACGTCCGGCCGATGTAGCGGTTCTTCACCAGGCCCTGGCCGTAGGGGATGTGGCTGCCCCGGGCGTACCCCTCGGCGGCCGGGATGCCCGACTCGGGCACGCCCATCACCAGGTCGGCCTCCACCGGGGCCTGCTCGGCCAGCATCTCCCCCATCCGGACCCGGGCGTGGTGGACGCTCTGCCCGTACAGGACGCTGTCCGGACGGGCGAAGTAGACGAACTCGAACAGGCACAAGTGTGGGTCGACGGCGTCGTCGTCGAAGGGCCGCACCGAACGCCAGCCCGAACCGTCGATGACCACCACCTCACCGGGGTCCAGCTCGCGGACCATGTGGGCCCCGATCACGTCGAGCGCCGGCGACTCCGACGCCAGCACCCAGCCGCCGTCGAGGCGTCCCAGGCACAGGGGCCGGAAGCCGTTCGGGTCGCGGACCCCGATGACCCGCTCGTGGTCGGCGATGACCAGCGAGAAGGCCCCCCGGAGTCGGGGCAGGACCACGGCCAGCGCGGCGTCCATGGCCTCGGCCTGGTCCAGGTCGGGTCGCACCGCGAGCTCGGCGGCCAGCATCTCGGCCATCAGGTCGGTGTCCGAGGCCACCGTGCCGGGGAGCATCCCGGCCTCGGCGGCCAGCTCCTCGGTGTTGACCAGGTTGCCGTTGTGACCGAGGGCGAACTCGACGTGGTCGACGCCGCGGTACACCGGCTGGGCGTTGCGCCACGTGCTGGACCCGGTAGTCGAGTAGCGGGTCTGGCCGATGGCCAGGTCGCCGGTCAGGGCGGCCAACGTGCGGTCGTCGAAGGCGTTGGACACCAGGCCCATGTCCTTGACCACGGTGAGGGCCTCGCCGTCGCTGACCGCCATGCCGGCCGATTCCTGGCCGCGGTGCTGGAGGGCGTACAGGCCGAGGTAGGTCAGGTGGGCCACCGGCTGGCCCGGTGCGAACACCCCGAAGACGCCGCAGGCCTCGCGGGGGGTGTCGTCGTCCGCACCGGCCGCCGGGGACTGCTCCCTCTCGACGGCCCGGTCGGTCATCGGTTCGTGGTCCCCGATCCGAGGGCGGCGGGGAGCCGGTCGCGGTGTGCCGCGCGCAGGTGGTCCACGGGCACGTCGAGCAGGTCCTTGACCACCAGGCGGTCGCCGGTGGCCAGGCCGATCCGGCTGGTGGGCACCTCGGCGGCCTCGGCGGCGGCCAGCACCTCGGTGAGGCGCTCCGGGTCGACGGCCACGACGACCCGGCTGGGACCCTCGCCGAACAGGGCGGCGTGGTCGGCGATGCGGGCCAGGTGGGCACCCACGCCGGAGCGGGCCACCATCTCGGCCACGGCCACGCCGAGTCCGCCGGCCGAGACGTCGTGGACGCCGTCCACCAGGCCGTCTACGACCAGCGAGCGGACCAGGACGGCTACCCGGAGGTGCAGGTCCGTGTCGAGCGGGGCCAGCACGCCGGCGGTGGCGCCGTGGGCGGCGGCCCACAGCGATCCGGCCAGCGAGGTGGCGTCGGGGCCGAGCAGCACGAGGCGGTGCCCGTCGACGAGCGTGGCCCCCGGGGGGCGGCTGCACAGGTCGTCGACCACGCCGAGCAGGCCGATGACCGGCGTCGGGTCGATGTCGGTGCCCGCCGACTCGTTGTAGAGGCTCACGTTGCCGCCGATGACCGGGACGTCGAAGGCCCGGCAGGCGTCGCCCATGCCGTCCACGGCCTCGGAGAACTGCCACATCACCTCGGGGTGCTCGGGATTGCCGAAGTTGAGGCAGTTCACGACGGCCAGCGGACGGGCGCCCACGCAGGCCAGGTTCAGGACCGACTCGGCGACCACCAGGGCCGTACCCGCACGCGGGTCCACGGCACACCAGCGGTGGTTGCCATCGGTGCTCATGGCCAGGCCGCGACCCGTCTCCTCGCCGGTGACCGGGTGGCGGAGCTTGAGCACGGTGGCGTCGTCGCCCGGGCCGACCACGGTGTTCAGGAACAGCTGGTGGTCGTATTGGCGGTACACCCATGCCGGGTCGGCCAGCAGGTCCAGCAACTCGGCACCCGGGTCGCTGGGGGCGGCCAGGTCGTCGGCCGGCGGACCGGCGGGGTCGGCGGGCGCCGAACGGGGGCGGTCGTAGAGGGGGGCGTCCTCGTGGAGCGACGCGGCGGGCACCTCGGCCAGCACCTCGCCCTCGAAGCCGTCGAGGATCCGCAGGGCACCCCCGTCGGTGACCCGGCCGATGACGGTGGCCGCCACCTCCCAGCGTTCGCAGATGGCCAGCACCCGGTCGAGGCCATCGGGTTCGACGATGGCCAGCATCCGCTCCTGGGACTCGCTGGTCATGACCTCGTGGGCCTCCATGCCGGGCTCCCGGCGGGGCACGGCCGACACGTCGACGTCCATGCCGACGCCGCCACGCGACGCCGTCTCGCTGGTGGCGCACGTCAGCCCGGCGCCGCCGAGGTCCTGGATGCCGACCACCAGGCCCTCGTCGAGCAGTTGGAGGCAGCCCTCGATGAGGCGCTTCTCCTCGTAGGGGTCGCCGACCTGGACGCTGGGACGCTTGTCGCCGTCGTCGTCCTCGGAGAAGCCGGCCGAGGCCAGGACGCTGACGCCGCCGATGCCGTCGCGACCGGTGCTGGAGCCGAGCAGGACGGCGAGGTTGCCCACGCCGGAGGCCTGGCCGAGGACGAGGCGCTCGGTGGGCAGGATGCCCAGGCACAGGACGTTGACCAGCGGGTTGCCCCGGTAGGTCTCGTCGAACACGACCTCGCCGCCCACGGTGGGCACGCCCACCGCGTTGCCGTAGCCGGACACGCCGGACACGACGCCCTCGGCGATCCACCGGCTACGGGGATCGTCGAGGGGGCCGAAGCGGAGCGGGTCCATCAGGGCGATGGGGCGGGCGCCCATGGTGAAGATGTCGCGGAGGATGCCGCCCACGCCGGTGGCCGCCCCCTGGTAGGGCTCGATGGCCGACGGGTGATTGTGGGACTCGATGCGGATGGCCGCCGCGATGCCGTCGCCCACGTCGACCACGCCGGCGTTCTCACCGGGCCCGACCAGCACCCACGGGGCCTCGGTGGGGAGCCGTTTGAGGTGGATGCGACTGCTCTTGTAGGAGCAGTGCTCGGACCACATGACGGAGTACATGGCCAACTCGAGGCCGTTTGCCTCCCGCCCCAGGATCTCGTCGATCTTCACGGCCTCGTCGTCGGTGAGGCCGAGGGCCCGGTGGAGGGGCTCGGGGCTGAGGTCGCTCACGCCGGGCACCGTACTCCCCGCCGGTCAACCGCCGGACCCTCCCCGGCGGTGACGTCCGACCGGCCGGGGGGCGACAGGACGTTCCCGAATTCTTTCCTCCAATTCTCCCTGGTTGTCACAGCAGTAGAACGTGTTCTATCGTGGAAAAGAATCACGATCCGGCCGATTCTTCCTTAGGGTTTCCTCCCGGGGTTTCCTCCAGGCCGATCGTCCCCCGGATCCCGGCAGTCCCGCCGCGACAGTGAAAGTAAAAAGAAGGAGCGAGCCCCATGGCGCGCACGAAGATGACCGATGCCGAGAAGACCGAGGTGGCCGGGGTCCGCGACTACCTCAAGGCGCTCGAGCAGAACGCCCCCCGCCGGGGCCGCAAGCGCACCCCCGAGAGCGTCGCCAAGCAGCTGTCCGCCATCGACGCGCAGATGGACGGCGCCAGCGTCACCAAGCGCCTCGGCCTCATCCAGCAGCGCATGGACCTCGAGACCGAGCTGGAGGCCCTGAACGCCGCCGGCACCGTCGACATGGAGGCCCTCGAGGAGGGCTTCGTGCGGCACGCCGCGTCGTACGGCGGGCGACGGGGCATCTCGTACGCCGCCTGGCGCGAGGTGGGCGTCTCGGCCGCCACGCTCAAGACCGCCGGCATCCGCCGCTCCGTCTAGGCAACCCGTCCGCCCGAGCGGGCGCCGGGGCCGGGACCCGACGGTCGGGGCTCAGGCCGCGGCCAGGAGCGACGCCATCAGGATCGCCCCGTCGGCGCTTCCCAGCAGCTCGTCGCAGGCCCGCTCGGGGTGCGGCATCAGCCCCACCACGTTGCGACCCTCGTTGCACACCGCGGCGATGTCGTCCATCGATCCGTTCGGATTGTCGACGTAGCGCAGCACGATCCGGTCCTCGTCGCGCAGGCGGGCCAGCGTCTCGTCGTCGCAGGTGTAGTTGCCCTCGAAGTGGTTGATGGGCACCGAGAGCTCGTCGCCCACCGAGGCCCGACCGGTCAGGGCCGACGCCGTGGTCTCGACCCGCAGCGTGGCCGGCTGGCACAGGAACTTGAGCCCGCGGTTCTTCTGGAGGGCGCCGGGCAACAGGCCGGCCTCGGTCAGCACCTGGAAGCCGTTGCAGATCCCGACCACCGGCCCGCCGTCGGCGGCGAACCGGGCCACGGCCCCCATCATCGGCGAGAACCGGGCGATGGCGCCGGGCCGCAGGTAGTCGCCGTGGGCGAACCCGCCGGGCACGACCACCGCGTCGACGCCGGACAGGTCGTCGTCGCCGTGCCACAACAGGCGACCCGAACCGCCGAGCCCCTCCACCGCGGTGACGGCGTCCATCTCGCAGTTCGTCCCGGGGAAGACGACGACCCCGACGGTGGTGGCCATCAGCCGTCCGCCGGACGGACGGTCACCTCGGCGTCCTCGATGACCGGGTTGGTCAGGAACGAGGCGCACAGGTCGCCGGCCCGGGCCGCTGCCTCGGCCTCGTCGGCCGCCTCCATGGTGAACCGGACCGTCTTGCCGACGCTCACCCCGGACACGCCGTCGTAGCCCAGCGCGGGCAGGGCCCGCTCGATCGTGGCGCCCGCGGGATCGGAGATCCCGCCCCGCAGGCGCACGTCCACCAGCACGTCGAACTCCATCTCCGAACCTCCGGTCAGGCGCCCACGCCGGGCCAGTCGGCGAACGACCGGCCGGTGATGCGCTCGTAGGCCTCGACGTAGCGCGACGAGGTGGCCGAGACGACCTCGTCGGGCAGGGCCGGCGGCGGCGGCTGCTTGTCCCAGTCCAGGCCGTCGAGGTGGTCGCGGACCGGCTGCTTGTCGAACGACGGCGGGGTGGCCCCCGGCTCCCACAGCTCGGCGGGCCAGAAGCGCGACGAGTCGGGGGTCAGCACCTCGTCGGCCAGCACCAGGCGGCCGTCGACCATGCCGAACTCGAACTTGGTGTCGGCGATGACGATCCCCCGCTCGGCGGCCCACTCGGCGCCCCGCAGGTAGCAGGCGATCGACAGGTCGCGGGCCTGCTCGGCCACCTCGGTGCCCACCAGGTCGACCGCCTCGGCGTACGAGATGTTCACGTCGTGGCCCTCGTCGGCCTTCGTCGACGGCGTGAAGACCGGCTCGGGCAGGCGGCTGGCCTCCAGCAGGTCGTCGGGCATCGGGGTGCCGTGCATGGTCCCCGAGGTCCGGTACTCCTTCCACGCCGAACCGGTGATGTAGCCGCGCACGATGCACTCGATGGGCAGCATCTCGGCCCGGTGGCAGAGCATCGTGCGGCCGGCCAGATCGGCCAGCACGTCGGGGTCGGTGCCGCCGCCGAGCGCCGCGTCGATCGCCCCGGTGTCGGTGGCGATCAGGTGTCCGGACACCGAGTCGGCGAACTGCTCGAACCAGAAGGCGGTCATGGCCGTGAGCACGCGGCCCTTGTCGGCGATGGGCTCGGACATGACCACGTCGAAGGCCGAGATGCGGTCCGAGGTGACCATGAGCAGGCGGTCGTCGCCGGCGTCGTAGACGTCGCGCACCTTGCCGGAGTGGAGGTGTGGCAGGGGGATCCGGTCGGACATGTCGCTCCTGGGGGGACTCAGAGGATCGGTTCGGGATCGTAGGCGGCGGCCTGCGGATGGGCGGCCACCACGTCGGCCACCCGTTCGACCACGGCGGTCACCTGGGCCGAGGCGTTGCCGACGAAGGCCGATGGGTCGGCCAGGAGGCCGTCGAGGGCGGCCCGGTCCAGCGGCAGGCGCTCGTCGGCGGCCAGGCGATCGAGGAGGTCGGTCTCGGACACGCCGTCCTCCCGACGGGCCAGGGCGGCGGCCACGGCGTGGCCCTTGATGGCCTCGTGTGCCTCTTCGCGCCCCATGCCGGCCTGCACGGCGGCCACCAGCACCCGGGTGGTGGCCAGGAAGGGGAGGTACTGCCGCAGCTCCCGCTCCACGACCGCCGGGTAGGCGCCGAACTCGTCGAGCACGGTGAGGAAGGTCTGGAAGAGGCCGTCGGCGGCCAGGAAGGCGTCGGGCAGGGCGATGCGGCGCACCACCGAGCAGCTCACGTCGCCCTCGTTCCACTGGTCGCCGACGAGGCCGCCCACCATGGCCAGGTGGCCGCGCAGCACGACGGCCAGGCCCCCGACCCGCTCGCAGGACCGGGCGTTCATCTTGTGGGGCATGGCTGACGAGCCGACCTGGCCGGGCCGGAACCCCTCGGTGGCCAGCTCGTTGCCGGCCATGAGGCGGATGGTGCGGGCCAGGTTGGCCGGCCCGCCCGACGCCTGGACGAGGGCCGACACCACGTCGAAGTCCAGCGACCGGGGATACACCTGCCCGACCGAGTCGAGCGTGCGGGCGAAGCCCAGGTGGTCGGCCACCAGGCCCTCGAGGCGGTCGAGGGCATCGTGGTCGCCGTCCAGCAGGTCGAGCTGGTCCTGCTGGGTGCCGACCGGGCCCTTGAGGCCACGCAACGGGTAGGCGGCCAGCAGGTCGTCGACCCGGCGGTAGGCGGCCAGCAGCTCCTCGGCGGCCGTGGCGAACCGCTTGCCCAACGTCGTGGCCTGGGCGGCCACGTTGTGGCTGCGCCCCACCATCACGAGCCCGTCGTACTCGGCGGCGAGGCGGGCCAGGCGGGCCAGGGCGGCGACCATCCGGTCGCGCACCACCTCGAGGCTGCGCCGCACCTGCAGCTGCTCGACGTTCTCGGTGAGGTCCCGGGACGTCATGCCCTTGTGGACGTGCTCGTGGCCGGCCAGGGCGCAGAACTCCTCGATGCGGGCCTTGACGTCGTGGCGGGTGATCCGCTCGCGCTCGCGGATCGAGTCGAGGTCGACCCGGTCCACGACGGCCCGGTGGTCGGCCACCACGTCGTCGCCGATGTCGATGCCGAGGGCCCGCTGGGCCTCCATGACCGCGATCCACAGCTCGCGCTCCATGACGACCTTGGCCTCGGGGGTCCACAGGTCGACCATGGGCCGGCTGGCGTACCGGCCGGCGAGGACGTTCTCCATCAGG
>JAERSW010000043.1 GCA_016845305.1 Acidimicrobiales bacterium
GCCCGGCCCCCGGGGAGGGGGGGGAAAGGGGGTCAGCCTCCGGACCGGACGGCGGTCAGGCCCAGGCCGGCGGCGATCCGGCGGCGGTGGTGGCGGGCGTCGCCCCACGACGCCGACAGGGCCCAGCCCCGCTTGAGCCAGAGCTGCAGGTCGTACTCGATGGTGTAGCCGATGGCTCCGTGGCACTGGAGCGCCGAGCGACACGCCAGGTCGAGGGCGTCGGAGACGGCCGCCTTGGCCATCGACGCCGCCACCGAGGCGGGGGGCACGTCGGCCGACGGCGGGACGGTGCCCTCCGGGAGCCGGCCGGTGGCCAGGGTCCACGCCGCCACGTGGACCAGCGGCCGGGCGAACTCGAGGGCGATGGCCACGTTCGAGCAGTGGTGCTTGACGGCCTGGTTCACGCCCACCGGGCGACCGAACTGCTCGCGTTCGGCCACGTACTCCACGGTCAGGTCCAGCAGGCGCTGGGCCACGCCGAGGCCCTGGGCGGCGGACGCCCACGCCCCCCGGTCGAGGAGGACGTCGACGGCCGAGGGATCGTCGGAGACCAGCGTGTCGGCCGAGGTGGCGGCGTCCACGGTGGCCAGGCGACGGGAACCGTCGACCCCGGCCTGACCGGTGGCGGTCACGGCGTCGCCGGGCACGGCGTGGAGCGCGCCGTCGACGACCAGCAGCACGAGGTCGGCCGAGGCTCCCGCCAGGACCGGACGGTCGACCGGCGATCCGGCGGTGGCCACCACCGAGCCGTCGGCCAGGCCGGGCAGCCACCGCTCCCGCGACGCCTCCGAGGCCAGGTCGCGCAGGACCGGGACGACCACCGCGGCGTGCTCGGACACCGGGTCCGGGCAGGCCGCCCGCCCCAGCTCCTCGAGCAGCAGGACCAGGTCGCGTTCGTCCATGCCCAGGCCGCCGTGGTCCTCGGGCACCAGCAGGCCCAGGATCCCCGTCTCGGCCAGCAACGCCCACAGGCCTTCCACCCGGCCGGCCGGGTCGTCCCACGAGGCCCGCACGGCAGCCGGGCCACAGCGGTCGTCCAGCACCTCGCGGAGCGTCGAGGCGAACAGCTCCCGGTCCTCGCCGAAGGTGACGTCCACGGCCGCGCCTACTTCCTCGGGAGGCCGAGCACCCGCTCGGCGATGATGTTGCGCTGGATCTCGTTGGTCCCGGCGTAGATGGGGCCCGACAGGCTGAACAGGTAGCCCGACATCCAGGCCCCGCCGTCCACGGCGTCGGGCGCCGCGTCCACCAGCTCGGCCCGGTCGCCGAGGAGGCGCAGTGCGGTGGCGTGCAACTCGACGTCCAGCTCCGACCAGAAGACCTTCATCATCGACGAGGCGGCGCCCAGCTCTCCCCCGCCGGACAGGCGGGCCGCCGTGCGGTAGGTCTGCCACCGGTAGGCCTGCGCCCCGGTCCACGCCCGGACCACCTCGTCGAGCAGCCCCGGGTCGGCCGACCCGTCGTCGGCCAGCTCCCGGTAGAGGTCGGCCAGGCGGTCGGCAGCGGCCAGGAAGCGTCCGGGGGCCCGCAGGTTCAGGCCCCGTTCGCTGGACGTGGTGGCCATGGCGACGCTCCAGCCCTCGCCCTCGCCACCCAGCAGGTTCGACTCGTGGACCCGGCAGCCGTCGAAGAACAGCTCGGCGAAGGCCGGCTCCCCGTCGAGGCGGCCCACCGGCCGGCGCTCCAGGCCCTCGGCGTCGGCGGGGACCAGCAGGTACGACAGGCCGCGGTGGCGTTCCGAGTCGGGGTCGGTACGGACGATGCAGAACATCCAGTCGGCCCATGCCCCCCGGGAGCACCAGGTCTTCTGCCCGTCGAGGACGAACCACTCGCCGTCGCGGATCCCCTTCGTGGAGATGGACGCCAGGTCGCTGCCCGAGTCGGGTTCGGACCACCCCTGGGCCCAGATCTCCTCGCCGGAGGCCATGCGGGGCAGGAAGCGGTCCTTCTGGGCGTCGGTCCCGAAGGCGTAGAGGGTGGGGCCGAGCAGGCTGATGCCGTTGGTGTTGACCCGGCCCGGGGCACCGGAGCGGTAGT
Organism: Acidimicrobiales bacterium; assembly: GCA_016845305.1. GTDB lineage: Bacteria > Actinomycetota > Acidimicrobiia > Acidimicrobiales > MedAcidi-G1 > UBA9410. The sequence goes on from JAERSW010000043.1 coordinate 2,038, forward strand.
ACTCCTCCTCGAACAGCAGCCACTCCACGAGGCCGACGTCGCGGCCGCCGTACGCCTCGGGCCACGCCACCACCGACCAGCGGTCATCGTGGAGGACGCCCTCCCACTCGCGGTGGCGCTCGAAGCCCTCGGGGGTGTCCATGGCGGGTAGCGGCTCGGCCGGGAGGTGGTCGGCCAGCCAGGCCCGCGCCTCGTCGCGGAAGGCCAGCTGCCCGGGCGTGAAGTCGAGGTCCACGTCGTCAGCCCTCCCCCGCCGCCACCAGTCGGTCCAGCGCCGCGGTGGCCTCGGCGACGGTGCGCGCCACCAGCTCGCCGCTGCTGGGCAGTTCTTCGATCGAGCCGACGCCCTGGCCGGTGGGCAGGATCCCCACCTCGGTGCGGCCCTCCACCATGGTGGCCCGGGTCAGCATCGGGGCGTTGGCCGCCATGGCCACCTGGCCCCAGGTGAGCTCCGAGTTGCGCTTCATGCGCAGGCCCTCGGCCAGCAACTCGCCGAGGCCGGTCCCGGTCAGGCGGCGGAAGCGCAGGGCGTTGGCGGCGGCCCGGGGGAAGGCCAGCAGGCGGGAGCGCTCGAGGTGGCGGACCAGGTCGGTGTCGATGACCCGCTGCGGCGCGCCGTCGATGGCCCGGGTGACCACGGTGCCGGTGACGGGGGTGGCCAGGTAGACGGCCTTGACGGCCTCGGGCACGTCGCTGTCGGTGGTGAGCAGGAAGCGGGTGCCCATGGCGATGGCATCGGCCCCCCAGGCCAGCGCCGCGGCCAGGCCGCGGCCGTCGGTGAAGCCGCCGGCGGCGACCACGGCCACGCCGGTGCCGTCCAGGGCGTCGATCACCTGGGGGACGAGCTGCGTGGTGGGGACGGTGCCGGTGTGGCCGCCGCCCTCGGCGCCCTGGGCGATGACGGCGTCGACGCCCCACTCGGCCACCTTCTCGGCGTGGCGGCGGGCCCCGATGGTCGGGATGACCACGACCCCGGCCTCCTTGAGGCGCTCCACGATGGCCCGTCCGGGGGCCTGGGCGAACGACGCCACCCGGACGCCCTCGGCGATCAGGTGGTCGACGCGGCGGTCCACGTCGGCGGCGTCGGTGCGCAGGTTCACGCCGAACGGGGCGTCGGTGGCCGCCCGGACCTCGTCGATGGCCGTCGCCATCTGCTCGAAGGTCATGGGCGCGGCGGCGATGATCCCCAGGCCACCGGCCTCCGCGGTGGCCGCCGTCAGGCGGGACCCCGACACCCAGCCCATGCCCGTCTGGACCATGGGGTGGCGCACACCGACCAGGTCGCAGAAGCGGGTGTGGAGCCGCGGGTCGGCCACGGGTCAGCCTCCGAACTCGGCCTTGCGGTACCCGTGGGGGTCCAGCACCTCGCGGATGAGGTGGAGTTCCTCGTCGGTGGGCAGCCGGCTCTCGGGGACCTCGTCGGGGACGACCAACTCGAAGCCGGTGGCCTCGACCACCTCGTCGACCGTCACGCCCGGGTGGACCGACCGCAGGCGCATGCGGCGGGGCCCGTCATCGGCTCCCCCGTCGGGAGCCTCGAAGTCCAGCACGGCCAGGTTGGACACCACCCGGCGGATCTCGTGGCCGTCCCGGATGGCGGCGGACAGCGGCGCCACCCGGTCGTAGCCGGGGCCGGACACGACGTCGACCGACGGCACGAACGACCGTGTGGAGTGGTTGGGCACCCAGTAGGTGGTGGCGTGGTTCACGAGGTTGCCGGGGGCGCCGCGCAGGCCCAGCAGTTGGGCCTTGGGACGACGCCAGTCGCCGATGGCGGCCAGGTTCTGGTTGCCGTGGGCGTCGATCTGGCTGGCCCCCATGACCACGTGGCGACGGCCCGACCAGACCACGTCGAACACGTCGCGGTACGGCATCCAGGCCTCGACGAGGCGCTCGGCGTCGTCGTCGCCGACGGTCAGCGGGTTGGCGGCCAGGACGGAGATGGCGTCGGTCATGACCATGGCCGGCTCGAAGGTGGCCCGGGCCAGGCGGCCGCCGATGATCGGCGTGGTGCCGATGGGGTTGCACAGCACCTCGCCGTCGCCCCGGAAGGCCTCGGCGATGGCCACCGCGCAGATCTCGTCCCGCGTGGCGGGTCCGGTCTGGTCAGCCACGGTCGTCCCCCCGCTCCGCGGCGAGCCTGTCGAGGTAGGCCTCGTGGCTCGGCGCCTCCAGCCACCGCTCCACGAAGGTCCGCCAGGCGTCGGGATCCTTGGCGGTGGCCGCGTAGGCCCGTTGGAAGGCCTCGTCGCGCCCGTAGTCAGGTGGGCACTCGGTGAAGTGGGCGCCCCGGGGCGCCTGGACCACGCCGTCCACGAACAGGCGGGGGATCTTCAGCGTGTGCAGCGAGCCCTCGGCCAGCAGGTCGCCGGTGGGGACGACCTTCTCGCAGGACAGGTAGGTGGCCGCCGCGGCCTTGGCGAACAGGTCGTCGAAGTAGAGGTCCGGGCCGAGGAACTGGCCGTTGCCCGCCGCGTCGGCCCGGTTCATGTGGATCAGCGAGGCGTCGAGCTGGAAGGCCGGGATGGCGACGAGCTCCTCGTGGACGCCGTCGGCGTCCGGATACGGCGAGGTCACGGTGGCCAGGTCGGGGTTCATGAGCATCATGTCGCTGCCCAGCCCGGCCCGGGTCGGGTAGAAGGGCACGCGGTGGGCGGCGGCCAGCAGCCCCAGGTAGAAGGCGCCCTCGTCCAGCTCGGTCACCTCGATGGTCCCCTGCTGGCGGGCCTGGCGGAAGTGGGGCTCCAACGGGATGGAGTCCAGCGAGACGAAGCCGTAGACGGCCCGCCGGAGCTTGCCCAGCGCCGACAGGATGCCCACCTCGGGTCCGCCGTAGCAGACGATGGTGAGGTCGGTGAGCTCGCTGCGGGCGATGGCCCGGACCAGCGACATGGGCTTGCGACGGGATCCCCAGCCGCCGATGCCGATGGTCATGCCGTCGGAGAGTCGGGCGACGACGTCGTCCTCGGTCATCCGCTTGTCGGGGCGCCCGTCGGGGGCGGGCAGCGCCGAGGCGGCGTAGGTGGTGGTCACGGCCATGACGGTAGGCCGTACGACCCCTCGACGGAAATCCTGACGGTGTGTCAGATTTGTGCGATCCGTCACCTCGGGCGCCGGTTAGCGTCCCCGTCGTGGCCCTCCCCGACGCTCCCCTGGACTTCACCGGCCGGTCGGTCGTGGTGACCGGCGGGTCGCGCGGCCTCGGCCGGGTGATCGCCACCAGCTTCCTGGACGCCGGCGCCGACGTGGTGACCTGCGCCCGCAGCGAACCCGCCGAGCCGGTGTGCTCCACGGACGGAACCCGCACCGCGGCGTTCGTGGCCGCCGATGTGCGCGATCCCGACCAGGTGGCCGCCGTGGTGGCCGCGGCGCTCGAGCGCTCGGGGCGCATCGACGTGCTGGTCAACAACGCCGGCGGGGCGCCGGCCGCCGAATCGGCCACCGTGTCGCCGCGGTTCAACGAGAAGGTCATCGCCCTGAACCTGACCGCCCCCATGACGTTCAGCCAGGCCGTGCACCCCGCCATGTCCACCCAGGACGGCGGCGGGGTGATCGTGAACGTGTCCTCGGTCAGCGGGACCCGTCCCAACCCGCTGGGGGTGGCCTACGGGGCGGCCAAGGCCGGCCTGGAGAACATGACCCTGACCCTGGCCCACGAGTGGGGCCCGGCCATCCGGGTGGTGGCCGTGACCGTCGGGATGATCGTGACCGAGGAGTCCGCCGCCTTCTACGGCGACGCCGACGGGCAGGCCGCCGTGGCCGGCAACCTGGCCGCGGGGCGCCTGGGTCGGCCCGACGACGTGGCCGACATGGTGCTGGCCCTGTCCTCGCCGCTGGCCCGCTGGGTGACCGGCACCTGCGTCGAGGTGCACGGTGGCGGGGAGGGTCCCGCCTACCTGGACGACGCGACGGGCCCCGGCGGCGCCTGACCGGTCCCGTGCCTCCCATCCGCTGCTGGCGGTCGCCCCGCATCGAGGTCCGGGACGGCGCCGTGGCCGGGCTGGGCGTCTTCGCCGTCGAGCCCATCGCCGCCGGCGAACTCGTCGCCGTGAAGGCCGGCCACATCGTCCACCGGGACGAGGTGGTTCGCCTCACCGCCGAGATCGGCGACCAGAGCCTCCAGATCGACGACGACCTCTACCTGTCGCCCCGGACGGCCGCCGAGGTGGACGAGACGGCCATCCGCATCAACCACTCGTGCGACGCCAACGTCGGCTTCCGCGGCCAGGTGCTCTACGTGGCCATGCGGGACATCGCCGTCGACGAGGAGCTCTGCCACGACTACGCCATGGCCCGCACCGACGACTACCGGCTGGACTGCGGTTGCGGGACGGACGCGTGCCGGGGCGTCGTCACCGGCGACGACTGGCGGCTCCCCGAGGTACAGGCCCGCTACGAGGGCTTCTTCGTCGAGTACGTGGCCGCCAGGATCGCCCGCACCCGGTCCGGCTCCCAGCGACCCGTTTCCTAACGACCGGCGTCCTCGCCGATCTCGGCCAGGGCGTCGCGGATGGCGGCCCGGAGGCGACGGGCGATGTCCGGCGACAGGTGGCCGACCAGGCCCTGGCCGGCCCGGCCCACCTCCTCCACGGTGAGCATGACCCTCGGCTCGGCGTCGGCGTAGTCGTCGCTGATGCCGACCGCCCAGGAGATGGGCGTGAGCTCGTCGTCCTCGTAGTCCGGCGGATAGTCGGCGGCGTCGAAGGGGTAGTCGTCGATGGAGCGGCGCATGGCCCCGAGTCTGCCCTCGGCGGGAGCCGGAGTGAATCCCGACTATTCCGATCATCTTTTCATTGTTTCGGCCGTCCGGCCTCGGTAGGTTGGTCGCAATCCCGACCAGATCACTCAGGTTTCCCACCCGGGTCGCCACGCGCCATGACCACCCAGAACACCACCCTCGAGCGGACCGTCCCCGTCTTCCTCCGTCGGCCCCGCACGCCGTCCCATCCGGCGGTGGCCGACATCGACGGCCTGAACGAGCGCTTCGAGGCCGCCCATCCGGAGACGATCATCCGCTGGGCCGTGGACGCCTTCGGCGACTCCCTGTGCCTCACCACCTCCTTCCAGGACACCCTGCTGGTGGACCTCGCCACCGGTGTCGACCCCGAGGTCGAGGTGGTCTTCCTGGACACCGGCTTCCACTTCGCCGAGACGCTCCGGGTCGCCCGTCGCGCCCAGGCCAGGTACCGGCTGAACCTCCGGGTCGAGCGCCCCGACGCCGACGCGGCCGACGTGTGGGCCGACGGACAGGCCGCCTGCTGCGGTTCCCGGAAGGTCGAGCTGCTGGACCGGGCGCTGGCCGGTCGGGCCGCCTGGATGTCGGGCCTGCGCCGCGACGACGGTCCGCAGCGGGCCCGGACCCCGATCGTCGAGGTGGACCGGCGGGGCCTCGTCAAGATCAACCCCCTGGCCGCCTGGCCGGCAGCCGAGGCCGACCGCCACGTGGCCGAGCACGACGTGATCCGCAACCCCCTCTTCGCCGACGGATTCACCTCGGTGGGATGCTGGCCGTGCACCGAGCGGCCCCTGGACGAGACCGACCCCCGGAGCGGCCGCTGGGCCGACTCCGCCAAGACCGAATGCGGACTGCACCTGTGAGCACCACCCCCTACCCCGTGAACCTCGACCTGTCCGGTCGGCGCGCCCTCGTCGTGGGCGGCGGCTCCGTGGCCGCCCGCAAGGTCCGCGGCCTGCTGGCCGCCGGCGCCGACGTCACCGTGGTGGCCCCCGAGGTGGTGGACGAGATCGCCGACGACCACCGCCTCCGTTGGCACCGGCGCCCCTACCGCCGGGGCGAGGTGGCGTCCTACCGCCTGGCCGTGTCGGCCACCGGCGACCCGGCCGTCGACGGACAGGTCTACTGGGACGCCGAGGCGGCCGACGTGTGGCTCAACAGCGCCGACGACCCCGAGCACTGCTCGTTCACCCTGCCCGCCGTCACCTCCCGCGACGACCTGCAGGTCACCGTCTCCACCAACGGCCGCAGCCCCGCGGTGGCCGCCTGGCTGCGCCGCACCATCGACGCCACGGTGGGCCCGGAGCACGCCACCGTCGTGTCCCTGGCCGCCGAGGTCCGCACCGAACTGCGGGCCTCGACCGGGACCAGCGAATCACCCGGATGGGACGACGCCCTCGACGACGACCTGGTCGACCTGGTCCGGGCCGGAGACCTCGACGCCGCCCGCCACCGCCTCCGCAGCGCCGTCGGCCTGACCGGGGTCGGACGGTGACCGTCCACCTGGTGGGCGCCGGGCCCGGCGACCCCGAACTCCTCACCCTCCGGGCGCTCCGCCTGCTGGAGACCGCCGACGTGGTCGTCCACGACCGCCTGGTCGACCCGCGGATCCTCGACCTGGCCGCCCCGTGGGCTGAGCGGATCGACGTCGGCAAGCGGCCGGGAGGTCCCACCGACGCCCAGGCCCGCATCCACGCCGTCCTGCTCGAGGCCGCCCGGCGCCACGACGTGGTCGTCCGCCTCAAGGGCGGCGACCCGTTCGTCTTCGGCCGCGGTGGCGAGGAGGCCGAGGCACTGCGGGCCGCCGGCGTCGACGTCGAGGTGGTGCCCGGCATCACCTCGGCCATCGCCGGACCGGCCGCCGCGGGCATCCCCGTCACCATGCGGGGCCACGCCAGCGGCTTCACCGTGGTCACCGGCCACGAGGACCCCGCGGCGTCCCGCCACCTCGACTGGGACGCCCTGGCCCGTCTCGGCACCACGCTGGTCGTCCTCATGGGGGCGTCGCGGGCCGGCGCCATCGCCGAACGCCTGCTGGACGCCGGGATGGCCCCCGACACCCCGGTGGCCGCCGTCCAGTCAGCCACCACCGACGCCCAGCGCACGCTCCGTACCACGCTGGCCGCCCTCGACGACCACCCTGTCGATGCCCCGGCCGTGCTCGTCATCGGCACCGTCGCCGGCCTCGACGTGGTCGACGGCCATCCCCGCATCCACGACGACGAGCTGGAACGCCTCGCCGCCGACCTGACCTGACCCCACCCGGAACGCACCCAGGAAGCAGCCACCATGAGCCTCACCCACGAGACCGACGCCACCCGCGCCGAATCGCCCATCGACCCCGAGATGGCGGCCGACATCGCCAAGTTCGAGGAGATGCTGGCCGGCTATCAGGCGGGCCGCATCGAGGAGGACGTCTTCCGCGTCTTCCGCCTCAACAACGGCATCTACGGGCAGCGCCAGGGCGGCACCAACCAGATGGTCCGGGTCAAGGTCCCCTACGGCGCCATGACCGCCGACCAGCTGGACCTGCTGGCCGACGTCATCGACGACCACAGCCGCGGCTGGGGCCACATCACCACCCGCCAGAACATCCAGTTCCACTTCGTCGAGCTGGCCGAGATCCCCGAGGTCATGCGCCGCCTGGCCACCGTGGGCCTCACCACCCGGGAGGCGTGCGGCGACACGGTCCGCAACGTCCAGGGCTGCCACCTGGCCGGCGCCTGCCCCATGGAGGTCCTCGACGTCACCGCCTGGTCGGAGGCCGCCTACCGGCACTTCGTCCGCAACCCGCTGGGCCAGCGCCTGCCCCGCAAGTTCAAGATCAACTTCTCGGGCTGTGACACCGACTGTGGCCAGGCCATGTTCAACGACGTGGGCGTGATCGCCGCGACGCGCACCTTCGAGGACGGCAGCGTCGAGCGGGGCTTCCGCGTGTACATCGCCGGCGGCCTCGGCACCACGCCGTTCCCCGCCCTGGCCCTCGAGGACTTCACGCCCCGCGAGGACCTGCTGGCCACCATCGAGGCGGTCCTGCGGGTGTTCGAGCAGACCGGCAACCGGGACAACAAGCTGCGGGCCCGCCTCAAGTGGGTGGTCGACCAGCTGGGCATCGACGAGGTCCGCCGCCGGGTGGTGGCCACCCGCAAGCTGCTGCCCGCGTCGGCGACGTGGCCGGGCGGCGTGCCCGAGGTGGTCGCCGAGTGGGGCGACGAGCCGGCTGGCGTGGCCGACGGCATCACCCCCACCCCCATGGGCCAGGGCACCCCGGTGACCCTCGGGGCCAAGTCCGACTACGACCGCTGGGTGGAGGCCAACGTGGTCCGGGGCGCGGCCAACGGCACCGTCTCGGCCTACGCCTGGTGTGCCCTGGGCGACGTCACCTCGGTCCAGTTCCGGGCCGTGGCCGCCATGGTCCGCGAGTTCGACGTCGACATCCGGGTCACCAACCGCCAGAACCTGGTGCTCCGCGACCTCGCCGAGGAACAGCTGCCCGCCCTGTACGAGCGGCTGGTGGCCGCCGACATGGCGAAGCCGGGTGCCGAGCTGTCCCGCGACGTCGTGGCCTGCCCCGGTGCCGACACCTGCAACCTGGCCGTCACCCAGAGCCGCGGCCTGGCCGGCGCCATCGGCAGCGCCCTCGACGAGGCCGGTCTGGCCGAGGTGGGCGGCGTGCGGATGAACATCTCGGGCTGCACCAACAGCTGCGGCCAGCACCACGCGGCCGACATCGGCTTCTTCGGCGCCGAACGGCGGGCCCACGGCCAGCCGGCCCCCGGCTACCAGATGCTGCTCGGCGGCTACGTCGGCCAGGAGAGCATCCGCTTCGGCCAGAAGGCCCTACGGCTGCCCGCCAAGAACGCCGCCGAGGCCACCGTCCGGGTGGTCCGCCGGTTCGCCGGCGAGCGGACGGCCGGCGAGCGCTTCCACGAGTGGATGGAGCGGGTCGGTGGCGTGTCGGAGGTGGCTGCCGGGCTGAAGGACCTGGACCAGTTCCCGACGCCCGACGAGGCCCCCGAGTACTACGTGGACTACGACGAGACCGGCCCCTACGTGGCCGAGATCGGTGAGTCGGAGTGCGCCACCTGAGTCACCGTCCGCCGGGTCGGCCTCCCGGGCGGCCCGCCGCCTGATCGCCGCCCGGCGGTACGCCGTCAGGCAGGATGCGGGCGTGCCCCCCGAGTTCCGTACCGAGGACCCCCCGCCGTACGGCGCCGTCGAGCAGGTCTCGCCCCTGGTCCGCCGGGTGGTGGCCCGCAACCCGTCGAAGTTCACCTACCACGGCACGGGCACGTTCATCGTCGGCCCGGCAGCGGGTGGCGAGGTGGCCATCGTCGACGCCGGACCGGACGACGACGACCACGTGGCGGCCGTGCTGCGGGCCGTCGAGGGCCAGCGGGTCACCCACCTGCTGGTCACCCACACCCATCCCGACCACTCCCCGGCCACCGCGGCGGTCGCCGAGGCCACCGGGGCCACCACCTTCGGCTTTGGACCCCATCCACCGGAGGCCATCGCCGCCCACGACGAACGGGTCCGTCGGGCCATCCAGAAGGGCGAGGAACCCGAGTCGGAGGACGGCGAGGGGGCCGGCGACCGCCACTTCGTCCCCGACGTGGTCGTGGCCGACGGCGACGTGCTGGACGGCGACGGCTTCGCCTTCGAGGCCCTGCACACCCCGGGCCACATCTCCAACCACCTGTGCTTCGCCCTACGCGAGGAGGCGACGTCGTTCACCGGCGACCACGTCATGGGCTGGTCGACCACCGTCGTCCCGGCCCCCGACGGGGACCTCAACCACTACCTGGCCAACCTCCGGCGCCTCCTGGGCCGTTCCGAGACCACCTACCGCCCCACCCACGGGCCGGCCATCACCGATCCGCTGCCCTACGTGCGCGCCCTGATCGACCACCGGGAGATGCGCGACCAGCAGATCGCAGCGGCCCTGGCCGACGGCCCGCGGGACATCCCGTCGATCGTGGCCGAGCTGTACGTGGGACTCCACGAGGACCTCCACAAGGCCGCCGGTGCGTCGGTGTACGCCCACCTGGTGGCCATGCAGCGGGCCGGACGGGCCGTCGCCGAACCGGGGGACGACGCCGACGAGGGCGACTGGAAGGCCGACTGGCGGCTCGCCTGAGGGTGGTCGGGCCGGACGGGCCCGGGGCTCAGGCCCGCTGGCTGGAGACCGAGACCACCTCGCCGGTCAGGTACGACGAGTAGTCGCTGGCCAGGAAGACCACCACGTTGGCCACCTCCCACGGCTCCGCGCCCCGTCCGAACGCCTCGCGGGAGGCCAACTCGGCCAGCAACTCCTCGCTGCTGGTCTTGGCGAGGAACGGATGGGTGGCAAAGCTCGGGGCCACGCAGTTGACCCGGACGCCGACGTCCACGCCCTCCATGGCCGCGCACCGGGTCAGGGCCATGACCCCGGCCTTGGCCGCCGCGTAGTGCGACTGGCCCACCTGCGCCCGCCACCCCAGCACCGAGGCGTTGTTGACGATCACGCCATGGCCCTGGCCACCCATGATCCGCAGGGCGGCCCGGGTGCAGCGCATGGTTCCGGTGAGGCTGATGTCCAGCACCCGGTCCCACTCCTCGTCGGCCATGTCCACCAGGCGCGTGTCCCCACCGAGGCCGGCGTTGTTGACCAGGACGTCGATGCGGCCGTGCTCGGCCACCGCGGCGTCGAGCAGGCCCTGCACCTGGGCCTCGTCGCGGACGTCGCACAGGCGGGCCAGCGGTCGGACGCCGGCCACCTCGGCGAGGGCGTCGGCGGCCTCGTCGAGGCGGCGCTCGTGCACGTCGGACACCACGACCGTGGCGCCCTCCTCGACGGCCCTGCGGGCCACCGCGGCACCGATGCCCGCCCCGGCGGCGGCCGTCACCACCACGATCCGGCCGGCCAGCAGGCCGTGGCCCGGCACGTAGTCGGGAACGGGGAACGGGGAGCTCATGGCGACGAGGCTAGGAGCCGCCCTCCTTGGCGGCCGCCATCTCCTTCATGCGGCGCTCCAGGTCGGCGAACATCGGCATCTCCTCGTCGCCGATGGTGGCCGGGAGCTTGGTGGCGATCTCGTCGACGGTGAAGGACTCGCCGTCGTCGGCCCACATGTGCCGGATCTCGATCGGCTGGTTCCAGACGGCGATCCGTCGGCCGGTGCAGGTGTAGATCTGGGCGGTGACGTCGCGGGCGGCGTCGGACATCAGGTAGACGGCCAGCGGGGCGATGGCCTCCGGGCCGCCGGCCTCGATCTCGAACGGCACGTTCTCCGACATGCGGGTCATGGCCGCCGGGGCGATGCAGTTGGCGTTGACGCCGTACTTCCGCAGGGCGAACGCCGCGCTGCGGGTCAGCGACACGATGCCGCCCTTGGCCGCCGAGTAGTTGGCCTGGGCCGTCGACGCCACGAAGGCGCCCGAGGTGAAGCCGATGAGGCTGCCGCCGGTCTCCTGCTTGCGCATCACCGCCGCGGCGGCCTTGTAGAGGGTGAAGTGGCCCTTGAGGTGGACGCCGACCACGTGGTCGAACTCCTCCTCGCTCATGTTGAACAGCATCCGCTCGCGCACGATGCCGGCCACGCAGACCACCCCGTCGATGGAGCCCCAGTTGTCCACCGCGGCGTCCACGATGCGCTGGCCCACCTCCATCTCCGAGACGTCGCCGGCCACGGCGACCGCCGTGCCTCCGGCGGCTTCGATCTCGGCCACCACGGCGTCGGCCACCTCGCTGGACGGGTCGCTGCCGTCCATGGAGACGCCGTAGTCGGCCACCACCACGTTGGCGCCCTC
>JAERSW010000044.1 GCA_016845305.1 Acidimicrobiales bacterium
CCGAGGGCCACCCCGGCCCGGTCCTTCAGGTCCTGCATGCGGACGGCGTCGTAGCCCTGGTCGGCGAGTTCGGTGGCGACGTCGAGGATCCGGCGGCGCCTCTCCTCCCTGGGGTCCGCCCCGGAACCGTTCGCTCCCATCCGGGCAGTCTCGCCCTCCGGCGTGTCGATTCCGACCGGCCCGGCGGTTCGACGGCCCGCCGCCTCCTCCCCGGGGGAACCGCTCAGGGACCGAGCGTGACGGCCACCGCGTTGCGGAGTTCGTCGCGGACGTGGTCGAGGCTGCGGCGCTCGCACATCCACGCCACCAGACTCGCGTAGAAGACCCCGCCGAGGACCCGCAGCACGGCGACCTGCCGGGCGTCGTCGACCTCGTCACCGAAGGCAACCATCAACAGGACGGCGAACTCGCCCTCGAAGCGACGGATCAGCGTCGGCGCCATCGGTTCGGGACGGGTGAACGCCTGCAGGCAGGTACGCATGCGGACCTCGCGTGAGACCGCGTGGTCGAGGGTCCGGAGCAGGAGGCCCTCCATCCGCTCGGCACTCGTGTCACCTTCGACGGGAGTGACGGCCACCTCGGCCACCACCTCGGACAGCCACTCGACGAGCACCTCGATCAGCAGGAGGTTCTTGTTGGTGAACAGGTTGTAAAGGGTCTGCAGGGAGACGTCGGCCTCCTTCGCCACCTCCCGCATCTGCACCGCGTCGAACCCACGGTCGGCGAACGCGGTGGCCACCTCCAGCACGTGGCGCCGCTGCGCCTCTCGACCGTTCGTCTCCGCCATCGTCGGAGTCTCGCCCACCCACGCACTTCCTCGGGGGACCGGCACCGACCCGTTCCGGGGACCCTGGCTCGGCCCGGCGCGCGCCGCGCTGCCAGACTCGCCACGATGCCCCCGCCCCCCTCCCCTCTCCCGACATCTCCCCCGGACGGGCGACGGACCACCGTGCTGATCCACCTGTGGGGCGACCGCTACCCCAGCGACGAGGTCCGGGCCGCCTTCCCCGAGGTCGACTTCGTCCACGTGCGCCCCGAGGGTCCCGTCGCCGACGACGTAGCCGGCGAGGCCTGCTTCACCCAGGCCGCGTCGACCGAGAACCTCGGGGAGGTCCTGGACCGCGGCGTCCGCTGGGTCCACGCGCTGGGCCACGGCGTCGACCACTTCCCTCTCGACCAGCTCGGCGACCGCGTCCTCACCGCGGCCCGGGGCGCCAACGCCGCCCCCATCGCCGAATGGGTGGTGGCCATGCTGCTCACCGCCGTCAAGCAGCTCCCCGACCGCTGGGTCACCGAGCCGCCGGAACGCTGGGTACTGGCCGACCTCGGTGGCCTCGACGACGCCACCGTGGCCTTCGTCGGCCTCGGCTCGATCAACGCCGCCGCGGCCGAGCGGCTCCGGCCCTTCGGATGCCGCATGGTGGCCGCCACCCGCACCGGCGGGCCGTCGCCCGTCGACGGCGTCGAGGTCACCACCGACGTCCGGGCCGCGGTGGCCGACGCCGACCACGTGGTCGTCGCCGCCCCCCTCACCCCCGCCACGGCGTCGATGTTCGACGACGACCTGTTCGCCGCCATGAAGCCCGGCGCCCACCTCGTCAACGTGGCCCGCGGCGGCCTCGTCGACCAGGACGCCCTTCGCCGCGCCCTCGACTCCGGGCACCTCGGCCTCGCCTCGCTGGACGTCTGCGACCCCGAGCCCCTGCCCGCCGGGCACTGGCTATACGACCACCCCCGGGTCCGGCTCAGCCCCCACGTGTCGTGGTCGGGCCCCGGCGCCCTGGACCGCCTGCTCGACTCGTTCACCGCCAACCTGCGCCGCTGGATCGACGGCGACCCGTTGCTCGACGTCGTGGACGTCGAGGCCGGCTACTAGGAGGACCCGACCATGCCGTTCAGCCAGGAATTCCTCGACCTGTCCGCCCGGGTGCGCAACTGGGGACGCTGGGGCGACGACGACCAGCTCGGCACCCTGAACCTGGTCACCCCCGAGGTGGTCGCCGCCGCGGCGGCCCTCGTCCGCCACGGACGCACCATCCCGCTCGGGGTGCCGTTGGAGGAGGACGGCGTCCAGGCCGGGTTCGTGCCGGGGCGCGACAACCCGGTGCGCGGCATGCACGCCGTCAACGAGGGCATCGACCCCGACGGCGACCCCGACTCCTTCCACACCAGCGACGACCACGTCACCATGGGCCTCCAGGCCGGTACCCACTGGGACGGCCTCGGCCACGTCTCGTATTCGGGCGTCATGTACAACGGCTACGAGGCGTCGACCATCACCGAGGCCGGGGCGTCGAAGTGCGGGATCCAGCACCTGCGCAGCGTGTGCTCCCGGGGTGTGCTCCTGGACGTGGCCCGGGCCAAGGGAGTCGACGTGCTCGACTGCCCGTACGCCATCACCGGCGACGACCTCGACGAGGCCGCAGCGCTGGGCGGCGTGGAGGTGCGGTCCGGCGACATCGTCCTGGTGCGGACGGGGCGCATGTCGATCTACCACCGCGACGGGGGCCTCGCCTACTGCCTCGGACCGGCCGGCGACGGCTCCAACGCCGGCCTGTCGCTGTCCAGCGCCGCGTGGCTGTACGACCACGACGTGGCCGCCGTGGCCAACGACACCCTGGCTTTCGAGGTGTACCCGTCCGAGGCCGACATGCTCGCCGTCCACCTGCTGCACCTGGTCGACATGGGCCTCACCCAGGGCCAGAACTGGGACCTCGAGGCGCTGTCGGAGGACTGCGCAGGCGACGGCGTGTACGAGTTCTTCCTGAGCGCCACCCCCGAGCCCTTCGTGGGCGGCGTGGGCAGCCCGGTCGCCCCTGTCGCCATCAAGTAGGGGTCGCCATCAAGGAGGGGTCGCCATCGAGGAGGCCCGTCCCGGCTCCCGCCCGGGAGGGCGCCGGACGAGTCGGACGACACAGGTGATGGCCGTCACGACGGCGAGGTGGCGTGACCCGCAGGCCCCATGATGGGATCGTGGCCCGGACGAGCCGGGACCGCAGACGAAGGACGGAGCACGCCATGGCCTCCACCAGCAACCGCACCACCCGCACCTCCAGGAACGCCCGCTGCCAGCAGGCCCTGGCCGACGTCGGCCTCTTCTCCGACCTCTCCAAGGCCGAGCTGCGGTCGGTGGCCCGCCTGATGACCTGCGTGGACGTGCCCGCCGGCCGGGCCCTGACCACCGAGGGCGAGGTGGGCCGCGAGTTCATGGTCGTCGTGGACGGCCAGGCGTCGGTCCGACGCGAGGGTCGCCTGATCGCCACCCTCGGAGCGGGTGACTTCCTCGGCGAGATGAGCCTCATCGCCGGCACGCCCCGCTCGGCGACGGTCACCGCCGAGACCGACATGGTCGTCGAGACCCTCAACCGCCGCGAGTTCTCGACCCTGCTCGACGAGAGCCCCAAGGTGGCCCGCAAGGTCATGGTCGGCGCCGTCAAGCGCCTCCAGGAAGCCGTCGGCGGCCCCGTCGCCTGACCCGATCCCGCCGCCGGGCGGCCACCGGCTACATCCCGGTGAAGTCGGGCGGCCGCTTCTCGGCGAACGCCCGCAGGGCCTCGGCGTTGGCCGGCCCGCCCAGCAGCGACGCGAACGTCCGGTCCTCGGCGACCCTCGCCGCGGCGATGGCCTCCGCGATGGGTGCCAGGAGCAGGCGCTTGGAGGCCACCAACGACGAGACGGGCCGCGTCGCCAGGCGCCGGGCGTGGTCCATGGCCACGTCCAGCAGGTCGTCCGGTTCGCAGAGCCGCCACGCCAGGCCCATGTCGCGGCAGGCCTCGGCGTCGACCCACTCGCCGCTGAGCAGGACCCAGGTGGCGTCCTGACGGTTGAGGATGCGCGGGAACAGGAAGCTCGACGCCGCCTCGGGCACCACGCCCAACGACGTGAACGGGCACTGCAGCCGGGCCTCGGTCGACATGAAGACCAGGTCGGCGTGGCCGATCACCGTGGCGCCGATGCCCACGCCGAGGCCGTTGACGGCCACCACGAACGGCTTCTCGAACGTGGACAGGCGGTCCATCATCCCGGCGAAGCCGTGCCGGCCGGGCACGAAGCCCGACGATGGGTCGTTGCGGCGGGCCATCTCGCCCAGGTCGGTGCCGGCGCAGAAGGCCCGGCCGGTGCCGGTCAGGACCACCACGGCCACGTCCGGCGAGGCAGCGGCGTCGTCGAGCGCATCGGCCAGAGCGTCGTAGTGCTCCTCGTCGAAGGCGTTGAGGGCATCGGGGCGGTCCAGCCGGAGGAGGCGGACCCGGTCGGCGTCGTCCACGTGCAGCATGGGCCGAGTGTGGTGGACGCCCGGCGGTCCGGCCATCATCGGGCCATGGCGACCGGGACGACCACGACGGCCGCCACGGTGCGGTGCGTGGCCCTGGCCGACCCGCCGGAGGAGGTCCTGCCCCTGATGGGCACGGTCGGCGTGCTGGCCGTCGACGTGGTCGATGTCGACCGCCTCCACCTGCTCGCCGAGCGCGGCATGCGGTCCGAACCGCCGCCCTGGTCGGCGCTGGTCTGGACCGCACCCGGGACCGACCCGGTCGGCCACCGCCCGCTGCTCGACCTCGACCTCGTTCGCCACCACGGGTGGGGCGACGTGGACCGCGCCGGGTCGGGCACCGTCCTCATGGTCTCGCTGGTCGGCCGGTCACAGGAAGTGGACCACCCGACCTTCGTGGACCGCTACCGGGCCCACGCCGAGGTCGCCCGGGAGCACCACGGGTTCGCCGCCTACCGGCAGAACGTGGCCGCCCCGGGTGGAGCCGGGCCGGCCGCCGTCTCGGAGATCCTGCTGGCGTCCGAAGCCGACTGGCGGGACCGCTTCTACGCCCACGACGACTCGGCCGCGGTGGTCGGCGCCGACGTGGTCGGCTTCCTCGACCGACGGGCCACGTCTTCGACGCTGGTGCGCCGGTTCACTGGGACCCGGAGTGGGACCCGGAGTGAGATGCTGTCGGGATGCGACGGGTGACGGGCGACGGCAGACCCACGGTGGCCGTGGTGGGCTCGGCCAACCTCGACGTGGTCGTCCCCGTCCCCCACCATCCGGTGACCGGCGAGACGGTCCTCGGCGGCGACCACGCCCTCGTGCCGGGCGGCAAGGGCGCCAACCAGGCGGTCGCCGCGGCCCGCATGGGGGCTGCGGTGTCGTTCGTCGGGCGGATCGGCGAGGACGACGCTGGACGCAGCCTGCGGGCCTCCCTGGCCGACGCCGGAGTGGACACGACCCACCTGGTCGACGACGACGCACCCAGCGGCATCGCCCTCATCTCGGTCGACGGCGACGGCGACAACGCCATCGTGGTCAGTCCCGGCGCCAACGGCCGGGTCTCGCCCGACGACGTGGCGGCGGCCGGAGCCGCGGTGACCGGAGCTGACGTCCTCCTCCTCCAGCTGGAGGTCCCGCTGGAGGCGGTGGCCGCCGCGGCCGGGGCGGCGACGGGAACCGTCGTCCTCGACCCCGCGCCGGCACCCACCGGCGGCCTCCCCGACGACCTGCTGGCCCGGGTCGACGTGCTCGTCCCCAACGCCATCGAGCTGGTGCAGGTGGCCGGCGCGGATCCGACCGACCCGGCCGCCGAGGACGTCGACGGCCTGGTGGCCATGGCCCGCGGGCTCGGCGTCGACACGGTGGTGGTCACCCGGGGCGGCGACGGCGCCCTCGTGGTGACCGCGGAGGACCACCTCGAGATGCCGACCCCGACCGTCGACGTCGTGGACACCACCGGTGCTGGCGACGCCTTCTGCGGGGCCCTGGCCTCGGCACTGGCCCACGGCCACGGGATGGCCGACGCCGTCCGGGTGGCCGTGCACGCCGGCGCCCTGGCCGCCACCGGGGCCGGCGCCCAGCCGTCGATGCCCAGCGCCGACCGGGTCGCCGACGCCATGGGTGGCTGGCCGGCGACGACCGCCGACGCCGACCGCTGACCGGGCACACTGCGACGATGAGCGATCGTCCCCGCATGATCCTGGACTGCGACCCCGGCGTCGACGACGCCATGGCCATCATCGCCGCGGCCCGCTTCGCCGACCTGGTGGGCATCACCACGGTGGCCGGCAACGTCGAGCTGGAGCACACCACCGCCAACGCCTGCCGTATGCGCGAGCTGCTCGGCCTCGACGTCGAGGTCCACGCCGGCGCCGACGGCCCGCTCGTCGGCGTCCAGGAGTTCGCCCACGAGGTGCACGGCGCCACCGGCCTCGGCGACCTGGTCCTGCCCGACCCGGCCCGGGGTCCCGACTCGGATGGCGCGGTGGAGTGGCTGGTCGAGGCCACGCGTGCCGAGGAGGGCATCCACCTCGTACCCGTCGGGCCGCTCACCAACGTGGCCCTCGCCCTGCGGGCCGACCCGGGGCTGGCCGACCGGGTGGCGTCGGTGACGATCATGGGCGGCAGCGCCGTGGGCGTCGGCAACGTCACCGCGGCCGCCGAGTTCAACGTGTACGCCGACCCGGAGGCGGCCGACGAGGTCTTCCGGAGCGGCGCCCCCCTGACGATGATGGGCCTCAACCTCACCCACCAGGTGCGGATGGGCAGCGCCCACGGCGCGGTGTGCGGTGCGCTCGGGACGCCGGTCGGCGACGCCATGGCCCAGCTGCTGGAGTTCTACACCGTGTTCCACCTGGCCGAGGAGGAGGTGGTCGACGGCCCGGTCCACGACCCGTGCGCCGTGCTGGCCGTCACCCACCCGGAGCTGTTCGAGTTCGGGATGCGCCCGGTCCACGTGGAGGTCGACGGCGCCCACACCCGGGGCATGACGGTGGTCGACGAACGGGGACCGAGGGCCGAGGGGCCGGCCAACTGCCGGGTCGCCTATCGGGCCGACGCCGAGGCGGCCATCGACCTGGTCATGCAGGCCGTCCGGGAGGCCTGAGCCTCCGACGGCGGCCCGTCCGGGCGACTACCGCCGGGGCGTGTGGACGGCCACCCGGAAGCGGCCGTCGGTGGGCAGCGGGCAGAACAGCGCCGTGCCCTGGAGCAGGACGTCGGCCACCGGCCGGGCCGGGGGCACCCCGGCGGCGCCGTACTCCCACACGAGCCCCCGCTTCGGGTTGTCCTGGCGCAGCAGCCACGGCTCGGACACGGTGATCCCCGCCGCCGCGAGACGGTCGCCGGCTCCCCGCCCGGTGCCGTGGTCGAGGCCGATCGACGGCCGGTCCCGGTCGGAGCCGGCCACGAAGGTCCCGACCGGCACCTGCGGGCCGCGGGCCGAAAACCACTGGAAGATCCCCGGAACGTCGGCCCGCGCCGAGTCGTCGACGTCCGGCTCGACGTTCACCCACGAGCCGGCAGCCGAAGCCACCTCTCCGAGGGCCTCGACGAGGTCGGCCGGGTCGTCGCCGGCCACGAGGAACGACTCGGTGAGGAAGCTGGCCACGTCCGGACGCTAGCGGTGGCACCGGTACGGTGACCGCCCGTGACGGTCGGCGACTCCCCCATCGAAGGCACCTTCCCGCCCGCCGGCCCCCCGACGTCGGGTGGCTCGGTCGCTGCCGGCGCCGGCACCCGCCCGCTGCGGATCGCCGCGCTGGTCAAGCAGATCCCGAAGTTCGAGGACATGCGGCTCGGGCCCGACGGGCGCCTGGTCCGTGACGGACTGCAGCTCCACATGAACGACTACTGCCGGCGCGGCGTGAGGGCCGGCTGCGACCTGGCGGTGGCCACCGGCGGCACCCTCACCGCCATCACCCTCGGTCCCGACTCGGCCGACACGGTCCTGCGGGAGGCCATCCTCTGCGGGGCCGACGGAGGCCTGCACGTGACCGGTCGCGAGTTCGCCGGGAGCGACACCCTGGCCACGGCCCGGGCGCTGGCCGCGGCGCTCGACGCCACCGGACCCTGGGACCTGGTGCTGTGCGGACGCAACTCGGTGGACGCCGACACCGGACAGGTCCCCGCCCAGGTGGCCGAACTCCTCGGCGTACCGCTGCTGACCGGCGTCCGGGAGGTGGCCGTCGACGGCGACGCCGAGCCGGACCGGTTGCTGTCCGCCCTCCTGGAGCACGACGACGAGTGGCTCCGGGTCGAGACCGGCCTCCCGGCGGTGGTGTCGTGCGCCGAGCGGCTCTGCGACCCGTGCAAGGTCAAGGAGCCCGAAGCGTGGGCCACCGTGGACGGGAGCCTCATCCGTCGGATCGGCGCCGGTGACCTGGGTGATGGCCCGTGGGGAGCAGCCGCCAGTCCGACGACGGTCGGCGACGTCCGGGTGCTGGAGGTGGAGCGGGCCGCCGAACGCCTCGACGCTGTCGACGGCGGGGCCATCGACGGGGCCATCGACCGGGTGCTCGAGGTGCTCGTCGAGCGGGGCGCACTGGTCGCCGACGACCGGGGGCCCGTCGACGAGGTGGCCCGGCCGTCGGGACCCGGCGACGGCGGCGACGTGATCGTCCTCGGCGAGCCGGGGCGCCCCCGTCCCACCGCCGAGCTGCTGGGTGCGGCCGCCGGGCTGGCCGAGGCCCTCGGCGGACGGACCGTGCTGACCGTCGACGTGGTCGACGACTGGGAGGCGCTCAGCGGCCAGGGCGCCGACCGGGTGCTCCGCCACGCCGGGACGACGTCGGCCGCCGAGGTGGCCCACGTGGTGGCCGAACCCCTCGGGGCACGTCCCCCGTGGGCGGTGCTGGCGCCGGGCACGGCCTGGGGCCGGGAGGTGGCGGCCCGCCTCGCGGTACGCCTCGGTGCCGGCCTGACCGGCGACGCCGTCGGCCTCGAGGCCCGCGACGGCCGGCTGGTGGCCCTCAAGCCCGCCTTCGGGGGTCGCATGGTCGCCGAGATCGCGTGCACGTCCGCCACGCAGATGGCCACCGTGCGGGCGGGGGTGCTGCCGCTGCTCCGACCCCGCCCCACCGGGCCGTTCGCCGCCGATCGGCTCCCCCCATTGGACCGGCCTCCGGTGGTCCGGGAGGTGGACCGGCGCCGCGACGACGACAGCGACCTGCTGGCCAACGCCGGGGTGGTGGTGAGCATCGGCCAGGGCGTCGATCCGGGCGACCTCGGCGCCATCGAGGCCCTCGCCGGACGACTCGGCGCCGAGCTGTGCGCCACCCGGAAGGTCACCGACGCCGGGTGGATGCCGCGGGCCCGTCAGGTCGGGATCACCGGACACTCGATCGCTCCCCGCCTGTGCATCGCCATCGGCACGTCGGGGCGCTTCAACCACACCGTCGGGCTACGGGGGGCCGGCACCGTGGTCGGCATCAACCCCGACCCGGACTGCGAACTGTGGGACTGGTGCGACGTGGGCCTCGTCGCCGACTGGCAGGACGCCCTCGAACCGCTGGTCGACGCAATCGTCGCCGCTGCCGGCCCGAGCTAGGAGGCCGTAGTCAGGAGGCCGGGGCCAGCAGGCCGGGCTCAGTCGGGACGGTCCACGCCGGCGGCCCGCAGCGCCTCGGCGTCCACCCACTCGAGGCTCAGGATGTGCGTGGCGGCCAACAGGACGGGCGGTGCCACCCCGGCCTCGTGGGCCTCCTGCCACCGCGGTGCGCACACGCACCAGCGGTCGCCGGGATGCAGGCCCGGGAAGCCGGGCCGGGGCGTCGAGAGGTCGTTGCCGGCCTCCTTCGAGAAGGCCAGGAACTCCTCGGTGACCAGGGCGCACACCGTGTGCACGCCGAGGTCGTCGGCGCCGGTGTTGCAGCAGCCGTCGCGGTAGAAGCCGGTCAGCGGGTCGACCCCGCACTCCTGCAGGGGCGTCCCCAGCACGTTCACCGCCATCAGGCGCTCTCCTCTTCCATGGCCTCTCCCACGGCCTCTTCCATGGCCTCTTCCATGGCCTCTCCCGCCGGCACAGCCCCGAGCAGCTCCTCGAGCAGGGCCCGGACCCGGACCTCGATCCCGTCGCGGACGACTCGGACCATCTCCACGCCCTGACCCGCCGGGTCGTCCAGCTGCCAGTCGAGCATCCGGGTCCCCGGATAGACGGGACACTCGTCGCCGCAGCCCATCGACACGACCACGTCGACGTCGCGGACCATGGCGTCGGTCCAGCGGGTCGGCTCGGCGCCGGAGACGTCGATCCCCACCTCGGCCATGGCCTCCACCGCCGCCGGGTTCACCGTCTCGGCGGGTGCGGACCCGGCCGAGAAGACCCGGACGCGGTCGCCGGCCAGGTGGCGCATCCAGCCGGCGCCCATCTGGGAACGACCGGCGTTGTGGACGCAGAGGAAGAGGACGCCGGGGGGCCTGGACACGGCACGGAACCTAGCCAGCGCCCACGCCAGCCGTGGACCGGACGACCGTGGTCGCCGGGCGCCGCCGGGTCAGGCGCGGGCGTGCTTGAGGCGCTTGGTGGTCCGGGCCCGGGCGCCGGCGTCCAGCTCGACCTTGCGGAGCCGGATGGCCGCCGGGGTGACCTCGACGCACTCGTCGTCGGCGATGTACTCCAGCGCCTGCTCGAGGGTGAGGCGGCGCGGCGGGGTGAGGCGGACGGTGTCGTCGGAGGCGGCGGCCCGCACGTTGGTGAGCTTCTTCTCCCGGCAGAGGTTGACGTCCATGTCCTCGGCCCGGGGGTTCTCGCCGACGATCATCCCGCCGTAGACCTGCTCGGTCGGGCCGACGAACATCGACGCCCGCTCCTGGATGCCGGTGATGGCATACGCGGTGGCCGTGCCCTGGCGGTCGGCGACCACGCTGCCCGTCAGGCGGGTCCGCAGTTCGCCCATCCACGGCGCCCAGCCCTCGAACACGTGGTGGAGCAGGCCGGTGCCCCGGGTCTCGGTGAGGAACTCCGTGCGGAAGCCGATCAGCGCCCGGGCGGCGACCACATAGTCGAGGCGCACCCAGCCGGTGCCGTGGTTGGTCATGTCCTCCATGCGGGCCTTGCGCTCGCCCAGCAACTGGGTGACGGCGCCCACGTACTCCTCGGGCACGTCGACCGAGAGGCGCTCGGTGGGCTCGTGGAGGGTGTCGTCGATCTCGCGGAGCAGCACGGCCGGCTTGCCCACGGTGAGCTCGAAGCCCTCGCGGCGCATGGTCTCGACGAGGACGGCCAGCTGCAGCTCGCCGCGGCCCTGGACCTCCCAGGCGTCGGGGCGCTCGGTGGGCTGGACCCGCAGCGACACGTTGCCGACCAGCTCGGCCTCGAGGCGGGCCTTGACCTGGCGGGCGGTGAGCTTGTCGCCGTCGGCGCCGGCCACCGGCGAGGTGTTCACCCCGATCGACATGGACAGGGTCGGCTCGTCGACGGTGATGACGGGCAGGGGGCGGGGGTCCTCAGGGTCGGCGAGGGTCTCGCCGATGGTGACGTCGTCGATGCCCGAGACGTAGACGATCTCGCCCGGCCCGGCCTCCTCGACGTCGACCTGGCCGAGGGCCTCGGTGACGGTGATGGTGCCGATGCGGGCCGGCTGGACCGAGCCGTCGGTCCGGCACCACGCCACGTTGGCGCCGCGTCGCAGGGTGCCGCTGTCGATCCGGCAGACGGCGATGCGTCCGAGGTACGGCGAGGCGTCGAGGTTGGTGACGTGGACCCGCAGCGGCGCCTCGTCGTCGAAGGTGGGCGGCGGCACGTGGTCGAGGACCACGTCGAAGAACGGTGCGAGGTCGGTGCCGGGCACGGCCGGATCGAGCGTGGCGGTGCCGGCCCGGGCGTCGGTGTAGACGATCGGGAAGTCGATCTGGTCCTCGGTGGCGTCCAGGTCGAGGAAGAGCTCGTAGGTCTCGTCGACCACCTCGGACAGGCGGGCGTCGGGACGGTCGACCTTGTTGACGACCAGCACGATGGCCAGCCCGGCCTCCAGAGCCTTGCGGAGCACGAAACGGGTCTGCGGGCGGGGCCCCTCGGCCGAGTCGACGAGGAGGAGGACGCCGTCGACCATGTTCAGCGCCCGTTCGACCTCGCCGCCGAAGTCGGCGTGGCCCGGGGTGTCGACGATGTTGACCTTGACGCCGTCGCGGACCACGGCGGTGTTCTTGGCGAGGATGGTGATGCCCTTCTCGCGCTCCAGGTCCATGGAGTCCATGACCCGTTCGGCGACCTCCTCGTTGTCGCGGAAGGCGCCGGACTGGCGGAGCAGGGCGTCGACGAGGGTGGTCTTGCCGTGGTCGACGTGCGCGATGACGGCGACGTTCCGCAGGTCGGGACGGGTGCCGGTGCGCGCGGCGTCAGCGGTCGGGATGGTGGCCACGACACAAGGCTACGGCCGGGTTGCCGGGCGACGGCGGTGGTGTGACCGACGGCTTGGGTGCCCGTCGGACCCCGGCGCGCGTTCCCTCGACGGGTCGGTCAGCGGTGGCGGCCGGTCTCGAGCCGTCGGGTCGGAGGCTCGCCGCCCCTGCGGGCGATGGCCGCCCCAAGGTCCTCGACGGCGTCGTCGAGGTCGGGCCAGCCGTCGGTGGCCGGACCCCGGGTGTCGAGCATGGCGAGGCGCTCGGCGGCGTCGGCCACCAGCAGCGGATGGGGCGGCCGCCCGTCGACCGCGTCGGGGACGGCCCGGACGGTGGCCGCCCACAGCACCAGGTCGGACACGGCGGGGATCTGTACGGCGACCAGCGGTGCGCCACCGGCCTTCCGTCGTCCGCTGTAGGGCACGACGAGGCGGGGCCGCGTGCGGCGCCAGCCGTCGAGGCGGGCGGTCAGGGTCCGGTGGGGCACGCCGAGCCGCTCGGCCAGCTCGGCCCGACCGCCCTCGCCGAGGAGCACGAACCCGACCTGTTCGGGGCGGGCCGCGGCCTCATCCGCGAGCCGGGCCCACAGGGACCGCTGCTGGTGGCTCTTCATCGGGTCGGTCCGGCGGAGCGACGGTGCCCGGGAGATGCCCGCCGCGATGCCCCGCATGATGGAGCGGGGCACGAGGGCGTCCGGCGACCGGTCGGCCTCGGCCCGGATGGCCTCGAACCGGTCGGCCAACGCCCGGTACTCCAGCGGGACCGTCACGGTCCAGACGGTAGTCCCCGGTCCCGGACCGGGGGGTCAGCCCATCGGGTCAGACCACGAGGACCCGACGGGCGTGCCATCCCTCGGCACCGTCGGGGGCGATGGCCTTCGGCCCCTCCGCCTGGAGGCGGCCGTCCCGGTCGACGGCCCGGACCCGCAGCCACCGCAGGCCCGGCTCGGCGTCCCACCCGGTCATCCACTGGACCCACGAGTCGCCGTCCCGACCCGGCGCTGCGTCACGGCGGAGCCGGCAGTCGACCCACGGCCCGTCGTCGATTCGCAGCTGGACGGCGCCGACGCCGACGGTCGGCGCCCAGGCCACGCCGGCCACGGCGTGGCGGCCCGCCGGCAGCTGGGATCGGAGCGGGACGTCGATCCGCGAGGCGATCTTGATGGGCGCCTCCTTGGCCCAACCCCGGGGGATCCAGTAGCCGTCCTCGTCCATCGTGGTGAGGCTGATCCGGTCCAGCCACTTCACCGCCGAGACGTAGCCGTAGATGCCGGCCACCACGAGGCGGGCCGGGAAGCCGTGGCGGAACGGCAGGGGCTCGCCGTTCATGCCCAGGGCGACCAGGGCGGTCCGGTCGCCGTCGAGCACGTGGAGGGGGAAGCCGGCGGTGAAGCCGTCGACGGAGCGGCCCATGACCTGCTCGGCCGACGGGTCGATGCCGGCCTGGCCCAGCAGGTCGAGCAGCGGGACGCCGGTCCACACCGCGTTGCCGACCAGGTGGCCGCCGACCTCGTTGGAGACGCAGTTGAGGGTGACCGCGGCGTCGACGAGGTCCATGGCCAGCAGGTCGTCGAG
>JAERSW010000045.1 GCA_016845305.1 Acidimicrobiales bacterium
GGGGTGGGCTGCGGTACCAAGGGATCGCCAATCCCCCGGGTCACGGGCTCAGGCGAAGCCGAGGACCTCGAGTGACCGGGCCACGGCGGGATCCGTGGCCAGCTCCGCGTCCCGTTCGACCTGGGCGAGCATGGTGCGACGCCGCAGGAAGTCGTCGGGCTCCACGATCCACTCGTGGTCGGCCATGACCCGCACCTCGGCCTCGGTCATCGGCACCAGGCCACCCATCGGCTCGCCGAGAGACCGGTCGTCGTCGACGAGGTCGAGCACCGGGAAGGCCCGCATGCCCTGCCGCCGCCACAGGTCCGCGGCCACCGTCGGATCGAGGACCAGCGCGTCGGCCCGGGCGTCGAAGCGGCGTCGGGCCGTCGGCCCCGGCTCGCCGTACCAGCGGCCCCGGGCCCGGCCGGGTGTCAGGCCGCACGCCTCGGCCGCCTCGACGACCTCCTCGCCCACGTTCAGGCAGTCGGACAACTTGCCGCCCAGGACCGAGACCACGCCGAGCGTCCCGTCGACCTCCACGGCGTGCTCGCGGGACAGCTCGGTCCAGTCGCGCCCGTCGGCGGAGTCGCCGGCCTCGACGACGAGGGCCCGCACGCCGCAGCGTTCGGCGATCACGTCGTCGACGACCAACGGCTCGGCCAGGTCGAGGCGGGCGTTGATCTGGGCGAGCAGGAACGTCCGGTCGTCGTCGGTGACGGCCACGGCGGGGTCGTCCACCGGCGTGTCGGTGGTGCCGACCACGGACCGCTCCCCCATGGGCAGCACGTAGAAGAGCCGCTCGTCGTCGTCGAAGAAGGCCAGGATCCGACCCGAGTCGGTGATGCGGGGCACCACCAGGTGGATGCCCTTGGAGAACACCAGGCGGTGGTCGGTGGCCGACCCGAGCAGGTCGCCGACGACCGGCACGTGGGGCCCGCCGGCGTTGACCACCAGCGTGGCCCCGGCCGTCAACTCCCGGCCGGTGAGACGGTCGACGAGGTCGAGGCGCCAGCCGCCCACGCCGTGCTCGGCACCGACCACCTCGACCCGGTTGGCGATGGTGGCGCCGTGGCGGGTCGAGGCGATGGCCATCTCGGAGACGAAGCGGGCGTCGTTGTCGACCAGCAGGTAGTCGGAGTACTCGATGCCGCCCCGGACCCCGGAGGTGTCGACGGCCGGCTCGAGACGCCCGATGGTGGGCGCCGAGCGGTGCCGGGGCGGCTGGGTGGCCAGGCGGCCGAGGCCCCAGTAGGCCACGGCGCCGAGGGCGGCGAACCAGGGCGGGAACGGCGCCCCGTGGTCGAGGGCGGCCAGGAAGCGGGCCTCGGCGAGGCGGGTCGGGTACGCCCGGGCGAGGCGGTTGCGGGAGTCGCAGAGGCCGGCCACGAGCCGCAGGTCGCGGCTCTCGAGGTACTTGAAGCCGCCCCACACCATGCACGACGACTCCTGGCTGGTGCCCGACGCGAAGTCGTGGCGTTCCACGAGGGCCACCGACAGGCCGTGGGCCGACAGGGCGAGGGCCGACACGGCGCCGTTGATGCCGCCGCCGATGACGAGGGCGTCGAAGGAACCGCCGTCGAGGGCGTCGAGTGCCTGTTCGCGTCGTTCCGGGGACCTGGCCACGGGCCCCGTTGTAGCCGCTCGGGAGCCCGCGGGCACGCTCCCCCGCCGGGTGCGGCCCGGGGGCCTCCGGGTGCCCGTAGGGCTCAGGGTGCCCGCAGGACTCAGGGCGTCCGCAGGATGCGGGTCTTGCCGAAGACGTTGCCGAACAGGATCCGACCGTCGCCGTCGAGGTGCACGCCACCGCCGAGGGTGTTGAACCGGCTGTCGCCGACCACCCAGTGGCCCCGGGGCCGACCGGTCGTCCAGTCCACGGCCTCGATGGTCCACCGACCGTCCCGCGTGCCGCACGTGTAGACGGTGTCGGCCCCGAGACTGACGTACGGCACCGAGTTGGGCGAGGCCACGTCGGCCACCCAGGCCTCCCGCAGCTGGCGGGCCGAGGTGTCCCACTCGTACTTGTGCATGCCGGACGGGCGGAAGCGGTCGTGGTGGCCGAGGAAGAAGCACAGCAGTCGGGCGCCGCGCTGCGGCAACCAGTCGGGACGCGTGCCGGGCTCGTTGTCGACCGTCATCGCCCCCCAGCCGGCCACGGTGATCGACTGCTCGGTCTGGATGGCGTCGCGGTCGGGGTCGCCCATGTGCGCCGGTCCGAGGCCGGCGATGCGCCGCGACGGGGCGTCGGGCAGGCCCTTCCAGTCGTCGGGGATGGCGTCGCGCCAGAACAGCGTGATGTTGACCACGTCGTCGCCGTCGCCGATCACCACGAACCGGTCATCGTCGGGGTCGTCGCCCATCAGCGACGGGGTGGTGCCCGAGCCACGGCCGGTGCCGTTGCGGTAGCGGGCGCTCCACGCCCCGTCGGCCTCGTCGAACGAGAAGCGCTCGCCGGTCCACACGACCCGGTGGGTGGTGTCGACGGTGCTGACGTACACGCCGCCCTCGTCGTCGCAGCACAGGCTGGTGCGCACCCAGCCGTAGCCGGTGTTGCCCCGCTCGGCCTCCATGCGGGCGCAGTGCTCGGCGGCCACGTCACGGTCGGCCTCCACGGCGCCGGGCAGGCGGACGGCGACGTGGTCGGAGAAGTCGCGGGCCAGGCTGACCAGCCAGCCGTGGTCCGTCGACAGGACGAGGCGGCCGTCGGGGGTCATGTTGACGCCCACGAAGAAGCCGTCGACGCCGTCGGGCTTGTCCCAGCGGGCCTTCTCGACGAGCGGCGAGCGGCGGTCGGTCGGGTCCTCCTCGGCGTAGGCCACCGCGCCGGCCTTGCGGCCCAGGAACAGGGTGTGCTCGTGGTCGAGGAGGGCGTAGACGCCGTCGAGGCCGGTCATGAAGCGTGAGGCCAGGCCGGCGGCGTGCAGCACGGGTGCGTCGTCGTCGCCGTGGATGCCCTCGTCGAGGCCGGCCACGCCCGCCTCCCAGTCGGCCTGCGAGCTGGGTGGCTCGTCGGGCCGCTCGTGCGACAGGTCGAAGGTGGCGAGGACCTCGAGGGTGTCGTGGTCCAGCTTGGCGATGCACTCGCGGCCGTTGCTCCAGATGGTGCGACCGCCGTCCGGATACGGCCCGGAGATGAGGCCCCCGAAGTGGCCGGGTCCGAGCCACGTGTACTGGCGGTCGGCCTCGCCGAGGACCTCGGCCCCGTCGGGGACCGCGCCGGCGATGGCGGTGCTGTCGCGTTGGTCGCAGCGGCCGTGGGCGATCGGGTTCTCGCTGTCGGCCAGGAACGGGTTGTGCCAGCCGCCGGTCACGCCCAGGGACCCTCGCCCGCGGCGTTGCTCCCGGGGGCGTCGTCGCCCAGCCGGTAGGCCTCCATGGGGCCGCCGGCCACGTGCACCCGCTCGACCACCCGCTGCCCCTCGAAGTCGAACAGGGCGTAGTGCTGGGTGCTGCGGTTGTCCCAGATGACGACGTCGCCCTCGGTCCAGCGGTGCCGGTAGGTGAAGTCGGGCCGGGAGGCGTGCCGGATGAGGAACGGGAGGATGGCGCTGCTCTCGTCGGGCGGGAGGTTCATGATCCCCCGGCTGAAGATGTCGTTCACGAACAGGATCGGCCGACCGGTGTCGGGGTGGGCCACGACCACCGGGTGGACGGCCTTGGCGTCGGGGCCCTGGTCGTGGAGGCACTTCCGCCCGTCGACGAGTGCCTTCATGCCGCCGGACAGCTCCTCGTAGGCGGCGCAGCAGTTGGTCCACGTGGTGTCGCCGCCAGCGTCGGGGCCGGTGCGCATGACGAGCACCGCGGCGCTGGGGATCACGTCGCGGAACGTGCCGTCGGTGTGCCAGCGGTCGGCCTTGTAGCCGACGGCCGAGTCGAACCGGCAGATCATCGGGTGGTCGGGGTGCTTGGGGAGGTGGTCCTCGGGGACGATGGGCTCCCCCAGGGCCGCCGCCAGGACCACGTGCTGCTCCGGCGTCGGGGCCAGGCCCCGGAGGACGACGACGTGGTGGTGGAGCATGGCCCGGTGCAACTCGGCCCGGGCGGTGTCGTCGTGGAGCAGCAGGTCGAGGTCGGGGTCGACGACCTCGATGCCGATACGTCCCGAGACGGGGCGCAACTGCAACTTCTGGCCTGTCGCGGCGGTGGTGGCGGTGCTCGTGGTGCTCATGGGCTGAGGGCTCCCTCGGGGACGCGGGTCGGGTCGGGTTCGTGGGTCCACCAGGCGCTGGACGAGGCGCCGGTGAGGCGCTCGAAGCCGCGGACCAGGTCGCGCACGGCGGCCAGGGCGGCGTCGTCGTCGAGGTCGGTGAAGACGAGGCGGTAGCGGTCGACGAGGTCGGCGAAGACGGCATCGTGGGCGGTCCGGCCGGCGTCGGTGAGGGCCACCAGGCGGCCCCGGCCGTCGGCGGGATCGGGGTGGCGTTCGACCCAGCCCCGGGCCTCGAGGCGCTTGAGGGTGGCGGTCAGGCCGCCGGACGTCTGGACGATGCGCTCGGCGATGAACGACGGGCTGACGACGGCCTCCGGCGAGTTGGCCAGCATCAGGAGGACGGACGCCTCGGCCGAGGTGGTGTCGTGGCGGCGGTGGTGCTCGGCCAGGAACTGCTCGTTCAGGCGCCCGAGGCGGGTGAGGAGGAGCCCGAGGGTCGCCGCGTCCATGCGGGGAGCCTAGGCCACCAGTACCTTGCTGGCAAGGTTTCTAGAGTGGCGGTCGGCTACCCGAGTTCGGTGTAGCCGAGCGGACCCGGCGTGTAGAGCGTCTTCGGGTCGAACCGCTCAGGGCCCCGACCGTCGCCGATGCGGGCCACCAGGTCCGGCGTGGCGAGGAAGTGCCGACCGAACGACACGGCGTCGCAGCCACCGGCGTCGATGGCCGCGTCGGCCTCGGCGGCGTCGAACGAGTCGTTGGCGATGAGCGCCCCGTCGTGCAGCTCCCGGGCCATGGCCAGGTTGTCGAGCACGACGCCGGGGTCGCGCTCGTGACGCCGGATCACGTGCAGATAGGCCAGACCGAGGGGCCGGATGGCCGACAGGAAGGCCCGGAAGGTCGCCTCCACGTCGTCGGCGGGGTCGTCCTCGAGCCCGTTGAACGGGTTGCCCGGGCAGATCCGCAGGCCGACCCGGCCGGCGCCCACCTCGTCGACGAGGGCCTCGAGCACCTCGACCGGGAAGCGGATCCGGGCCTGGAGCGACCCGCCGTAGCGGTCGGTGCGACGGTTGGCGGTGCTGCTCAGGAACTGGGCGGGCAGGTAGCCGCTGGTCCCGTGCAGCTCGACCCCGTCGAACCCGGCGTCCATGGCCAACGCCGCGAACCGGCGGTACTCCCCCACCACGGCCGCCACCTCGTCGGTGGTCAACTCCCGGGGCTCGTCGAAGGGCTGCATTCCCTCGTCGTCGGTGTACATGGCGCCGGCGGCACGGACCGCCGACGGGGCCACCGTCTCTGTCCCCGGGGCCTTGTTGGCCGCGTGGGCGATCCGCCCCACGTGCATGGCCTGGGCCACGATCCGGCCGCCCCCGGCGTGCACGGCGTCGGTCACGGCCCGCCATCCCGGCACCCGCTCCGGTCCGTCGAGGACCGGCGTGCGGCAGTAGCCCTTGCCGACCTCGCTGGGGGCGATCCCCTCGGTCACGATCAGCCCCGCGGTGGCCCGGGCGCCGTAGTGCTCGGCCATGAGCGCCGTGGCATCGCCGTCGACGGTGGCCCGCGACCGGGTCATGGGGGCCATGACCACCCGGTTGGCGAGGTCGAGGTCGCCGAAGCGGGCGGGATCGAGCAGGCGGGGCATCCGTCGAATCTAGGGGGACGGCCTCCAGAGGCCCACGGGCTACCTTCGAGCGACCACGGAACGACCCAGCGGGAGACGAACGCGATGCCCTTCGCAGCGGTGAACGGCCAGACCATCCACTACCAGGACTCCGATCCGGAGGCCGGCGCCGAGGTCCCGACGATCATCCTCAGCCACGGCTTCGCCATGGGCCATGAGATGTGGGAGCACCAGGTCGGACCGCTGTCCGACGCCGGCTGGCGGGTGGTCGCCCACGACGAACGGGGCTTCGGCCAGACCACCTACACCGCCACGTTCGACTACTGGGACCTGGCCGCCGACGTGCTGGGCCTCATGGACCACCTGGGCCTGGAGCGGGCCGTCCTCGGCGGCATGTCCCAGGGCGGCTTCCTGTCGCTGCGGGCCGCCCTCACCGCCCCCGAGCGGGTCCGGGCACTGGTGCTCGTCGACAGTGAGTCGGGCGTCTTCTCCGAGGAGGGCCGGGCGGGCTTCCAGGCCCTGTTCGACGCGGCGCTGGCCCTCGGCATGAGCGGCGAGATGGGCGATGCCCTGCAGATGGCCCTGTTCGGACCCGACTACGACGCCAGCCTGTGGCGGGCCCGCTGGACCGCCCGACCGCTGGCCCAGTGGATGGACGCCAAGGAGTGCCTGTTCGAGCGGGACGACATCACCGACCGGATCGGCGAGATCACCTGCCCGGCCATCACCTTCCACGGCGACGTCGACCTGGCCATCGACATCTCGCTCGGCCGCGCCCTGGCCGACGGGCTGGGCGGTCCGTCGGAGTTCGTGGAGGTGCCCGGTGCCGGACACTCCGCCAACCTCGAGAAGCCCGAGCTGGTCAACCCGCCGCTGCTCGCCTTCCTCGCCGGCCTGGACTGAATCCCGGTCGGGACCCGGGGTCAGACCCCCAACGTGGGCCGCATGGCCGTGATCGTGACCCGGTCGAACAGGCCGACCTGCGTATAGGGGTCGCCGGCGGCGAACGCCTCGGCGGCGGCACGGTCCTCCACGTCGACCACCAGCAGCGAACCGCACATCTCGCCGTCGTCGTCCAGCATCGGCCCGCCGAAGGCCACGTCGAAGCCCGAGGCGTACTCGAGGTGGTCCGGCCGGGTCCGGGCCCGCAGGTCACCGGCGTCGGAACGGTCGAAGGCGTGGATGACGAAGTGCATGGGCGGTTCCTCTCCGCATCGGTGGCCCGGTGTCAGCCGGGTCAGTCGGCCAGCGCTCGCAGGGTGGCCAGATCGAATCCTGCCAGTTCCTTGTAGGCGTTCGCCTCCCGGGCCAGGTCGTCGGCGGGCACGCACACGTGGCGGTCCCCCGTCGCCGGGCCGCAGCCACCGTCGCACCGGTCGGCCACCCACTGCATGACCCGCTCCGGCCCGGCCTGCCGGTTGGCGAGCACCAGGCGGCTGGTCGGGTCACGCCGCCCGTCCTCGTAGGCAGCCAGGGCGGCGACGGGGTCCGGGTGCGCGGTGAGCGCCGTGGCCAGCGCCTCGCCGTCGAGGATGGCCTGGCTGGCCCCGTTGCTGCCGTTTGGCCGCATCGGGTGGGCGGCGTCGCCCAGCAGCGTGACCCGCCCATGGCTCCACCGCTCGAGGGGGTGGCGGTCGACCATCGGGAACTCGTAGGCCACGTCGGTCGCCGCGATCACCTCGCCGACGTGGATCCACCCGAAGTCCCAGGCGTCGAACCACGGGGCGATCCCGGCCGGGTCGACCGGGGCGTTCCAGTCGGCGTCGGCCACGTCGACCTCCATGGGTCGCTCGGCCACCCAGTTGACGAGGACCGTGCCGCCCGGTTGCTTCGGCCCGCGGATCGGGTAGACGACGGCCTTCTGCCGGTCGTGGCCGGCCATGAACATGGTGCGCCCGTCCAGGTAGGGCGGCAGCTCGACGGCGCCGCGCCACAGCACCAGGCCGGCGTGGTGGAGTGGGTCGTCGTCACCCACGAGGTGACGCCGCACCGCCGAGTGCAGGCCGTCGCAGCCGACCAGCACGGCGCCCCGCTCCACGCCCACCTCGGCGCCGGCACGGTCCACGAACCGGGCCGTCACCCCGTCGTCGTCCGGGTCGAGCGAGGCGAGGCGGTGCCCGGTCCGGACCCGCTCGGGACCGAGGGTCGACCGGACGGCGTCGAACAGCACCATCTGGAGGCGTCCCCGATGGATCGACACCTGCGGCCACGGGTTCCCGGCGGCGACGCCCCGCGGCTCCGACCAGATCAGGACGCCATCGTCGGAGCAGAACCGCAGCTCGGCGGTCTCGACGCCCTCGGCGGCCAACGTGCCGGCCAGGCCCAGGTCGTCGAGGACCCGCACCGAGTGCGGCAGCAGGTTGATGCCCACGCCCAGCTCCCGCGGCTCGGCGACGGCCTCGAACACCGTGACGTCGTGGCCGTCGCGGTGCAGGCACAGGGCCGCCACCAGCCCGCCGATGCCGCCACCGGCCACCAGGACCGGACCGTGCGCGGTCATGCGCCCTCCCCCTCCCCCGTCTCGCCGACCACCAGGCCCAGCCACAGCAGGCCGGCGGCCATCACGCACGCCAGGACCACCGCGGCGGTGTCCAGGCCCCACCGCTCCGCGACGACGCCGACCACCAGGGGCCCGAGCACCCGGCCGCCGTCGGTCAGCAGCGACGCCGCGGCCAGGAACGACGCCGTGCCCTCGGCCGGCGCCACGTCGCTGCTGAGGGTGAACAACGAGCCGGAGCTGAGGCCGTTGCCGAGGCCCATGACCAGCCCGGCCAGCAGCACCCCGGTCGCCGAGTCGGCCGCCACCAGGCAGAGCAGGCCCACGGCCAGCAGCCCATAGGCCGGGATCATCGCCGCCCGCCGGCCGAACCGGTCCATGATCGACCCCGAGACCGGGAACAGGAGCAGGTCGGCGCCGTACCCGGCGGCCACCAGCAGGCCGATGGTCGATGGCCGCAGGTCCAGGGCCACGCCCACCAGCGGCAGGAGCACCACGCGCCCCTCCCTGGTCGTCATCGACGACATCCCGAACAGGCCGGCGTGGAGCAGGCCGCGGCGGTTGCGTCGGACCACCGCCCACAGGCCCGGCCCGCCGGCGCCGACGGGCGCCACCTCGGCCTCCGGGCGTCGGGCACCGGGCAGCACGGCGGGGATCCCGATGGCCGCGCCGAGCCCGGCGGCCACGAACGTCCAGCGGGCCCCGACGACGTCCACGAGCACGCCGCCGATGGCCGTCCCGAGGAACACCGAGAACCGCATCGACCCGCCCATCAGCGACATGGCCCGGCCCCGCAGGGTGACCGGGATCCGCGGCGTCAGGTCGGCCTGCCGCGACAGCATCACCCCCAACGACCCGGCGCCGAACACGAGGTGGCCGAGCCCCAGGACCACCGGCTCCAGCGTGGTCGCCATCACCACCGCCGCGGCCACCATCAGCGTCAGCGCCCCCACCCCGACCCGGGCCGGGCCCCAGCGGTCCGTCGACCATCCGGTCGGCAGCGCGCCGATGGCCGCCCCGGCACCTCCCGCACCGGCGACCAGGGCGGCCACGCCGTACCCGTGGCCCTCGTCGACCATCACGATGGGCAGGGCGACGAGCAGGATGCTCATGCCGAGGCTGGCCGCCATCCACGGGCCGTAGATCGGCCAGACGTAGGGCGCCAACGACCGGAACCCCTGCCCGCTGGCCATCACCGGCCGACCCTAGGTCCGAGGCCGCGAACGGGCCGTGTCCGACCTATGTTCGGGCCCGTTCCGACCACCGGAGGACCCGTGGCCCCGCCCCAACCCGAGATCTCGCTGCTCGTCGACGGGCTGGACTTCGGCGAGGGGCCGCGCTGGCACGACGGGCGCCTCTGGTACAGCGACTTCCACCACCACCGGGTGTACGCCGTCGACGCCGACGGGAACCGGGAGACGATGCTCGACACCGGCGACGAACGGCCGTCCGGGCTCGGCTGGCTGCCCGACGGCGACCTGCTCGTGGTGGCCATGCTGGCCCGACGGGTGTGGCGGGTCCACGACGGCGAGGCCAGCGTCCACGCCGACCTATCGCACATCGCCACCTGGCACTGCAACGACATGGTCGTCGCCGCCGACGGCACCGCCTACGTCGGCAACTTCGGCTTCGACCTCGAGGGCGACCGGTCCAACCCGACGCCGGCCACGCTGGCCATCATCCGCCCCGACGGCACCGTCGAGGCCGGCCCCGGCGACCTGGCCTTCCCCAACGGCTCGGTCATCACGCCCGACGGACGCACCCTCATCGTCGGCGAGACCTTCGGATCGCGGATGACCGCCTTCGACATCGGGCCCGACGGCCGCCTCGACGGCCGCCGCGTCTGGGCCGAGACGCCCGGCGTCCGGCCCGACGGCTGCTGCCTGGACGAGGCCGGCGGCATCTGGATCGCGAACGCCAGCAAGGACCACGTGGTCCGGGTCGTCGAAGGCGGCGAGGTCACCGACCGGATCACCATGCCCGACCACGGAGGCCCGCAGTTGACCTACGCCTGCATGCTCGGCGGCGACGACGGCCGCACCCTCCACTGCGTGACGGCACCGGGCTCCAGCCTGGCCGAGACCGTCGGCGTGGGCGGTGGCGCCATCTGGACGGTGCGGGTCGACCACGCCGCGGCGGGCCGGCCATGACCGGCATCGACGTCCGGCCGGTCTCGCCGGTGTTCGGCGCCGAGGTCCACGGCGTCGACCTGGCCGCCGGCATCGACGATGCCACCTTCGCCGCCGTGCACGCCGCGTGGCTCGACCACGGCGTGCTCGCCTTCAAGGGCCAGTCGCCGATGCCCGCCGACGTGCAGATCGACTTCGCCCGCCGCCTCGGGCCGCTCCACGAGCACCCGGCGGCCCCCGCCGAGCACGAGAACGCGGCGGTGTTCGTGATCCGCACCCACCGCGACTCGCCCATCTCCAACGGCAACGGCTGGCACTCCGACGTGTCCTGCGACGTCGAGCCCCCGTCGGCCACCATGCTCCAGGTCCGGCTGCTGCCCGACTGCGGTGGGGGCGACACGCTGTTCGCCGACATGGAGGCGGCCTACGCCACCCTGGACCCCGCCGACCGGGCCCGACTCCGGGACCTCGAGGCCGTCCACGCGTCGGAGCACGTGTACCCGGGTCGGTACGCCGACCGGGGCGCTGACGACGCTGCCATCGACACCCCGTGGGCCATCCACCCGGTGGTCCGCACCCACCCCGAGACGGGCCGCCGCAGCCTGTTCGTGAACCCGTCGTTCACCGTCTCCATCGAGGGCATGGACGAAGCCGAGGGCACCGCCCTGCTGGACCGCCTCCACGAGCACTGCACCCGCCCCGAGTTCCAGATCCGGCACCGCTGGGACCCTTACGACGTCCTGCTGTGGGACAACCGCCGGGTCCAGCACTTCGCCATCTGGGACTACTGGCCGCACGAACGGTCCGGCCACCGGGTCACCGTGCAGGGCACCCCGCCGTCCTTCGATCCCGACGGGCCCGAGCCCGACGGGTCGCCCATCCGGGTCTCGCCGGGCCGCCTGGCCTGAGGCCCCGGCGCCGGCGGCCCGCCGGTCAGTCGACGATGGCCTCGGTCTCGGTGAGGCGGACCAGGGGGATCACCCGGTCGGTCTTCGCCTGGTAGTCGGCGTACCACGCCCGGTCCTCGAGCATCGCCGCCCACAGGGCGTCACGCTCGGGGCCGGCGTCCAGCACCTCGTGCTCCGACCAGAACATGCCGTCCTGCACCCGGACCTTCACCCGGGGGTTGGCGTCGCGGTCGCGCAGGTTCAGCACCCACGACGGGTCCTTCGTGGCGCCGGCGAACGAGCCGATCACGATCCGGTGCCCGTCGAGGTCACGCCAGTACGGCAACGCCACCTTGTGCTCGTTGCCGGACCGCCGGCCGATGGTGTGCAGCAGGACGTGGTGCATGCCGGCCACGCACCACACGGCGTCGTCGTCAGTCATCTCCATCCCGGCCACGTGGCCACGGGAGATCTCGATGATCTCGTCGTGCGACGGGGTCTCCCACTCCATCTGGACCTTCTGGCTGCTTCCCTCGTTCTCTGCCATGCCGGCGACCGTAGCGGCGAGGCCCCCCGGGTTCGGCACCGGTCGGCCGGCTCCACGAAGATCGCCCCGTGGTCAGCTCCGCCCGACGCCCCAACGTCATCCTGATCAACTGCGACGACCTCGGCTACGGCGACCTGTCGTGCTACGGATCCACCCAGCACGACACCCCGGCGCTGGACCGCATGGCCGCCGAGGGCGCCCGCCTCACCGACTTCTCGATGGCGTCGCCGGTCTGCTCGCCGTCCCGGGCCGCCATGCTCACCGGCAGCTACCCCCTGCGGGTCGGCTTCGGCGGACGCAGCATCGACAACGCCCCGGTGCTGTTCCCCGGGCAGGCCCAGGGCCTCCATCCCGACGAGGTCACCATCGCCCGCCTCCTCCAGGACGCCGGCTATGTCACCCGGATCATCGGCAAGTGGCACTGCGGCGACCAGCCCGAGTTCCTCCCCACCCGCCACGGCTTCGACGGCTGGTTCGGCCTGCCCTACAGCAACGACATGGGCATCCAGGCCTTCCCCGAGGAGGGCCGGCCGTACCGGGAGATCATGGAGGCGCTCGGCACGCCGCTCCCCGACGACGCGCCGATGCTGGAGCCGCGCCCGCCGCTGCCGCTGATGCTCGACGAAGACGTCGTCGCCGAGCAGCCCGACCAGGCGGCGCTCACCGAGCGGTACGTGACCGACGCCGTGCGGTTCCTGCGGGCCAACCGCGACCGGCCGTTCTTCCTCTACCTGGCCCACCTGTACGTCCACCTGCCCATCTACGTGCAGACCCGGTTCGTGCGCGAGTCGCGCAACGGCCGCTACGGCGCCGCGGTGCACTGCATCGACTGGTCGACCGACGTGCTGCTGCGCGAGCTGCGGGCACTCGGCCTCGACGAGGACACGGTGGTCGTGTTCACCAGCGACAACGGGGCGCTGACCCGCGACGGCGGCGGCAGCAACGGGCCGCTGCGGGGATCGAAGGGGTCGACGTGGGAGGGCGGCCAGCGGGTGCCGTGCATCGTGCGCTGGCCGGGACGCATCCCCGCCGGGCAGGTGGTGGGCGACGTCGCCAACGCCATGGACCTTTACCCCACGATCGCCGGCTGGTGCGGCGTGGACGTCCCGACCGATCGGACGCTCGACGGCCGCGACCTCGGGCCCCTGCTGGACGGCGACGGGACGCTCGACGAGGCCCCGTTCCTGTCGATCCTGGGCGGGAACGTCGAGGCGGTGCGGCTCGGCCGGTGGAAGCTGCACGTCCGCAAGTGGAACGTCGAGAAGGTGCGCCTGTACGACCTGGAGGCCGACGTCGGCGAGCGGAAGGACCTCGTCGACGAGCACCCCGACGTCGTCGAACGGCTCCTGGCCATCGTGGAGGCGGCCCGGATCGAGCTGGGCGACGACGCCACCGACATCGTCGGCACCGGGGTGCGACCGGTCGGGCGGGTGGAGGACCCCGTGACGCTGACCGTGCACGACGAGCACGCCGCTTACTACATGGCCGAGTATGACCTCCCCGAACGGGGCTGAACCAAGGGAGTTCCCATGACCATCGCCTTCGTCCACGGCAACCCGGAGACCGACGCCGTCTGGTCGGCCCTGGTCGGCGAGCTGGCCAACCGGGGCGTCGACGGCATGGTCCTGCTGTCGCCACCCGGGTTCGGCGCCCCCGTCCCCGACGGCTGGGGTGCGACCAGCACCGAGTACCGGGACTGGCTGGTGGCCGAGGTGGAGGCCCTGGCGGCCACGGCCGGCGGGCCCGTCGACCTGGTGGGGCACGACTGGGGCGCCGGGCACGTCTTCGGCGTGCTGGACGTCCGACCCGACCTGGTGCGGTCGTGGGCCTGCGACTGCGTGGGCCTGCTGCACCCCGACTACGTCTGGCACGACAACGCGCAGATCTGGCAGACCCCCGAGGCCGGCGAGCAGGCCATGGCGATGCGGGCCGCGATGCCCCGCGACGACCGGGTCGCCATGATGACCGGCCTGGGCATGGACCAGCAGGCGGCGGAGTCGTCGGTCGACGCACCCGACGGCATGGCGGACTGCGTCCTCCCCCTGTACCGGTCGGCCATCCAGCCGGCGCTGGCCGAGCTGGGGGCCCGACTCGCCGCCGCCGACCTGCCGCCCGGCCTGACCCTGGACGCCACCGCGGACCCCTTCGTCGGCTTCGGCGCGGAGACGGCCCCCGTGCTGGGCGCCCGGCTGGCCACCATGGAGGGCGCCGGCCACTGGTGGATGTGCGAGCGACCGGCCGAGGCCGCCGACCACCTGGTCGCCTTCTGGGCGTCACTGGAGGGCTGACCCGCCGCCGGTAGGGGGCGGACACGCCGCCCACCCGGCCACCGATGTCACACCCTGCGCATTGGCTCCCGGGAGCGACGCACGGGAAGATGCAGGCGACCGACCGCGAGGGACCGGCCGGTCGACGGAACGGAGCACACCACCATGCAGGGACTCATCCAGGAAGGTGACGGCGAAGAGCACGTCCGGCTCTCCGACGACCTCGAGCACGCCACCGGCCTCGACCCCCGCCAGGTGCGGGTGCAGGTCATGGCCGCCGGCGTGTGCGGTAGCGACCTGAGCTGCATCCACGGCAAGTACTACATGCCCACCCCGCTGGTGCCGGGCCACGAGGCGGCCGGCATCGTCGCCGAGGTCGGCTCGGCCGTCACCTACTGCGAGGTCGGCGACCACGTCGTGCTGTCGACCTTCGGCAACTGCGGCCACTGCCCGACCTGCGAGGGCGGCGACCCCGGCAACTGCGGCTTCGGCGGCCTGCGGTACACGCACGTCGAGGGCGAGCAGCAGCTGTGGGGCTTCGCCAACCTCGGCGCCTTCGCCCAGGAGACGATCGTCCACGAGAACCAGGCCGTGCCCATCCCGAAGGAGGTGCCGCTCGCCTCGGCCGCGCTGATCGGCTGCGGCGTGATGACCGGTGCCGGCGCGGTGTTCAACCGGGCCCGCCTCGGGATCGGCGACACCTGCGTGGTGATCGGCGCCGGCGGCGTCGGCCTCAACGTCATCCAGGCGGCGCACCTCAGCGGCGCCTCGCAGATCATCGCCGTGGACCGGGCCGCCTCCAAGGAGCGCCTGGCCGTCGAGTTCGGCGCCACCGACTTCGTGCTCGTCGACGGCGACGACTTCGACTCGGTGGCCGCCGTCCAGCAGCTCAGCGGCGGCGGGGTCGACCATGCCTTCGAGGTGGTCGGCAGCACCAAACTGCTGGCCGACTGCCTGCCCATGACCAAGGCGGGCGGCAACATCTGCGCC
The DNA here is from genome assembly GCA_016845305.1 of Acidimicrobiales bacterium. Classification (GTDB taxonomy): domain Bacteria; phylum Actinomycetota; class Acidimicrobiia; order Acidimicrobiales; family MedAcidi-G1; genus UBA9410. The sequence continues at coordinate 15,065 of JAERSW010000045.1, forward strand.
GTCGGCGTCCCCGACCTGACGGCCACCGTCACCTACCCGTTCCAGGCCCTCCACCAGAACAAGAACCTGATGGGCATCCGGGCCGGCGGCGGCAAGCCCCGCCGGGACTTCCGGCTCCTCGCCGACCTGTACCTCAAGGGCCGGTTCAAGCTGGACGAGCTGGTGTCGCACACCGCCGGGCTGGACGGCCTCCAGGGCGCCCTCGACGGCCTGAAGGCTGGCGCAGAGGCCCGCACCGTGCTGCTCCCCAACGGCTGACCGGCCACTCACACCGCATCCCCCAGCCCCCTCGAACGATCGAATCCCCCCACAGGAGGAACCCCATGCCCCGAGTGAACCTGGACGGCAGCTCGTCGCTCGTCACCGGCGGTGCGTCCGGCATCGGCGAGGCCAGCGCCCGCCAGCTCGCCGCCGCCGGCAGCCGCGTCGTCATCGCCGACCTGAACGAGGAGCGCGGCCAGGCCGTGGCCTCCGAGCTGGGCGGCCTGTTCGTGAAGTGCGACGTGACCAGCACCGAGGACGCCGACACGGCGGTGGCCGCGGCCTCGGAGATGGGCCCGCTGCGGGCGCTCGTGAACTCGGCCGGCCTCGGCCACCCGGGCCGCACCATCAACCGCGACAACGAGCCAATGGAGCTCAAGCACTTCGAGTTCGTGATCCGGGTCAACCTGATCGGCTCGTTCAACATGCTGAGCCGGGCCGCCGGTGCCATGGCGAAGACCGAGCCGCTGGACGAGGACGGACACCGGGGCGCCATCGTGAACATGGCGTCGGTGGCGGCCTTCGACGGCCAGATCGGTCAGGCCGCCTACTCGGCGTCCAAGGGCGGCATCGTCGGCATGACGCTGCCCATCGCCCGCGACCTGTCCGCCGTCGGCGTGCGGGTCAACACCATCGCCCCAGGGCTCATCGACACGCCCATCTACGGCGAGGGCGAGCAGTCCGACGCCTTCAAGGCGCACCTCGGCCAGTCGGTGCTGTTCCCCAAGCGGCTCGGTAGCGGCGAGGAGCTGGCCTTCATGGTCATGGACCTGCTGACCAACCCGTACATGAACGGCGAGGTGGTCCGGGTCGACGGCGGCATCCGGATGCCCCCCAAGTAGCCCAGCCACCCACCGGCAGAGAGCAAGACGAGACATGAGCGACGACGCGACCTCCGCGGTCCTGACCGAACGACGGGACCGCGTGCTCGTCATCACCCTGAACCGGCCCGAGGCCATGAACGCCATCAACGGCGACCTCTCCGGGGGCCTGTGGGCCGCCGTGAACGAGCTCAACGACGATCCGGGCCTCACCGCCGGGGTCCTCACCGGCGCCGGCAAGGGCTTCTGCTCGGGCATGGACCTCAAGGCGTTCTCGCGTGGCGAGGACATCGGCCCGATGCTGGAGTTCGTCAGCAACGGTGCCGAGAAGCCGCTGATCGCCGCCATCGAGGGCTTCGCCCTGGCGGGCGGCCTCGAGTTGGCCCTGTCGTGCGACCTGCTGGTGGCCGCCGAGGGCGCCAAGCTGGGCATCCCGGAGGTCGGCGTGGGCCTGTTCGCCGCCGGTGCCGGGCTGTTCCGCCTGCCCAGCCGGGTCGGCTACGCCAAGGCCATGGAGATGGCCGTCACCGGCGACCCGATCACCGCCGACGAGGCGGCCGAGCGGGGCCTGGTCTCGCGCCTCACCGCCAAGGGCCGAGCGCTCGACGAGGCCATCGCCCTGGCCGAGCGGATCGCCCGCAACGCCCCCCTGGCCGTGGCCGCCTCCAAGAAGTTGATCCGGGCCACCCAGGGGGCGACCGAGGACGAGCTCCGAGAGGCCCAGAAGCCGTTCATGAAGTCGGTGTGGGGCTCGAACGACGCCAAGGAGGGCCCGCGGGCCTTCGCCGAGAAGCGCGCCCCGGAGTGGACCGGGACCTGACCCGCCCGGCCTCGTCAGTCGTCGACGGGGCCTGAGGAGAGCTGGCGCCGGCCGGGGCGAGCCTCGCCGAACTCGCCGTCCCGGATGACCGGCGTGCCGGCCACCACCACGTGGTCGACTCCCACGGCCTCGAGGTAGGGCTCCAGGTAGGTGGCCCGGTCCTCCACGGTGGCGGCGTCGAACACCATCAGGTCGGCGTCGCAACCCACGCCGAGCCGGCCCTTGCGGGCGAAGTGTGGGGCGATGCCCTCGAGGCGCCGGGCCGGGTACCAGGCCATCTTGGCCACCGCATCCGACAGGGTCACCAGCTCCTCGTCGCGGACATAGCGACCGAGGATCCGGGCATGGGTGCCCGCCCCGTTGGGTACCGACTTCGTCTCCAGGTCGAAGCACGGCATGGCGTCGGTGGCGATGATCATGTCGTCGGCCACGAGGCCCCGGCGGATCCACTCCTCCTTCATGTAGTGGTGGATCACCGTGGTGCTGCGGTCGGCCTCCTGGATGCGGGTGAACGACTCCTCGGTCAGCCACTCACCGGTGGCGGCCAGCTGGATGTCCCCATGGGTGATGGCGAACCGTTCCTGCCAGTCGGTGCGGAAGGCGTGCACGCCGATCCCGGTGGAGCCGGCGGTGTGGACGAACATCTCGTAGGTGACATCCGCGCCGGCGGCGTTGGCGGCCTCGATCCGCCGCAGCCACTCGTCGATGGCGCCCATGGCGCTGGCGTTGATGTGGCACACGTGGACCGGGGCGCCCGTCTCCAGCGACAGGTCCAGCATCTCGTCGAGGCCGAACGGGTCGCCCGCCGCGCCGCGTCGCACGTGGACCCAGATGGGAGCGGAGCGCTCCGCCGCCACCTCGCCGAGCATCCGGAGCTCGTCAGGCTCGACGGCCCGGCTCATGTAGTCGAGCAGGAGGCCGATGCCGAGGCCGCCGGCGTCGAGGCCCTCGTGGAGGCGGCGGGCCATCTTGGCAAGTTGCTCGCCGTCGCCGGGCACGACGAAACCCTTGCCGGCCCGGAACATCCGCCCGGAGTGGACCATGCACGGCTCATCCGCGTCCTCGATGACCTTGGCCCGCACGGCGAAGTGACCCGTCGACGCGCCGAAGTGGATCGGCGACCGCCCCACCTGGTCGAGGCCGTAGGCGCCCGTCGGATAGGCGCCGGCCTCCAACTCGAGGGCGGTGGTGATGCCGGAGCGGGCGGCCAGGTAGGCGCCGAGGTCGGTGGGCGTGTGGGTGTGGAGGTCGACGAATCCGGGGCACACCACCCGGCCGGTGGCGTCGATCACGTCGCGGCCGTCGAGCGGTTCGGTCGACACGGCGGTGACGATCCCGTCGTCGATGCCGAGGTGCCGGATGGCGTCGACGTCGTTGGCGGGGTCCACGAGGCGGCCGCCGGCCACCACCAGGTCGTGCGTCATCGTCACCCCGTCCCTCAGGCGCCGGTGTCGGCGCCGGGCAGGAGCATGGCGAGCTGGCGGGACCGGGCCACGAGCGCGCCCTCTGAATCCCACAACCACCCGTCCTCGATGAGGCGTCCGTCGTGGAGGTCCTCGGTGACGAAGCGGCCGATCATCCAACCCGGAGCGGGACGGCGTCGCACGTGCACGGTCAACTCGATGGTGGGCACCCATCCGACCCGGCCGAGGCGGGTGAAGATCGACGGGGCGAAGGCGTCGGAGAACAGCACGGCCGACAGGGTGTCGGGCGTGCGCTCGTCGACGCAGCGGATCCAGGCCCGCATCTCGGCGGCCTCCGATCCGCCGGCCGTGGACATGGCCGGGTCGACGCGCAGGTCGATGCGTTCGGCGATGAACAGGCTCACGCCCTGCTCGAGGGTGTCGCGGGCCACGCAGTCGGCCACCGGCGGCATGTCGGGTGGCGCCGGGATCGTCATGTCGACGTCGTGGCCGGACGCCCCCGACAGGTCGCCCATCGCCGCGACCACCTCGATGCGGTCCTTGCCGCCCTGGGTGAGCGTGGCCCTCGCCGTGGTCACCGAGCGGCCCTGGCGGACCAGCTCGGTGCGGACCTCGCCGGGCTGTCCGCCGGATCCGGGGCGCAGGAAGTGGGTGGTCACCGACATCGGGTCCTGGTGGGGGCCGAGGTCGCGCAGCGCACGGATGGCGATGGCGGTCAGGTACCCGCCGTTGGGGTTGTCGCCGATGTTCCAGCGGTCGCTGACGTCGACGGCGTAGCGACCGTCGCCGAGCGGGCGCAGCGTCGTCTCGGCGTCGAGGTGGTTGGTAGCGGTCATCCGAGGAGGTCCCGGCAGACGTCGAGGTACATCTCGGTGGTGAGGCGCAGCGACTCGACGTCGATGCGTTCGTCGTTGCCGTGGAAGCGCTGGGAGTACTCGCCGACGCCGAGCGACGGGCTCATCAGGCCGGCCCCGTAGGACACCGATCCCATCCTGCGGTAGATGCGCGAGTCGGTGAAGCCGACGATGAACTGCGGGTTCAGGCGGGCGGTCGGGAACGGCTTGGTGACGGCCCGTTCGAGCGAGTCCCACAGGGCGGTGTCGGTCCGGCTCGACGACGCCGCGTCGTCCAGCAGGACCTCGACCTCCACCTCGTCGGCGAGGTCGCCGAGGGCATCGCGGAGGTGGGCGGCGACCTCGTCGGTGTCGTCGCCGGGCATGGTCCGGATGTCGACGTCGAGGACGACGGTGTCCGGGATGGTGTTGGTCTTGCGGGGCCCGACGGCCACGTTCGGCGACATGGTCGTGTGGGTGCAGGCGTGCAGGTGCGCGGCCAGGCCGTCGACCGACGGACGTCGGGGCAGGTCGGACAGGTAGTCGTCGATCCGGTCCTCGTCGAGGAGCTGGGCCCGGGCCTCGTCGGGTATGTCCATGGTCTCAACCTGGGCCCGCCACGTCTCGTGGAAGCGGGGGTCGGGCGAGTAGTCGGCCAGGCGCTGGACGGCGGCGGCGGCCTTCACCAGCGCGTTGTCGGAGCGGTACGGCATGGAGCCGTGGCCGGGCGTGCCGCGCAGGGTGAGGCGACGCCACGCCACGCCCTTCTCGGCCACGTTCACGCCGATGGCCGGCGCCGACTCGTCGCCCGAATGGAGGCCCCCGTTCTCGGTGAGGACGAAGTCGGCTGCGATGGCGTCCCAGGCGTTGTCGGCCATCCACTGTGCGCCGTGGACGCTGCCGGCCTCCTCGTCGGCCACGGCGAAGAAGACGAGGTCGCCCCGGGGTCGGAAGCCCTGGTCGGCCAGCGTGCGGAAGGCCACCGCCTGGGAGGCGACGAGGTTCAGCATGTCGACGGCGCCACGGCCCCACACCTCGCCGTCGACCAGCTCGCCGCCGAACGGGTCGCGGCTCCAGCCGTCGGGGTTGACGGGCACCACGTCGGTGTGGCCCATCAGGCACAGCGACGGCGCGTCGGGGTCGGAACCCTCGATGCGGGCCACCAGAGAGGTGCGCCCCGGGGTCGGTTCGTAGCGCTGCAGGTCGAGCCCCGTGCCCTCCAGGAAGCCGGCGAGCAGGTCGGCGTTGCGGACCTCCTGGCCCGACTCCGGCGTGCCGTCGCCCACGCACTCGTTGCGGATGAGCGCCTGGAGCAGCTCGATGGTCTCGGCGTTGCGGCCCTCGGCGGACGCCATCAGGCGTCCTCTCCCCTGCCGGTCCGGCCGTCGCCCCGGGGGTCGAAGTCGCTCACTGCCTGCCCTCTCATTGCATGCGCTCCGCGGCGGCCAGCTCGATGGCGTCCTCTTCATCGGGCCGGAAGGCCCGCTCGGTGGCGATCTCGACCCGGTCGATCCGCCCGGCGAACGCATACGGGGCCTCGTAGGCGCCGCTGACGCCGGTCGGGTTGCGACCCAGGTCGAGTCCGATCGGCGAGATCATCACCGGCACCACCGGGATCAGCACCTCGGTCACGACGGCGCCGTCGACCAGCAGGCGGGCCCGGCCGGGACCGCGCTTCACCCGCTGCTGCTGGACGGTCAGGACGCTGGCGCCGGCGGGCACCGGCTCGGGCGACCGGACCACGGTGTGGTCGGCGTAGGCGTTGTGGTCGTAGACGAGGTGGCCGTCGTCGTCGACGTAGGCCACGAGGCCGTTGTTGACCGTCCCGAAGGCGAACAACACGCCGGCCTCGGTGCCGGTGGGCCGGTCCACGTGGACGGCGGCCTCCCAGTTGCGCGACCCCAGCGCCGGCCCGGCGTCGGGCGGGACCCGGGGCGTGGGCGGCATGTACACGAAGGCGTCGCGGTTGCGGGGCGTGCCCGCCGTGGCGTGCCCGCTGAACAGCCCGCCGCCGGCGGCGCCCGAGAGGTTCCCGCCGCCGTCCATGATCGGGAGCACGCCGTAGCGGTCGGCCTCCTCCCAGAACATCTCGACCATGGCGGCGAGACGGTCGGGCTGCTCGTCGGCCAGGTCGTGGCACTCGGAGAAGTCCTCGTCGAGGTGGTACAGCTCCCACACGTCGTCGTCGAGGCTGGTGCCGAACCGGTGGAAGGCGACGGCCTTCCAGCCGTCGGCCCAGATGCCGCGGTGGCCCTGCATCTCGAAGTACTGCCGGCCCTTGCGGCTGGGCACCGCCGAGGCGTCGTCGGCCTGCGGGTCGAACGTGTAGGCGAGGCTGGTGCCCTCGATGGGCTGCTGCTCGATGCCGTTGATGGTCGCCGGGGCGGCCGAGCCGACGAGATCCAGCAGGGTGGGCGCCAGGTCCACGACGTGGTGGAACTGGGTGCGGACCTGCCCGTTGGCGGCAGGGTCGATACCCGCCGGCCACGAGATGATGAGCGGGTCGCGCACGCCGCCCGAGTGGGTGTTCTGCTTGTAGCGCTTGCCCGGCGAGTTGCCGACCTGCGCCCAGCCCCACGGGTAGTTCGTGTTGCTGGTGCGGGTGCCGATCTCGTCGAGCCGGGCGACGGCCTCGTCCACGGGTTGGTCGACGCCGTTGAAGTGGCGGAACGTGTCGAGGATGCCGGTGGCCCGCCCCTCCTGGGAGGCGCCGTTGTCGCTGAGGGCGACGACGATGGTGTCATCGGCGATGCCGAGGGCGTCGAGCTCGTCGAGGAGGCGGCCGAGTTGGGCGTCGGTGTGGTCGAGCATGGCGGCGAATGCCTCCTGGAGGCGGCACGCCAGCGCCTGCTCGTCGGACGACAGGTCGTCCCAGGCCTCGACGCCGGGGTTGCGGGGCGCCAGGTCGGTGCCGGGCGGGATGACGCCCATGGCCAGCTGGTTCTCGTAGACGCGTTGGCGGGCGACGTCCCAGCCCTCGTCGAACCGGCCCCGCCACTTCTGCAGGTAGTCGTCGGGCGCCTGGTGCGGGGCGTGGGTGGCGCCGAAGGCGAGGTACAGGAAGAAGGGCCGTTCGGGGACCATCGTGTGCTGGGTGCGCACCAGGTCGATGGCGTGGTCGACGAGGTCCTCGGTGACGTGGTACCCCTCCTCGGGCGTGCGGGGCTGGTCGACGAGGCGGTTGTCCTCGTACAGCTCGGGGTGGAACTGGTCGGTCTCGCCCTGCATGAAGCCGTAGTAGCGGTCGAAGCCCCGCTGCAGCGGCCAGTCGCCGAACGGTCCGACGGCCGACGCCTCCCGCATCGGGGTGAGGTGCCACTTGCCGACCGCCCACGTGGCGAAGCCGTCCTCGCGGAGCATCTCGGCCATGGTCCCCGCCGACCGGGCGATGCGGCCTCGCATGTTCGGGTAGCCGGTGTCGAAGTTCGAGAGCGCCCGCATGCCCACCGAGTGGTGGTTGCGACCGGTCAGCAGGCAGGCCCGGGTCGGCGAGCACAGCGCCGTGGTGTGGAAGTTGGTGTAGCGCAGGCCGCGGGCCGCCAGGCGGTCGTAGTTGGGGGTGTCGACGAGGCCGCCGTAGCAGCCGAGGTGGGCGAAGCCGGTGTCGTCGAGCAGCACGACGACCACGTTGGGGGTGCCGGCGGCCGGGAGGACCGGCTCGGGCCACCACGGGGTGGACTCGCTGGTGGTACGGCCGATGACCTGGTCGGCCTGCGACGTGGGCCCGGGGGTGGCGGTGTCCGTCATGCCCCGAGCGTGGCGCAGATCGGCGCCCGGGTCGTCACCGGGGAGGCCGTCGCGGAGGCCGCCCCGGAGGCAATCAGCCTCAGGACGCCTGGTCGGCGCGCTGGCGGCCTTTGAGGCGTTCGTGGGCGACCTTGGTGCCGTCGTGCCACGTGCCGGTCCACCGGTCGATCGGCATCTGGGTGTTGCCGTAGTTGACCTCGAAGTACCGGTGGTGGAGCTGGTGGAACAGGTCGCCGGCGGAGACGGTGATGCGCCCGAACCGGACCCGGTCGAAGCCGCTGTGCGAGGGCGCCGGACCGGGGCCGTCGTACATGACGAACATCAGGACCACCAGCGGGTGCACCGGGACCACCAGGAACACCAGGAAGCCCGAGAAGTAGACGAGGTGCTCGAGGGGGTGCATCGAGATGCCCGTCCACGGGCCCGGGTTGGGGTTGCGGTGGTGGAGTGCGTGGACGGTCCGGTAAAGGGGCACCGAGTGGATGAGCCGGTGGTTCAGCCAGAAGTGGGCCGTCGACAGCCACACCACCCCGAGGGTGGCCGACAGGAGCACGACCACCGGGTTCGACGCCCAGTCCGGACGGTCGACCAGGCCGCTGGCGTACGCCCAGTGGGTGAGGCACTCGTAGGCGGTCAGGAAGCCGACACCGCTGGTCATCGTCCAGAAGGCGTTGTCGCGGGTCTGGTTGCCGAAGGTGAACTTGGCGCCGTCGCCCGGCCAGCGGCGGTTGAACTTGAACTCGTCGCCCTGGGCGCGCCTGACGTAGAGCCACCAGTGGAGGCCGCCGGCGATGCCGCCGACGAGGAGCAGGTTCCGGACCCAGATCTGGGCGATCCAGCCGATGTGGAGGTCGGCCATCGTCGCCTCCGACGGGAGGAACCACTGCCAGATGACCAGCGACAGGACGAAGTAAAAGGCCACCCACGGGTAGGTGATCATCCGCAGGATCCACGCCACCGCGGCGCCGGGTCGGGGCGGCCACGAGAACACGGCGGGCGCCTCGATGGGGACGGGCGGCTGGTAGTCGCTGTTGGCGATGCCGAGGTACGCCTCGGACCTGTTCTCAGACATGCGGCCTCTCAGACATGGGGTGCCTCGGGCATGGCGGGCCTCCGGGTCGTGCCGGTCCGGCTCGATCGGTGAACGGCGGTAGCGTACTGGACGTTCGTTCAGTCGTGGAAGACCTCGGGGAGGCCCACGTGCACGTCCTCGTGATCGGGCTCGGCCACATGGGTGGGCCCATGGCCGCCAACCTGGTCGCCGCCGGCCACGACGTCTCCGGCTTCGACCTCGGCGCCGACCAGTGCTCCACGGCCGCCGCCACCGGGGTCGCCGTCGTCGACGCCGTCGAGGCGGCTGCGGGTGCCGCCGACGTGGTCCTCACCTCGCTCCCCGGCCCCACCCAGGTCGGCTCCGTCGGCGAGCAGCTCTTCGCCTCGATGGCGCCGGACGCCGTCTGGGTCGACACGTCGACCAGCGACCTGGACCGCGCCGAGTCGCTCCGGGGGCCCGCCCGGGAGGCCGGGGTCCACCTGGTCGACGCCACCGTGTCCGGCGGGCCGGAGGGCTCGGCCGCCGGCACGCTGTCGGTGTTCGTGGGCGGCGACGACGAACCGGTGGCCCGCTGCATGCCGCTGTTCGACGCCATCGGCGAACGCATCCACCACCTCGGCCCGCACGGCGCCGGCTACGTGGCCAAGATCGCCCAGGTCACGCTGTGCTACACGCAGACCGTCTGCCTCGTCGAGGCGCTCATGCTGGGCGTCAAGGGCGGCGTCGAGCCGGCCCGGATGCTGGAGATGATCCGGCACAGCGCCGGCGGCAGCTACGTGGCCGACAACTACGGCCCCGAGATCGTGGCCGGCACCTACGACCCCACGTTCCCGTTGTCACACGCCGCCAAGGACATGCGCCTGGCCATGGAGATGGCCGGACACGTCGGCGCCGAACTTCCCTTCATGGCCGCCGTGGCCGAGGCCTACGCTGCCGCCGAGTCGACCTTCGGCGCCGAGGCCCCGCACCTGCTGGCCGCCCGACTCACCGAGATCGCCAACGACCTGACCCTGCACGAGGAGCGACGATGACCGACCAGCCCCGCGAGCTCACCGGCGACGACTTCGCCGCCGCCAACGCGTCGAGCATGAGCGGCGCCGAGTGGGAGGCCCGGGTCGACCTGGCCGCCATGTACCGGCTGTCGGCCCACTTCGGCTACGACGACACCGTCTGGAATCACATCACGATGCGGGTCCCGGGCACCGAGAACGACTTCTTCCTCAACAAGTTCGGGCTGCTGTACAGCGAGGTCACGGCGTCGAACCTCATCAAGGTCGACAGCGAGGGGACGGTGCTCGAGGGCCCCGCCGACGTGAACACGGCCGGCTTCGTGATCCACGGCGCCATCCACAACGACTTCCCGCAGCACAAGGTCGTCTTCCACGCCCACGTGCCCGATGCCCTGGCGGTCACCGCGCTGCGCGACGGCTTCGAGCACCTCGTGCAGGACACGTCGATGCTGTACGGCCAGATCGGCTACCACGACTGGGAGGGGCTGTCGCTGACGCTGGAGGAGCGGGAGCGCCTGGCCAAGAACATGGACGGCAACCGGATGCTGGTCATGCGCAACCACGGGTTCCTGGCCGTCGGCGAGACCGCCGGCGAGGCGTTCATGGTGATGCACTACTTCATCCGGGGATGCCGCACGCTGCTGCGGGCCCGGGCCACCGGCCTGCCCATCGACCCGGGGCCGACCGACATCTGGGAGCTGTCCAAGCGCCAGTACGACCAGTTCCCGCTCGGTAGGCACGAGTGGCCGGCGCTGAAGCGGATGCTGGACGGGATCGACCCGTCATACCGCCAGTAGGACCGCCGCTCCCCTCCCTCGGCCCCCCGCTGCTCCCCGCCGTGGCCACCATCGAACGGCTGACGACCACGGTCGTCGACGTGCCGCTGCCACGGCCGATCGCCACATCGATCCACGCCAGCCGCTCGGTCGGTTGCGTGCTCGTCGACGTGACCACGACCGACGGGGTCGTCGGCCAGGGCTTCGCCTTCGCCATGGACGGCCGTCGGATCCGGGCCTTCGACGAGGTGGTCCGCGACTACGCCCGGTTCGTGGAGGGCCGTGACACCGCGGACGCCGAGGCCATCTGGCAGGACGTGTGGGCCGACCTGAACCCCACCGGCCACGCCGGGATCACCGTCTCGGCGCTCGCCGCCGTCGACGTGGCCGTCTGGGACGCCCACGCCCGCAGCCGCGACGTGCCGCTCCACGCCCTGTTCGGCACCTGCCGGGACCGGGTGGCGACGTACGCCAGCAGCGGGCTGTGGCTGTCGGTCGGACTCGACGACCTGGCCGCCGAGGCCCGGCGGTTCGTGGCCGACGGCTTCCGGGCCGTGAAGGTGCGGATCGGCTCGGCGCCCACGGCCGAGGGCCTGGCCGACGACGTGGCGCGGGTGCGGACGGTGAGCGAGGCCGTGGGGCCGGACGTGGCCGTCCACGTGGACGCCAACCAGGGCTTCGGCGTCGACCACGCCGTCGAGGTGGCACGGGCCCTGGCCCCGCTGGACGTGGCATGGCTGGAGGAGCCCGTGGCCTACGACGACCTGGCCGGGCACGCCCGGGTACGCGCCGACGGCGGCGTCCCGGTCGCCACCGGCGAGACGGTGTTCGCCCGGGCCGGGATCGCCGCGGTAGTCGCGGCCGGGGCGTGCGAGGTGATCATGCCCGACCTGCAGCGCGTCGGCGGCTACACGGAGATGCGCCGTGCGTGTGCGCTGGCGGCCACGGCCGGGGTGCCCGTGTCGACCCACTTCTTCACCGAGCACAGCCTGTCGGTGGCGGCGTCCACGCCGGGCTGCACGTCGGTCGAGCACGTCGACTGGTTCGCCCCGCTGTTCGCCGAGTCGATGGAGCTGCTCGACGGCGAGCTGGTGGTCCCGGACCGGCCCGGGACCGGGTTCACGTTCGACGAGGACGCCCGGAGGCGCTACGCCGTCTGACGCCGGTCGGCAGTGACGATGAGCCGGTGCATGACGCGCCGGTGCGGCAGGTAGTCGTCGGCGGCGTAGTGCTGGGTGCCCCGGTTGTCCCACAGGACGACCACGTCGGGCTCCCACCGCACCCGCACCTGGAACTGGGGGCGGGCGATGGTGTCGAACAGGTAGGTGAGGATGCGTCGACCCTCGGGGACGGCCATGCCGATCACGTGGGTGGTGAAGCTCTCGTTCACGTGGATGAACGGCTGGCCGGTCACCGGGTGGTGGTCGACGATGGGGTGCACCGAGGCGCCGACCTCGGCGAGGCGTTCGTTCATCAGCTCCACGCCGCCCTCGGCGAACGTGTGATTGCGGAACGACCCCATGTCGTGGACCGCGGAGAGGCCGGCCAGGTCGGCGCGCAGGCCGGGGAGCAGCGAGTCGTGGACGGCGGACAGGCTGGCGAACAGGGTGTCGCCGCCGGTGGGCGGCAGGACCGACGGCTGGAGGATCGACAGGAACGGCCGGTCGGGCCGGAAGCTCAGGTCGGTGTGCCACTCGGCGTTGTCGGGCGGCTGGTCGGGCCCGGTGTCGAGCACGGTGATGGACGGGTGGCCGTCGAGGCTCGGGTAGGTGTGGTGGGCGGGGGCGAGCGGGCCGAACGAGGCGCCGAGGGCCTCCATCTGGTCGGGGGCCAGCGGGCCGCCCCGCAGGACCAGGACGTGGTGCTCGAGGAGGGCGTCGTAGAGGGCGTCCGCGGTGGCGTCGTCGAGGCCGTCGGCCAGGTCGAGGCCGTGGACCTCGGCGCCGATCGCCGGCGTCAGCCGAACCGTCTCGAAGGCCCCGGTCACGGCCGGGACCCTAGGCCCAGTCGAGGGTTCGCTGGACGGCCTGGGACCAGCGGTCGGTGAGGCGGGTGCGTTCGGCGTCGGGCATGGTCGGCGACCAGCGGCCGCCCTCCTGCCACCGGTCGCGGACCTCGGCCTCGTCGGACCAGACGCCCTCGGCCAGCCCGGCGGCGTAGGCGGCACCCAGGACGGTGGCCTCGCCGACGACGGGGCGGACGACGTCGACGTCGAGCAGGTCGGCCTGGAACTGCATGAGCAGTTCGTTGGCCACCATGCCGCCGTCGACCCGCAGTTCGGCCAGGTCGAGGCCCGCTCCCCCGGCGACGCCGACGGCGTCGGCACGCATCGCCTCGATCACCTCGTGGACCTGGAAGGCGGTCGACTCGAGGACCGCCCGGGCCAGGTGCCCCCGGTTGGCGAAGCGGGTCAGGCCGACCATCGCCCCCCGGGCGTCGGGCCGCCAGTGGGGGGCGAACAGGCCGGAGAAGGCGGGCACGAGGTAGACGTCGCCGTTGTCGTCGACGCTGCGGGCCAGCGCCTCGACCTCGGCGGCGTCGTCGATCAGGCCGAGCTCGTCGCGCAGCCACTGCACGGTCGCCCCGGCCATGGCCACCGACCCCTCCAGGGCATAGGTGGCCGGCCGTCCGGCGACCTGGGCGGCGACGGTGGTGAGTAGGCCGTGGGTGGAGGGCACGATCTCCTCTCCGGTGTGGAGCAGCAGGAAGCAGCCGGTGCCGTAGGTGTTCTTGGCCCGGCCAGCCTCGTGGCAGCCCTGGCCGAACAGGGCGGCCTGCTGGTCGCCGAGGACGCCGGAGACCGGCACGCCGGCCAGCGGGCCGACGCACGTGCCGATCCGCCCGATCGACGGGACGATCTCGGGCAGCGCTGCGGCGGGCACGTCCATGGCGGCGAGCAGCTCGGGATCCCAGTCGAGAGTGGCGAGGTCCATCAGGAGGGTGCGCGAGGCGTTGGTGACGTCGGTGGCGAACCGGCCGCCGTCGGGGCCGCCGGTGAGATGCCACAGCAGCCAGGCGTCGATCGTGCCGAGGCAGGCGTCGCCGGCCTCCGCGGCGGCTCGGAGGCCGCCGACCTCGCCGAGGAGCCACGTCATCTTCGGCCCGCTGAAGTAGGTGGCGAGCGGCAGGCCGGTCGTCGCCCGGAAGCGGTCGATGCCCCCGACGCTGCCCCCGACATTGCTCCCGGGGCTGGCGAGGCGGTCGACGATGTCGGCGGAGCGGACGTCCTGCCAGACGATCGCCGGATGCAACGGGCGGCCGGTCGTGCGGTCCCACGCCACCAGGGTCTCGCGCTGGTTGGTGATCCCGACCGCCGCGAGGTCGCCGGCGACCAGGCCTCCGGCCTCGAGGGCCTCGGCGACGACGGCCCACGTGTTGGCCAGGATCTCGTCGGCGTCGTGCTCGACCCAGCCGGGCCGGGGGAAGTGCTGGGCGTGGGGACGTTGTGCCGAGGCGACGACCGTGCCCGATTCGTCGACGACGAGGAAGCGCGTGCTGGTGGTGCCCTGGTCGATCGCTCCGACCAGCGCCATGGCTCAGACCGCCCGACCGTTCGCCAGACCCGGGCCGCGGGCCCAGTCGGCCACGTGGTCCGGGACCGGGTCGTCGCCGGTGTCGTCGTCGGGCACCGGTTCGCCGACGGCCACGCCGATCGGGATCAGCCCGGCCCAGGTGTCCTCGTCCATGTCCTCGTCGTCGTCGATCGGCGGCCCGGTCCGGACCTTCATGGAGCACTCGTCGAGCGGCAGCACCAGCACCGTGGTGGCCCGGACCTCGGACTCGTGAGCGGGACGGACGGCGGCGACGCGGCCGGGGATGGTGTGGTCGACGATGCGGTCCAGCGCGGCGACCTTCTCGTCGGCGTCGGTGACCTCCACGGCGGTGCCCATCACGACGACGGACCGGTAGTTCATGGAGTGGTGGAGGCCGGACCGGGCCAGGACCAGGGCGTCGAGCAGGGTGACCGTCACGCACACCTCGGCGCCCTTCTTGGCCGCCCGGAGCAGGCGGCTGGCCGGCGAGCCGTGCAGGTAGAGCCGTTCGCCGTCCCGGGCGTACAGCATGGGGATGACGACCGGATGGGCTGCGTCGTCACCGGTCGGGCCGCCGGCGATGAGCCCGACGTGGGCCAGCAGCCCCTCGTCGAGCGCGGCATGGATGGCGTCGCGGTCGGTGAGGCTGCGGTCCGGCATCCGTCGCAGTTCGGTCCGTTCGGTCATGTCTCGTGTTCCGTTTCCCGGTCGAGGTTCAGAGGATGCTGCCGCGGATCACCGTCACGGCACGGCCGGTCAGGTACACCCGGTCGCCGACGAGCCGGACGTCCAGTTCGCCGCCGCGGGCCGATGCCTGCTCGGCCCGGAAGGCGTCGCCGAGCCTCGGCGCCCACCAGGCGGCGAGCGTGGTGTGGGCCGACCCGGTGACCGGATCCTCGACGATGCCGACGTTCGGGCCGAAGACCCGCGACACGATGGCCACGTCGTCCCGGTCGTCGCAGGCCGCCGTCACGATCACGGCCCGGTCGGCCAGCCCGGCCACCAGGCCCAGGTCCGGGTGACAGGACCGCACGTCGGCGGCCGCACCCACCTCCACCACCAGGTCGGTGGCACCCATCGCGGAGCCGACCACCGGACACCCCACCGCCGCCGACATGGCCTCGGTGACCGGGACCGCCTCGAGGACGTCGACCGGGAAGTCGAGGCGGATGCCGTCGTCGGTGGCCACGGCGGCGAGGCGGCCTGACCGGGTGTGGAAGCCCATTTCGCCGGCCACGCCGTGGTCGGTGGCCAGCACGTGGGCGGTCGCCAGGGTGGCGTGACCACACAGGTCGACCTCGGCGGTCGGGGTGAACCAGCGAAGGTCCCACTCCCCCGCCGAGCCGTCGGGCACCGCTGCGTCGGACGGATGGCAGAACGCCGTCTCCGACAGGTTCATCTCGAGGGCGACCGCCTGCATCCAGGCCGGGTCGGCCAGCCCGTCGAGGACCAGCACGGCCGCCGGGTTACCCCGGAACGCCTCGTCGGCGAAGGCGTCGACCTGGGTGAACTCGTGCGGCACCGATGCAGCCTCGCAGGCGTCAGGGGGTCGCGGCGATCAGGTTCGCGATCACGGCGGCCAGGTCCGGGCCGACGTCCTCCTGCAGGAAGTGGGCGCCACCGGCCATGGTCGGGTGGTCGAGGCCCGCGGCGCCGGGGACCTTCTCGCGGAACGGCCGGTCGTTGCCGGCGGTGATCGGGTCGGAGTCGCCGAAGGCGCACAGGAACGGGCGGCCGAAGGCCTCGAGCACCGTCCAGGCGTCGATGTTGGGCTGCGACTCGGGGTCGTCGAGGCTGGTCGGCACGAGTGCCGGAAAGATCCGGGCGCCGGCCTTGTACGCGTCGTCGGGGAACGGGGCGTCGTAGGCGGCGATCTCGGCATCGGTGAGGTCGGTGGCGCACCCACCGTTGACGATCTTGCCCACGTTGAAGCTCGGCGACGTCTGGGAGTACTGCTGCCAGGCGAGGAACGCCTCGGACGGTCGACCGTGGCCGGTGGGCAGGAACGTGTTGCCGACCACGACGCGGGCGAACCGGTCGGGCTGGGCGGTGACGAGCCGCAGGCCGATCAGGCCGCCCCAGTCCTGGCCGAAGAAGGTGGCGTCGCGCAGGTCGAGGTGGTCGAACACCAGCGACGACGTCCACGCCACATGGCGGGCGTACGTGTAGTCGGACTGCTCGGTCGGCTTGTCGCTGCGTCCGAACCCGACCAGGTCGGGCACGACGACACGGTGGCCGGCGTCGACGAGCACCGGGACCATGTGCCGGTACAGGTAGGCCCACGACGGCTCGCCGTGGAGCAGCAGCACGGGGGCGGCGTCGGCGGGCCCCTCGTCGAGGACATGCATCCGCAGCGTCCCCCCGTCGCCGTCGGGCACCTCGGCGTAGTGCGGTTCGAAGTCGAAGTCGGGCAGGTCGACGAAGCGGTCGTCGGGGGTGCGCAGGACGTCCATCAGATCGTCTCCAGGAGGGGCAGGGGTTCCATGCCGAGCAGCCGCCGGTAGGTGCCGTGGTAGTGGTGCAGGGCCGGTTCGTTGCGGCCGAACACCACGTGGTCGACGGCGCCGGACGAGGCGGTTCGCTGCTGGCTGGCGGCCACCACGTAGTCCTCGTCACGGATGATGCCGCCGAAGCCCTCCGACAGGCCGGTGAGGGCGAGGCGGGCGTCGGCGTCGGCGGCCGGGCCCGGACGCAGGTACCAGGAGATGCGGCTGACGTGGCGGCCGGGGTCGTGCGGGTCCGGATAGGCCCGCAGCAGGTGGAGGCCCTCGGCGAACGGCATGAGCTGGACGTTGGGGAACAGCCAGTAGACGGGCAGCGCCGCGGTGGTGATCGACCAGTCGTCCTCCGGCAGGGTCCGCAGCGTCTCGATGTCGCGCTTGCACAGCAGCATCCGGTGGTTGCGCCCGTAGGTGTCGTAGCACTGGACGTTGCCGTGGAAGGCCAGGTTGATGGTCTCGGCGTGCAGCGCCGGAAAGTGGTACGTCTCGCCGAACGTGTCCATGGCCAACTTCCAGTTGCAGGCCACCTCGTAGGCGTCGCGGCCGAGGTACGACAGCTCGCCGAGATCCCAGGCGGCCAACTCGGCCCGCAGTTCGGCGCCCAGCTGCTCGTCGAGGTCGATGGTGCCGGCCGGGTCGGGGTGCACCCACAGCAGACCGGCCTCCTCAAGCGACGGGAGTTCGACGAGGCCGAGGCACGACGGGTCGGGGTTGCCGAAGTGGTCGGGGTTGGGCAGGCCGACGAGGGCGCCGGCGGTGTCGTAGGTCCAGCGGTGGAAGGGGCAGGTGAAGCGGCGTTCCTCGCCGCGGTCGCGTTCCTCGAGAACGACGCCGCGGTGGCGGCAGGCGTTCACGAAGGCCCGGAGACGACCGTCGTCGTCGCGGGTGGCGAGGATCGGCGTCGGCAGGTCGTCGCACGTCAGGAACGAGCCCGGACCGGGCAGGTCGCCGGACAGGCCGACGAGGTGCGGGTGGCCGCCGAAGAAGGCGTCGCGTTCCCGGCGGGCGAGGTCCCCGTCGACGTAGACGTCGGTCGGGTTGCGCCGGAAGCCGCCGGCGTCGACGTTGGTGCCGGCGTCGAGGCGAGCCATCAGCAGCTTCGCCTGGGCGACCTGTTCGCTCCGTTCCACGACTCCCCCCGGTGTCGATCGGTGTCCGGAGCGCTGCCGCCCCGACGCCCGAGTGTCATGCGGGGTCGGAGCCGCTGCCAACATGGCTGGCACCGCCGGGCGGACGCTCCGCCCCGGCCACCGGCACGCCCGACCAGGAGGTCGCCATGGTCCCCCTCGACGAGACCTACGACGGGACGTTCCCGTTCGCCCCGCACACCTTCGACGGCCACGGCTTCGTCCAGCACTACGTCGACGAGGGCCCCCGGGACGCCGAGCCGATCGTGCTCCTGCACGGCGAGCCGACCTGGGGGTACCTGTACCGGAACATGATCGGGCCGCTGGCCGAGCACAACCGGGTGATCGTCCCCGACCACATGGGCTTCGGGAAGTCCGAGACGCCGCAGGACCGCGAGTACACCCTGCAGGCGCACACCGAGAACCTGGTGGCGCTCGTCGAGCACCTCGACCTGACCGACATCACCTTCTTCGGCCAGGACTGGGGCGGACCGATCGCCACGGCGCTGACGGTGCGCCATCCCGAGCGGGTCAAGCGGATGGTGTACGCCAACTCGCTGGCCGGCTACGGCCGGATCGGGAACGACGACGCCACGCCGACCCAGCAGTCACCGTGGTTCCAGTGGATCGGCGGCGGCCTCGAGTCGGGGCGCACCGCGGACGTCCTGCTGAACCTGGGCTCGACGGTGCTGTCGGTGATGAAGATCACCGGGTTCACCAACTCGGCCGCCGTGGACGACACGTGGATCCGGGCGTACTCGGACCCGTTCCCCGACCGGGACTCGGCGATCGGCGGCCTCGAGTTCCCGCTGGACGCCTACCTCGGCAGGATCGCCGAGTACGTGATCGCCGGGGCGGGCGGCGTGCCCGACCTGGTGGGCAAGCCGGCGATCCTGCTGGAGGGCATGGCCGACGCGGCGATCCCGCCGGACCGGGCTATCGCCGACTTCCGGGCGCTGTGGCCCGACGCCCCGGTGGTGGAGCTGCCCGGCGTCGGCCACTACTGCCAGGAGGACGCCCCCGAGGTCCTCGTCGCCAACGTCCGCCAGTTCCTCCAGGCCAACCCGTAGGCCGTCAGGAGCCGTCGCCCCGGCGTCTGACGGCTGCACCGTTCCTGCCTTGCCCCCCCGGGGGGCCAATGGAAGCATGCTCGACGTGGGTGGCCGAAGGTCGTGTCGCCCGACGGGACCCTGCGGGAGGACCCATGGAGACGTTCACCTTCCTCGACGAGGTCATGGCGCTGTTCACCGACCTGACCGACGGCACGGACGCTGACCGGTTGGATGACCCCACGCCGTGTGACGAATGGACGGTCCGGCATCTGATGGGGCACGCCATCGGCGCTGCCTACGTCTACTCCACCGTCATGAGCGGCACGAACGAGATGGCCCCGGGCCCCATGGATCTGGACCGGCTCGCTTCGCGGGTCGGCGACGACCACCGGGCGGCCGCCCGGGCCGCCTTCGCCCAGCTCCGCGAGGCCGGTGGGTCCGTCGACGACCGCGACGCCCCGGCCACCACGTTCTGGGCCGATGTCACGTTCGACTGGGTGCTGCGCATGTGGGCCACCGACATGCTCGTCCACTGCTGGGACCTGGCCACCGCCACCGGGCAGGACCTCAGCGTGCGCGACGACCTGGCCCAGGCCGCGCTGGACCTCTCGTACGACTACGTGGCAGAGGTCTCCCGACCCGCCGGTCGGGTCGGCCCGGCCGCCGAGATCGACGACGGCGCCACGACCTTCGAACGGCTCGTCGCCCACTACGGCCGGGGCCTCTAGCCGGGCCGTCCCATTAGCCCACGCCGCCGAGGTGGGTGTGGGAATCCGACGGGGCCTCGTCGGGCCAGTTGGTGCGCCACACCTCGGCCTGGACGCTGCCCATCGGGATCGACCGGGCCTCGAAGCCGTCCACCGGCGCCAGAAACGGCTCGGCCACCACCGCGTGGTTTGGGACCACGAAGAACGGTGCGCTGTACCGCTCGGCCCCCTCTGGGCTGGCCACCCGGTGCGGGGTCGACACCAGGCGCCCGCCGGTCCACACCTCGAGCACGTCGCCGACGTTGACCAGCAGTGCGTCGTCCGGACACGCCGCCTCGACCCACGACCCGTCCCGGTCGCGGACCTCGAGGCCACCGACCGGGTCGGGGTCGAGCACCGTGACCACCGTGATGTCCTTGTGGGGATGGAACCCCGGCGACGGGTCGTCGGCCCGCCGTGGCGGATAGTGCAGCAGGGTTGCGTTGGTCAGCGGCGCGTCGAGCGCCGCGGCGAGGGCGCTGCGGTCCAGGCCGAGCACGGGCGCCACGGCGTCCAGTAGGCGGCCGACGAATCCGTCCATGGAGGCCCACCACGCGGCCACCACCGCAGGCATGCCTGGCAGGTGGTCCGGCCAACGGTTCGCCCCATAGAGGTCGCACTCACTACGGGCCGGATGGCCGGCCGGGCACTCCCAGTGCAACTTGTAGCCCTCGAAGGCGTCCGGAACCGTCCCGTCGTCGTCCTCACGATTCGGGGTGAAGAACTGGAGGGGAATGAAGCCCCGGTAGTTCGTGCGTTCCACCGCTTGGCGACGCTTGGCCGCCTCGTCGACGGCGAACAGGTCGACCAGCAGGCGCCGCATGGCCGCCAGGTCGGCGACGGGGACGCCGTGGCCGCGCACGGCGACGAACCCGACCGTGGACAACGCCCCGACCAGGCCCGCTCCGTCGGCGAGGTCGGCGACCGGCACGCCCGCGGTGGACGTCGCCGGCGGCACCATCAGATGATCGGCAGCTCGGCGGGGGCCCGACGGGACAGCAGTTCGGGGCCGTCGGCGCGGACCACCAGGTTCTCCTCGTGGAGCATCATCCGGCCCGCCGCCCAGGTCAGCCCCGGCTCGAGGGTGAGCACCATGCCCTCCTCGATCACCGTGCCGTCATCGGCGGTATGCGACGGCCATTCGGTGACCTGCATGCCGAGCCCGTGGCCGAGCCGCCCCACCGAGTTGCCGAGCGAACCGCCGGCGTCGAGCACGCCGGCCATGGCCCGCCACAGGTCGCTGGTCGTCGCCCCGGGCCGACAGGCGGCGAGGCCGGCCTCGGTGGCCTGCCACACCGTCTCGTAGGCCCGCCGGGCACCGTCGTCGGCGTGGCCGAACGCCACGTACCGGTCGAAGTCGCTGGAGTAGCCGTCGAAGATCGAGCCGGTGTCGAACATCAGCAGGTCGCCCGGCTCGATCACCCGGTCCGACGGCTGCTTGATGACGTCGTCGAAGCCGGGGCCGGTCGCCCCCACCAGGTACGGCACGTCGTCGGCGCCACGCTCCAGCAGGTCGACCTTGAAGGCCTTGAACGCCTGCCGCTCGGTCATGCCGACCGACAGCAGGTCGCCGAGACCCTCGAACCCACCGGAGACGATGTCGCAGATGTGGGCGACCTTGGCGATCTCGCGGTCGGACTTGACCATGCGCAGGCCCCGGACCACGTCGGTGGCGTCCACGAAGGCCATGGGGGCGATGCTGTCCCGGAGCGCGTCGAGGTCGGCCAGCGGCATGCGGACGTGCGTCTCGTGGCCCATCGGCAGGCCGATCCGGGCACCGTCCCCCGTGGCTCCGGCAGGCCCGGCGACCAGCTCGGCGAGCGTGTCGGCGAGCAGGCCGAGGCCGTCGTCGACGGGGCGCGGCGCCGGCCACGTCCGGATGTCGTCCACCCACGTGGCGGACATCGCCGAGGCGCCAATCCCGGGGATCACCGCCACCGGCCGACCCTCGGCGGGCAGGACCACGAACCACGGTCGGGTCGGGCTCTGCCAGAACGGCGTGTAGAAGCCCGTCAGGTAGCGGACCTCCGGCTCCGTGCAGACCAGCAGCGCGGCGAGGCCCCGTTCGGCCATCATCGCCTGGGCCCGCTCGGCCCGTGCCTCGAACTCGGCGACCGGGAAGCCCCGCTCGGGCACCGTCACGACCGGTCCCCCACCGACCCACCGTCGAGGTCGAGGCCGTAGAGGCTGCCGAGGCCGTCGATGCGGTCGTCGATGCCGGCCAGGCGCAGCAGGTGCCACCCGAACGCCAGGTTGCTGGACACCACCGGCACGCCCAGCTCGTCCTCGAGGCCACCGGCGACGCCGAAGGCCCGCAGGCTGGTGCACGACACGAACACGGCGTCCGGCCGGCCGTCGCCGTCGCTGGCACCCTCGGCGGCACCCACCACCCGGCGCACGGCGTCGGCCACCGACTGCTCGGTGATGCGGGCCACGGTGGCGTCGCTCTCCTCGAGGAACGACCCGGCGGCCACCACCTCGAGGCCACGGTCGCCGAGCAGGCCGACGATCCCGGCCGTCACCTCGGCGCTGTACGGCGTCACCACGGCCACCCGACGGGCCCGCAGCGCCGACACCGCCGCCAGCACGGCGCTGATCGGGTTCGTGTTGGGCACGTCGGGATGGGCGACTCGCAGCGCGGCGGACACCCGTTCCTCGCCGATCAGCGTCGCCGCCGACGTGCACCCGTAGCCGATCACGTCGAAGCCCATCAGCCCGGGCAGCAGGCCGGCGGCCTCCGGGATCCGGGCCTCCATGGCCCGCAGCGTCTCCGGCGTGACCCGGTCCTCCATCGGGATGCGGTTCACGAACGACGTCACCCCGTCGGGCCACAGGCCGTTCAGCTCGGCCTCGACGGTCTGGTCGTTCTCCAGGACCACCAGACCGATCCGGGCCCGCTCGCCGAAGCCGGCGTCCGTGGCCAGGTCCAACGGGACCAGGTCGACGGTGGTCACGACGGCACGCCCCGGGCCTGCTGGTCGAAGAACGACGCCGTCTCCGGCACCTCGGCGATCGGCATCTCGTAGGCCACGCACCGGATCCGACCCGTCGCCTCGCCGCGCACCACCTCGCCCTCGTGCACGCTCGGCAGGTGGTTGGGATGCAGGATCCTCGAGTCCTCCGACCGGTAGCTGAAGATCGACAGGGTGCGGGGCACGTCGGTCAGGTTCGGCCGCGACCCGTGCACCAGGCGGGTGTGCATCAGGCACGCCGTGCCGGCCGGACCGTGGCAGGCCACCGGCTCGTCGAGGCCGTCCAGGTCGTCGTCGACGATGGTGCCGGTGAACACGCCGTCCTGCCAGTGGTCGAAGATCGTCCCCCGGTGGGTGCCGGGCACCACCTCGAGCGGCCCGTTCTCCGGGGTGACGTCGTCGACGAAGAGCAGCACGGCCAGCATGTCGTCGTTGGTGTGGGCCTCGTAGGCGAAGTCCTGGTGGAACCGGATCTCGGTGGCCGAACCCGGCTGCTTGCAGTTGGTCTTCACGTTGTTGACGACCACGTTCGGGCCGATCAGCTGGGCTGCCGCGTCGACCAGCGGGCTGTCGCGCATGACCCGGAGGTGCACGTCGCACACCTCCTGGGGCGACGCCACCCGACGCAGCGCCGGAGCGTCGGCCGAATGTCCCGGCTGGACGTCGAAGCGGGAGCGGTGGTCCATCGTCTCGCCCCACGGCCCCTCGTGGCCGCGGCTCTCCTCCACCCAGCCGGCCACGGCCGCCTTCAGGTCGGCGAGGTCGGTGGGCGACACGGCCCCGTCCATCACCACGTAGCCGTCGCGCCAGAAGGCGTCGACCTGCGCCTCGCTCAGGGGTCCCATGGCCGGAAGTCTGCCCGAAACCCGCTCAGGCGTCGCCCGATCCGGACCCCGGATCGCGCTCGTAGTGCTCGATCGGCGGGGGTTCGCTCCGCATCTCGTCGATGGCCCGGCGCACGTCGGCCACGGCGTCCTCCAGCAGGTCGGCGGCCGCCGCGTTGTCGATCCCGAACGGCACCGAGTCGACCAGCGACTGGAGGCGCCCGACGCCGCGCCACGCCGCGTGGCGCGCCCATTCGGCGCCCAGCACCGCTGGATCGTCGACGCCGACGAGGTCCTGCGCCCGGGACTGGTCGTCACGGCTGCGGTCCATGGCGACGTAGCCGTTCACCATGGTGATCCGCTCGGCCGGCTCGTCGAGCGGGCCGCCCCGGTGCACGACCATGTTGCCGTGCAGGGCGATGGCCCATCCGGGACCACCGAAGTCCGGTGCCAGGGTCCGGTCGGCGGGTGGTCGTTCCCCGGCCGCGGCCAGCTCGGCGGCCTCGGCCTTGGTGCCGAGGAACACCTCGAAGCGCCCGCCGGGCAGCGTGGTCGGGTCGGACACCGGCATGACGTAGTCCAGCGCCAACGTGTCGTGGTGCCACTTGTCGACCGCCTCGCCGACGGTGGTCGGCTCGTAGTTCAGGTGCCCGAGGTGCAGCGGCATCGTGTGGGGCGCCACGTCGACGCCGTAGACGCCGGCCATCGCCGCAGTGACCTCCGGCGACCGGCACAGGTCGCGCAGCCACCTCGACCGGTAGCAGCCGCCCCGCACCATGTTCTCGATGCGCTCCCGGGCCCGTGCCCTGTAGGGCCGCAGTCGGCGGGCCACGTCGAGGAGCACGGCGGCACCCTCGTCGGACAGCACCCGGAACGGCGACGAGAAGGCGACCGGGGTGGCCGTCGGGGCGATGTCGGACTCGTCGTAGCCGAGGTCGGCCAGCAGCACCACCTCGGTCGGTGGCCGCAGGTCGAGGTGGCGGTCCGGGTCGAAGGCGGGCTCGTCGTCGAACCACTCGTAGCCGGGTGGCCGGTCTTCCGGGAACGGCAGGCCCCCGGTCGCGTGGTCAGCCATGGATGGCCACCGGCTCGCCCAACACCGCGAGATCGGGTGTGACGCCCAGGCCCGGCGCGTCGGGCGCCACCACGCCGCCGTCGACGACCGGGGCGTCGAGGTGGCCGACCGAGGCGTCGACCATGTGGCGGGTGTCGAGCACGCAGCGCAGGGCGTGGACGGGCACCGTCTGCCCGAGGTACAGCACGGCGGCCATGGCCACCTCGGTCCCGACGGTGTCCTGGACGGGGATGGCCAGCCCGGCGGCCAGGCACATGTCGCGCTGGCGACGGCTGCGGGTCAGGCCGCCCTGCTTGGTGACCTTCAGGTTGATGCCGTCGGCGGCGTTGGTGGCGATGGCGTACGCCACCGTGTCGTCGTCGGTGGCCAGCTCGTCGAGGTTCATGGCCACGCCGGTGCGGGCCCGCAGCGCCAGGTGCGCCGTCCACGTCGGGCACGGCGCCTCGAACACGAAGTCGAGGCCGTCGGGCACCAGCGCCAGGAAGCGCAGCGCCGATTCGACGGTCATGCCGCCGTTGGCGTCCACGATGTAGTACTCGCCGGGGCGGGCGTCGGCCAGCGAGGCGGCGACCCGTTCGGCGTCGAGCGCCGGGCCGCCCTCGTGGTCGAGCGCACCGACCTTCACCGAATGGCCGAGGTAGCCGAGCTCCCGGTGCTCGGCGACGCGACGCCGCATGTCGTCGGGATCGCCGGTGTGGATCGACGAGATGACCGGCATGCGGTGCTCGACACGACCGCCCAGCAGGTCGCAGACCGGCAGGCCGACGGATCGCCCGAACAGGTCCCAGCAGGCCACGTCGATCGGCGCCTTGGCGTGGAGGTGGCCGACGAGGGCCCGGTCCATGGCCTCGTTGAGGCGGTCGTGGCGCCGGGGATCCAGGCCGAGCAGCGACGGTGCCATCTCGGCGATCCCGGCCCGGACGCCGGCGGCGTGGGCGGCCAGGTAGGTGGCGCCGAACGGCGTGGACTCGCCCCACCCCTCCGAGCCGTCGTCGGCCACCACCCGGACGAGCGTGGCGTCGAACGTCGTGAACGTCCGCCCGCCGGACACCCGGTAGACGGCGCCCTCGGACGAGCCGGCGAACGGCAGGTCGTGCTGGTACACCTCGAGGCGTTCGATCCTCATGGGCGGGCTCCCGGTCGGTCAGTGGATGGGTCAGCGGCGGGTCAGCGGGCGGTGGTTCTCGGGCGTGGGCGTCACAGGTGCTGGAGGAGCCGGCGGGCGTCGAGCAGTGCCGAGGCCACGTCCCGGCTGGCGATGCAGTCTCCCACCCGGAACAACGCCGGTCCGGCGTCGCTCCCCCCTCCGAGCCCGGCGAAGGCCGGCTGTGCGGTGCCGGCGGCGAGCGCCGCGAGGTCGGTCACCCCGTCGTTGGACGAATCGGGGCGCAGGGCGGCGAACAGGTCCTCGTCGGGCACCACCCCGTGCTCCACCACCACGGCGTTCACGCTGCGCTCCACCTCGACGCGGGTGTAGTCGTTGCGCAGGACGGCCCGCAGGCCCGTCCCGTCGTCGGCGGCCTCGACGCGCACCAGGCGGTGGTCGGGCGTCATGGCCACCCCGGCCCCGTAGAGCATCCGCAGGTACTCCGGACCCAGCGGCGTGGCCAGGTCCAGGCCGACGTGCCGGTCCGGCGTCACCACCTCGACAGCGCAACCGGCGTCTCCGGGCGGGTTCCCGTTCCCGACGAGGTGCTCGACGACGGCGAGCCCACGCTCGGCACCGTGGTCGTCGTAGACGAGCACCCGACCGGTGGGCCGCGCGTGGCCGCCGAGGACGTCCCAGGACGTGTGCACCAGCTCCGCTCCGGCGTCGAGGAAGCCCGTGTCGGGCCAGCCACCGGTGGCCACCACCACGACGTCCGGCGACTCGGCCCACACCTCGTCGGTGCCCACCGGAGTCGACAGGCGCACGTCGACGCCGCTGCGAACCACCTCGTCGACCAGCCAGTCCACGAGCCCGGCCACCTCGCGCTGGCGCTCCGCTGCACGGGCCATCAGGGCCAACTGGCCGCCGAGCCGATCCTGGGCCTCGAACAGCACCACGTCGTGACCCCGTTCGGCCGCCACGCGGGCCGCCTCGAGCCCCGCCGGTCCCCCACCCACGACGACGACGCGTCGCCGCGGCCCCTCGGAACGCACCACCAACTGCGGCACGGTCGCCTCCCGACCGGTCGCCGGATTCTGGATGCACACCGAGTCGAGGCCGAGGTGGAGGCGGTTGATGCACAGCGACGCCCCCACGCAGGTGCGGATCCGGTCCGCCTCGCCGCGGGCCAGCTTGGCCACCAGGTGCGGGTCCGCGAGGTGCGCCCGGGTCATCCCGACCAGGTCCACGGCGCCCGACTCGACGGCGTGGCGGGCCGTGGCCACGTCGGTCACCCGGGTGGCGTGCAGGATGGCCACGTCGGTGGCCGACCGGACCGCGGCGGCCACCGGCAGGTACGGGGCCAACGGGGTGCCGGCGGGCGGGATGGCCTTCGCCAGGCCGTCGTCGGTGGCCAGTGCCGGCCCGGCCACGTTCAGAAAGTCGAGCATCCCGGTGTCGGCCAGACGCACGGCGATGGCGCAGCAGTCGTCCTCGGTCAGGCCGCCGAGACGGTCCTCGGTGCCGAGCATCCGCAGGCCCACCAGCATCCGCCCGTCGGCGGCGGCACGCACCGCCTCGAGCACCTCGAGGGTGAGGCGCAGGCGGTTGTCCAGCGATCCGCCGTAGCCGTCGGTGCGCCGATTCACCAGCGGCGACCAGAACTGGTCCAGCAGGTGGCTGGTGGCCAGCAGCTCGACGCCGTCCAGGCCGGCGTCGGCGGCCCGGCGGGCGGCCGCGGCGAAGTCGGCGACGACCCGACGCAGGTCGGCCGGTTCGGCCTGCTTCGGCCAGAAGCGGTGCATCGGCTCGCGCACCGGCGACGGGGCGATGGTGGGCAGCCAGTCGCCGTCGTTGGAGACGTTGCGGCGACCCATGTGCGTCAGCTGGCACATGATCGCCGCCCCGTGGCCGTGGATCCGGTCCACCATGGCCGCCAACGGGTCGACGATGGCGTCGGTGGCGAACGACAGCTGCCCCCACAGCGACGCCGAGTCGATCGACACGTTCGACGACCCACCGATCATGGTCAGTCCGATCCCGCCGAGCGCCTTCTCCTCGTGGTAGCGGACGTACCGGTCGCTCGGCGTGCCGTCGTCGTTGTAGCCCGGCGAGTGGCTGCTGGAGAAGACCCGGTTGCGGAGCCGCAGCCCGGCCAGGTCGAACGGCTCAAGCAGCGGGTCGGTCACGGCAGCGGATCCGGTCAGGCCTCGACCGGGTGCGGGGTGCCCTCGAACACGGTGCCCCAGATCGGGACCTCGTGCAGCGACTCGGCGGGCACCTCGAACGGGTCCTCGTCGAGGACCGCGAAGTCGGCCCACTTGCCGGCCCGGATCGACCCGAGGTCGTCCTCGCGACGCAGGATCCGCGCCGGGCCCAGGGTGATGGCGTGGAGGGCCTGTTCGACGGTGAGCCGCTCGTGCTCCCCGAGGACGTGGCCGTTGGGCGACAGCCGGTTGGCGGCCATCCAGGCCAGCAGCATCGGCTGCGGCGGCGACACGATGGTGTCGGCGTGGATGCCCAGCGTCATGCCGTTGCGGACCACCGACTGCAACGGGAAGACCTGGTGGAGCCGGTCGATGCCCAGCACCCGCTCCCGGAACTGCTCGCCCACCGAGTGCAGCGGCCACACCAGCGTCGACACGCTGGCCCCGAGGGCGGCCGCCCGGCGCAGGGTGGCCGGCGACGCGCCGCTGAGGTGCTCGAGGGTGAAGCCGTGGTCGAAGCGGGGCTTCTCGGCCTGGAGACCCTCGAGGATGTCGACGGCCAGGCGGGCGCCGAGGTCGCCCTGGACGTGCACGTGGACGTCGTAGCCCTCCATCCAGAAGGCCCGGCACCATTCCCGGAGCGAATCCGGCGGGGTCATCCACTGGCCGACGTGCCCGTCGATGTAGCCCGGTTCGTCCCACTGGCCGATCTGGTCGACGTACGACCCGTCGGCGAAGAACTTGACCTTCTTCCGGGTGAAGGTGATGCGGTCGCCGTCCAGCGACGTCACGTCGCCGATGGCCCCGATGGCGTCGTCGAGGCCGAGGCGACGGATGAACGGCATGCCGCCGGGGGTGAGCATGGTCCGCAGGGGCACGTCGGGGCCCTCCAGGACGGGAGCGAGCGCCGCCACCTCGTGCTGCGGGCGTCCGCCGCTGTACATGCCGGAGCCGGGCTCGTGCATGGTGGTCACGCCGTTGGCGTTGAGCATCCCCCGGAGCAACTCCAGCCCGCCGGTGAGACGGTCGGGCGCCTGCATGATCGGGCGGATCCTCGGCATGAGCAGCGAGAACTGTCCGTCCTCGGAGAAGGATCCCTGCTCCCAGTCCACGAAATGGCCGAAGCCCGAGTCGGTGACGTGCCCCTCGGTCAGGTCGAGGGCCTCGAGCGCGGCGCTGTTGACGATCATCACGTGGCTGGACCGGCTGCCGATGGCCACCGGCCGGGTGTCGCACACCGCGTCGAGGTCGGGGCGGCCGATCGTCCCGTGGGCGGCCTTCGTGTAGCCGAACAGGAACAGCCAGTCGTACCCCGGGCCCATCTCCTCGTGGCGGCGGGCCACCACGTCGAGCAGGGCCGGGCCGTCGGGGATCCCGCCGACCACCCCGGACGGGAACTTCCACGGGTCGGGGGTGACGAACGTGCACGGGAAGTAGGTGGCGGCCAGCAGCGGATGCAGGTGCGGTTCGACGAAGCCGGGCAGCAGGACCTTGTCCTCGAACGTGCCGTCGAACGTCGTGGGGAACGCGTCGGTCCAGGGGCGCAGGTCGTCGAGGTCCCGTCCCACCGAGACGACGCGGCCCCGGTCATCGACGGCCACCGCGGTCCCCGTCGGCCACCCCGGCTCCATGGTGTGGATCCGGCGGGCCGTGTAGACGGTGAGAGTCCGGTCGGCCATGCCCGGCAGTCTCCCCCGATCAGCCGTCGGACGCCGGATCGGCGTCGACCGGCAGCCGGTGGGCCAGCAACGCCTCGTAGTGCACGGTGGCCCGCTCCAGGAACTCCACGAGGCGGGGGTCGTCGTCGAGGGGCGCGTACTCGGTGGTGGGCCGGCTGATGCCCGTGCTGGCCCGCAGGTTGTCGTGCCACGGCCCGGTGCCCTCGCCGTACCACGCCACCTCGGAGCGGTCGCCCTCCTCCCACGACAGGGCCTCGGCGACGAAGTCGATGCCGACGGCGGCGCAGTAGGCGCGCACGGTGGCCTCGGTCCGGTCGAGCAGGTCGTCGGACGCCATGACCGGCGGCGGCGTGCCCGTCCGCTCGGTGATGCGCTCGTGGAGGCGGTGCAGCGACTCGAAGCCGACCTCCTCCCACGAGCAGTCGGGCCAGTGCCTGGCCAGGCCCTGGATGACCCGGCGGGGCTCGCGCACCAGGAAGGTGTGGACCATGCCGTCGAGGCGCTCGTCGGTCAGCTCGTGCTCGACGGAGTAGACGAAGTCCTTCACGAACGCCCGTCCGCCGGCCGCCGCGGAGTCCAGCTCCTCCCAGGCCGCCGCGTAGGTGTGGCCGGGCCGGGCCTCGACGTGGGCGTCACGGTCCGACCGACGGTCGACGCCGTAGTAGTAGAGCTCGTTCCACGGCTCGTGGAAGCAGGTGAAGTCGCCGCGCTGGCGCATCATCCACTCGAACGCCGTCGAGGTGGACCGGGGGGTCGCCCACAGGGTCAGGAACACGGTCGCCTCCGGCAGGTCGGCGCGTCGGGGTCGGGGTTGGGGTCGGCCGTCGGAGCGAACCGGCGGTCAGGCGTCGACGCCCAGGTGGGCGAGGACGTCGGCCACGCAGGCGTCCAACGGGCGGGTGGTGTCGAGCGTCAGGTCCGGCGTGGTCGGCGCCTCGTAGGGGGCGGACACGCCGCTGAACTCGGGGATCTCGCCAGCGCGGGCCCGGGCGTACAGGCCCTTGACGTCGCGGCCCTCGCACACCTGGAGCGAGGCGTCGACGAAGACCTCCGAGAACGCCCCGTCCGGGTGGAGCGCTCGGACCAGGTCGCGGTCGGCCCGGTACGGCGAGATGAACGCCGAGAGCACGACGAGGCCGGCGTCGACGAACAGGCGGCACACCTCCCCCACCCGGCGGACGTTCTCGGTGCGGTCCTCCGGCGAGAAGCCGAGGTCCCGGTTGAGGCCCATACGGACGTTGTCGCCATCGAGCACGTAGGCGGCGATGCCGCGGGCGACGAGCGCCTCCTCGACGGCATAGGCCACCGTCGACTTGCCGGACCCCGACAGCCCCGTCAACCACAGGGCGTGCCCGACGTGACCGGTCACCGCGGCCCGGCGGGCGGCGTCGACGTGGCCGTCGGCGCGGGTCAGGTTCCGCTCGGCGTCGCCGGGCGGCAGCGTCGACCCGTCGTGTCCCACGTCAGCCACCGATCACGCCCCGGTCGGCGAGCAGCCCGAGGATGGCGTCGACGCACCCGTCGACGCCCCGCGTGGCGCCGTCGAGCACCAGGTCGGCGTCCGTGGGGCGTTCGTAGTCGGCGGTCACGCCAGGGAAGTCGGGGATCTCGCCCCGGTCGGCGGCCTCGTACTGGCCGTTCGGGTCGCGCCGCCGGCACTCCTCGATCGGCGTGTCGACGAAGACCTCCACGAACCGGTGGTCGCCGATGAGCTCCCGGGCCCGGGCCCGCACGTCGGCCTCGGGAGCGACGAGCGCGGCGATGGCGATCAGGCCCTGCCGGTTGGCCAGCAGGGCGACCTCGGCCACCCGACGCAGGTTCTCGGACCGGTCGGTGGCGCTGAAGCCGAGGTCGCGGCTGATGCCGAGCCGGACGTTCTCGCCGTCGAGGCGCATCGTGGTCCGGCCCCGGTCGAAGAGGCGGCGCTCCAGGGCCGCCGCAATGGTGGACTTGCCGGCGGCGGTGAGGCCGGTGAGCAGCACCGTGCAGGGTCGCTGGCCGAGGCGGGCGGCCCGCTCCTCGGGGGTGATCTCGGAGCGGTGGCGCACGAGGCCCTCGTCGGGCTCGACGTCCCACGTCGACGCCGCGCCGGTGATCATCCCGGCGGCGACGGTGGCGTTGGACATGCGGTCCACGAGGACGAACGAGCCGGTGACCGGATCCTCCGCATACGGGTCGAACAGGAGCGGCCGCTCGGCGACCAGGGTGCAGGCGGCCACGTCGTTCAACGCCAGGGCGTCGGCGGGCACCTCGTCGCCCGTGTTGACGTCGATGCGGTGGCGGATGGCGGCCAGCGAGGCATCGACCTCGCCGGTGGCCAACCGCAGCAGGAGGCGCCGCCCCGGCTCGACCGGCTCGGCGGCCATCCAGACGACGGTGGCCTCCAGGTCGTGGACGCGGGTCGGGTGGTCGCCGGTGCCGACCAGCAGGTCGCCGCGGCTCACGTCGATCTCGTCGGCCAGCGTGACGGTCACGGCATCGCCCGGACCGGCCTCGTCGAGGTCGCCGTCGAAGGTCACGAGGCGGGCGACGGTCGACGACACGCCGGACGGCAACGCCACCACGTCGTCGCCGGGCCGCAGCACGCCGGACGCCACCGTGCCGGCGAAGCCCCGGAAGTCCAGGTCGGGGCGCACCACCAGCTGCACCGGGAAGCGCAGCCGCTCGAGGTCGGCGTCGTCGGCCACGTCGACCGTCTCGAGGTACTCCATGAGCGGCGGTCCGTCGTACCAGCCGAGGTTGTCGCCGGCGTCGACCACGTTGTCGCCCAGCAGCGCCGAGATGGGCAGGTAGTGGGCGTCGACGGCGCCGAGGCCGTCGGCGAACGCCCGGTGGTCGGCGACGACCTCCTCGAAGCGGTCGCGGGACCAGTCGACGAGGTCCATCTTGTTGACGGCCACCACCAGGTGGCGGATGCCGAGCAGGTGGGCGATGAGGGTGTGGCGACGGGTCTGGTCGAGCACGCCGTGCCGGGCGTCGACGAGCACGACGGCCAGCTGGCAGGTCGACGCCCCGGTGACCATGTTGCGGGTGTACTGCTCGTGCCCGGGCGTGTCGGCCACGATGAACTTGCGGCGGGCCGTCGAGAAGTACCGGTAGGCCACGTCGATGGTGATGCCCTGCTCGCGTTCGGCCTTCAGGCCGTCCATGAGCAGGGCCAGGTCGACGCGGTCGCCGGCCGAGCCCATGGTCGTCGAGTCGGCCTCGAGGCCGGCCAGGTGGTCCTCGTAGATCATCGCCGAGTCGTGCAGGAGTCGGCCGATGAGGGTCGACTTGCCGTCGTCGACGCTGCCGCAGGTGAGCAGGCGCAGGAGGTCCTTGCGCTCGTGCTCGGCGAGGTAGGCGTCGATGTCGGTGGCGATCAGCTCGGAGGCGTGCGACATCAGAAGTAGCCCTCGCGCTTCTTCTCCTCCATGGAGCCCGACTGGTCGTGGTCGATGACCCGGCCCTCGCGCTCGGAGCGCGTGGCCAGCAGCATCTCCTGGATGATCTCGGGCAGCGTGGTGGCCGTCGACGCCACGGCGCCCGACAGCGGATAGCAGCCCAGCGTGCGGAACCGCACCGAACGCATCTCGGGTTTCTCGCCGTCGGCGAACCGGAAGCGGTCGTCGTCGACCATGATCAGCGTGCCGTCGCGCTCCACGACGGGGCGGACCGCCGAGTGGTACAGCGGCACGATCGGGATCTGCTCGAGGTGGATGTACTGCCAGACGTCCAGCTCGGTCCAGTTGCTGATCGGGAACACCCGGATGCTCTCGCCCCGGTGGACCCGGCCGTTGTAGAGGTTCCAGAGCTCCGGGCGCTGGTTCTTCGGGTCCCAGCGGTGGTGGCGGTCGCGGAAGCTGAAGACCCGTTCCTTGGCCCGGGACCGCTCCTCGTCGCGGCGGGCGCCACCGAAGGCGGCGTCGTAGCCACCGGCCTCGAGCGCCTGCTTGAGGGCCTGGGTCTTCATGACGTCGGTGTAGTTGCGCGACCCGTGGTCGAACGGGTTGATGCCCGCCGCCCGGCCCTCCTCGTTGGTGTGGACCACCATGTCGAGGTCGAGCTCGGCGGCGGTGCGGTCGCGGAACTCGATCATCTCCCGGAACTTCCACGTGGTGTCCACGTGCAGCAGCGGGAACGGGATGCGCCCCGGGTGGAACGCCTTGCGGGCCAGGTGCAGCAGGACCGACGAGTCCTTGCCGATCGAGTAGAGCATGACGGGCCGCTCGAACTGGGCGACGACCTCGCGCATCACGTGGATGCTCTCGGCCTCGAGCTGCTGGAGGTGGGTGCGGCGCATGGTCAGGCGGATCCCTCTGCTGCTCCAGTGCCGCCCGGGGCGGGGGCGAGCGCGATCTCGTCGCAGCGACGCAGGCCCCGGTCGAGGGCGGCCCGGTCGCCGAACCGGGCCCAGTTCAGCCACAGGCCGTTCTGGGTGAGCGACACGTCGTCGGCCCTGGCGCGGGCCTCGGCGGCGTCCACGCCGGGTCGGGCGGCCATGATGAGCTCCGCCATGCGGGCCACGTACTGCTCGTAGACCCGCAGGTCGGCAGCGCCGATCTCGGGGTCGAGGCGGCCGGCTGCCCACAGCACGAGGCGGAGGCGGAGGTACCCGGGCGACAGGAACTCCTCGTCGGCCGCGCCGCGGACGAACGCCCGGACGCGCTCCTCGGGGCCGTCCACGCCGTCGAGCGTGTTCATGGCCGAGGCCAGGAGGCGGTCGCATGCCAGCTGGAACGCCGCCGTGATGAGCGCCTGCTTGCCGGCGAAGTGGTAGTTCAGCAGGCCGAGCGACACGTCGGCCTCGGCGGCCACCGCCCGCATGCTGACCCCGGCGATCCCACCCTCGGCGAGGCAGGCCAGCACGGCGTCCAGGATCTGTTCCTGGGTGTCGCTGAGCTCCGCCTGCGGGGTCATGGAACCGGCACCTCTCCGGGGATCCGTCGCCCTGGGGCGACCGGGACTGGACGTTCGTCCAATCTAGGACACGGCAGCCACATGAGGGGGAGCCGGGTTCCCGTTCCAGCCCCGGGTTTTCCTAGGGTCGGCGTCCATGGCGGACACCACTGACGCAGCCACGACCAACCACCACGACGTCCTCATCGTGGGTGCCGGCATCTCCGGCCTCGGCGGCGCCGTCCACCTCCGCGAGCGGTGCCCCGACCACACCTTCGCCATCCTCGAGGGCCGTCCCGACATCGGCGGCACCTGGGACCTGTTCCGCTATCCGGGCGTGCGGTCCGACAGCGACATGCACACCCTCGGCTACCGGTTCAAGCCGTGGAAGCACGAGAAGTCGATCGCCGACGGACCCGTCATCATGGACTACCTCCGCGAGACGGTCGCCGAGTACGACCTGGCCCGCCACATCCGCTTCGGCCACCGCGTCACCCGCGCCGAGTGGTCCAGCGACGACGTCCGGTGGACGCTCACCGTCACCCGCACCGACGGCACGACCGGCGCCGAGGACGAGGTCACGATGACCTGCGGGTTCCTGTTCATGTGCTCCGGCTACTACAGCTATCGCGAGGGCTACACGCCGGTGTTCGAGGGGCGCGACCGCTTCCGGGGCACGATCGTCCACCCCCAGCAGTGGCCCGAGGACCTCGACTACACGGGCAAGCGGGTGCTGGTGGTCGGTTCGGGCGCCACGGCCATGACGGTGGTACCGGCCATGGCCGACACGGCCGAACACGTCACCATGCTGCAACGCTCCCCCACCTACGTCGTGGCCCGGCCGGCGAAGGACGTGATCGCCAACCGGCTCCGCAGGTTCCTGCCCCCCCGGCTCGCCTACGCCATCGTGCGCCGCAAGAACGTGTTCCGCCAGGGCCTCGTCTACCGCAAGACCCGCACCGAGCCGGAGAAGATCCGGCAGCTGATGCTCGCCGGCGTCCGGGCCGGCCTGGGTCCCGACTACGACGTCGACACCCACTTCACCCCTTCGTACAACCCGTGGGACCAGCGGCTCTGCCTCATCCCCGACGGCGACCTCTTCAAGGCCATCCGGTCCGGGAAGGCGTCGGTGGTGACCGACACCATCGACACGTTCACCGAGGACGGGATCCTGCTGGACAGCGGCGAGGAGCTCCACGCCGACATCATCGTGACGGCCACGGGCCTGAACCTCGTCACCCTCGGCGAGATGGACTTCGTCGTCGACGGCGAGCCGGTCGACTTCGCCCGCACCTGGACGTACCGGGGGCTCGGCTACTCCGACATCCCGAACCTCGTGTCCACGTTCGGCTACGTGAACGCCTCGTGGACGCTGAAGGCCGACCTGACGTCGGAGTACGTGTGCCGCCTGCTGAACCACATGGCGAAGGCCGGCGCCACCCGCTGCACGCCCCGGCTGCGACCCGACGACGCCGACATGCCGCAGCGCAAGTGGATCGAGGACTTCCCGGCCGGGTACATGGAGCGGTCCATGCACCTGCTCCCCCGCCAGGGCGACCGGGCGCCGTGGCTGAACCCGCAGGACTACCGGCGCGACGTGAAGATGATCCGCCGGGGCGCCATCGACGACGGCGTCATGACCTTCGACGCTCCCGACCGGGCGGCCGTGCCCGTCGGCTGACCCGCCCGCTCCTCGAGAACCGACCACCCGAAGGGACACCCCGACATGCGCATCGCCGCCATCCAGGACTCGCCGGCGTACCTCGACCAGGCCGCCACGCTCGAGATCGTCCGCAGCCGGATCGCCGAGGCCGGTGCCGGCGGCGCGGAGCTGATCGCCTTTCCCGAGGTGTTCGTCATGGGCTACCCGGTGTGGATCGACAACACCGACGCCTCGGCGTGGGAGCAGCCCGCCCAGCAGAAGGCCTTCGCCCGCTACCTCGACCAGTCCGTCGACCTGACCGGCGACGAGTTCGCCACCGTCGTCGACGCCGTCCGCGAGGCCGGAGCGTTCACCTACCTGGGGGTGGTCGAGCGGGCCGCGTCGGGCGGATCCGTCTACTGCTCGTTGGTGGCCATCGACCCGACGGCCGGCATCGTCGGCGTGCACCGCAAGCTCAAGCCCACCTACGGCGAGCGGCTCGTGTGGGCCGACGGCGACGGGGCCGGCCTGGTGGCCCACGACCACGCAGGGGTGCGCCTCACGGGCCTGAACTGCTGGGAGAACTGGATGCCGCTGGCCCGCACGGCCATGTACGGCACCGGCTCGCAGGTCCACGTGGCCGCCTGGCCGGGTTCGGCGGGCCTCACCGAGGACGTCACCCGGTTCGTCGCCAAGGAGGGCCGCCTGTTCGTGGTCAGCGTGGGCGCCGTCTACGACGCCTCGATGCTGCCCGACGACTTCCCGCTGGCCGACCAGATCGAACCCGGGACGAAGTTCCACAACGGCGGGACGTGCATCGCCGGTCCGGACGGCCGCTGGGTGGTCGAGCCGGTCCGCAACGAGAAGGGCATCGTCTGGGCCGACGTCGACGTCGGCGAGGTGGCCCGGCAGCGCCAGAACTTCGACCCCACCGGCCACTACAGCCGCCCCGACGTGCTGCGCCTGTCGGTCGAGCGGACCCGCCTGGCGCCGTAGCCGAGCGTCGGCCCGGGCCGGGGCTCAGGCGCCTTCCGTTCAGTAGAGCCGCCCGTACTGCTCCAGGATCACCCGGCCCGGCCCGTCCGGGTCCAGGTGGTCGAGGAACGCCTCCCACGGCACCTCGAGGTAGCCGGGGTCTCCGCCGCAGCACGAACCGGGAAAGACCCAGTCCGTACCGATGAACGTGATGGTCGACGGCATCAGGACCACGGGGTACCGCGTGCTCGCCCACTCGTAGAACTTGTCCTCGTGCCCGTAGAAGACCTCATCGAACTCGGCGAGGCTCATCGACGGCGGTTCACCATCCCCGACCGTCATCGCCGCAACCCACCAAGCCGGGTCCTCCGGTGGAGGCGGTGCCATCACGCCGCCCTCGGCGTCCCACCACCCTGACGCGGCCGCGAATGCTCCGGCGACCGGCCACCACCAGTCGTCGTCGCCGCCGAAGAGATCGGCCAGCCCGAAAACCGCTCCCGTGCGGCGTTCGACGTGGACGGGATGGAATCCCTCGATGAAGTCGTTCGAGGTGACGTGGTGGGAGGAAGACACCATCAGGACGCTCAGGATGCCGTCGTCACGAGTGACGTCGCCGTCGATCCACAGGCGGGCCGGAATCCGTCCACCCGAAGCCCCCACCAGGAGGTCGGAGCCGTCCTCCAGATGTCCGTCCTGACAGGCCCCTCCAGCGCAGACCCGTTCCTCCTGGGCTGCCCAGTGGTCCAGGAAGGAGTAGTGCACCGCGCCACGGATGAAGTCACTGACCGCTGGTGGTTCACGGTGGGAGAAATCCGGGTAGCGCATCGAGATCAGGCTCAGCGTCCAGAGGCGGTCGACCTCGACACCACACACCAGGCCGATCTCGTCGCCCTCCCAGCCGGACTCGGCGACCACCGGCCGGGTGAACTCCCGGCACACCCGGGTGCGATCGACCTCCGGAGCTCCCGAAGCGAGCCGACCCTCCGGCGACTGGGCCACCTCCATCTCGTGGGTCACCTCCCAGTCCGTGCACGCCACGACGAGGTCGAGGACGCCGTCCGGATCGAACTCGGGATCCCACTGCCCGACCTCGGAGGGATCCAACAGGATCCACGGCCTGTCTTCGATCCCGGAGGCGACGCAGTCCGCCTCCCCCTCGTCGAGCCTGAGCGCTCCGGGCCATCCCCATGAGGGACTTGACCGGAAGAACGCGACCTCTCGCTCCAGACGGGTCGCGCTGTCGATCGGAGGGTCGCCCTCTGGATCGACTTCCCCCACCTCGGCCGACGGCAGATCGGCCCCTGCCTTCCCGTCAGAGGGCGAATCCATGCCGAGCGAGATCAGCAGGACCGAGGCGAGGACCGTGGTCAGGATGGCGAGGGTGGTCCGGGCCGGGGCATTCCGCGGTTCGGCGGTCGGCGGGTCGTGGTCTCGGGCGATGCCCGACGGTACGTGTCCGGTGTGACGCTCGCCGGTCATCCCGGGCCAAGGACCGGGCGCCGGGGTTCAGGCGTCGGGGCTCAGGCGTCGAGAGTGAAGCGGTCGCCGAGGCGGACCGAACCCGGGGTGGCGACCTCGCCGTAGGTGCCGAGGCAGGCGAAGACGCCCATGCCGGTGTCGTGCCGGGCGTGCTCGGCCAGCGTGGCGAGGACCTCCCGCTGTCGGCCGTGACCACCCTGCGGCAGGGTCGTCATGACGCACCGCGGCGCCGGCCCGGAGATGGCCAGGCCCACCCCGCCGACCGTGGCGGTCCGGTCCACCCACGACAGGTCGGCGAAGCCGGGAGCCGCCGACGTGTCGGTGGCGCGCAGCAGCATCGTGGGACGGAACCGTTCGACGGGCACGTCGGCGCCGATCAGGCCGGCCAGGTGATCGACCGAGTCGGCGACCACGAGGTGCACCGCGGCGAGGTCCACGAACGAGGACCGCTCGGTCATCATCGCCACCGGCAGTTCCATCTCGACGTCGGACAGCGCCGTGCCGGGGATCTCCGGCCACTCGCTGTCATAGGTCTCCTCACGGCCCGCCTCGACGGGCGTCATGGCCAGCGACCCGCCGAAGGCCGTCGACAGCGCCGCGTCGAGGCCGG
This sequence comes from Acidimicrobiales bacterium, assembly GCA_016845305.1. Lineage (GTDB taxonomy): Bacteria > Actinomycetota > Acidimicrobiia > Acidimicrobiales > MedAcidi-G1 > UBA9410. The sequence continues at coordinate 54,198 of JAERSW010000045.1, forward strand.
GGTCGCCGGCCATCCACCGGTCACCGTCGGGCGAGGTGACCTCGACGGAGCCGTCGTCGGTGATCCGGGCCGCCCAGTCCAGGAGCCCGCCGAACGGCCGGGGTTTCTTGGCGCTGGCCAGTCGCCCGGTCTCCAGGTCGCGGACCGCCCAGCGGCGATCACCCGCCACGCCACCGGCATCGAGGTCGATCGACTCGACCTGCTCGCCGGCCATCGACTTGACCGGATAGCGCCAGAGTCCCGCCACCGCATAGGCCACCTCGTCGGCCACCTCGTCGGCGTCGCTCATGTGCGTCCTCCCCCATCCGTCCGGTCCGGCAGTCGGACGCCGATCCGGTCCTGGTCGATCAGTCGGTACGGGCTGGCCACGCCCTTGGCGATGGCGTCCCACGTCGGGTAGTCGAGGTAGCCGGGGTCGGCCGACCCGTCCGGTCCGAGACCGTAGAACGTGTCGCGCTCGTACACGTTCAACGGACGACCCGTCCGGATGCGCTCGGGGAGGTCCGGGTTGGCGAGGAACCATCGTCCGAAGGCCACGGCGTCATAGGCGCCGGCCTCGATGGCCGCCGACGCCGACGGCGGCGTGAACCCTCCGGCACCCAGCAGTGCGCCGTCGAACAGGTCGCGGTAACGGCCGTTGCGCAGCGGCGGCATCTCGTCGAGCGGTCCCCCGGCCAGGCCCGCCACCCGCGGTTCGGTGAGCAGCAGGTAGGCGAGGCCACGGCCGGCCAGCCCCTCCACGGCGTGGCCGTAGGTGGCCTCCGGGTCCGTGCACGTGGCGCCGAAGAAAGCGTGCCCGTCGTGCGGGCCGTCGCCGGGCGCGGGCTGGGGCGAGAGACGCACCCCGACGCGCCCCTCCCCCACTTCGTCGACCAGCGCGTCGACCACCTCGAACAGGAAGCGGCAGCGGTTCGCCGCCGACCCGCCGTACCGGTCGGTCCGCCGGTTCACCCCGTCGCAGAGGAACTGGTCGACCAGGTAGCCGTGGGCGCCGTGCACCTCCACGGCGTCGAAGCCGGCCCGGACGGCCCGGGCCGCGGCGGCCCGGTAGTCGTCGACCACCCGGGCCACCTCGTCGGTGTCGAGCGCCCGGGGCACGGCCGCGGTGTCGTCCCAGCCGTAGTCGCCGGCGGCCCCATCGGCCGGAAGGGCAATCGCCGATGATGACACCGTCGGCACGGGTAGCCCAGAGGCGGCGACCAGTGGGTGGTCGGCGATGCCGGGCTGGGCGATCCGGCCGGCGTGGAGCAGCTGGCACGAGATGAGGCCGCCACGGTCGTGGACGCCGGCGACCACGTCGGCCCACCGGCCTTCTTGTTCGTCGGTCCACAGGCCGGTCACGTGGCCACCGTTGACGCGGACCCGGTCGTAGATCGACCACACCGGCGTGCCCTCCGGCGACACCTGGACGGCCTCGGTGACGAGCAGGCCGCTGTCCGACGCCCGTTCCCGGTAGTAGGCGGCCGTGGCCGGCGTGGGCGCCAGCGTGTCGGGGTGCGCCCGGCAGCGGGTCAGCGGCGCCAGGACGATCCGGTGCGCCATCCGGAGGCGACCGGCGCGGAACGGGAGGTGGAGCACGGCGACGTTCCCGGCGGTCCGTCGGGCCTCAGATGGTCCGCCGGTCGGTGCGGGCGCCCTCGTAGATGATGGTGCGCATGGCCGCGGCCGCCTGCTCGAAGAAGGGGACGGTTGCGGGGTCCATGGCGACGCTCGGACGGGGGCAGTGGGCGAAGTTGCCGAACCCGTCGGTGCCGCGGACGAGCGCGGCGGCGTCCCAGTCGACCTTGGTCTGTCGCGTCGACGTCGGCATGTAGTGCATCGACAGGCCGATGCGACGCTCCGTCGTCGTGTTGGGCCCCGAACCGTGGGCGGTGCGCACGTCGTGGAAGGACGCCTGCCCCGGCGCCAGTGGCATGGCCACCGGATCGTGATCGGCAGGGTCGATGGCGAGCTCCTGGCCGCGGCTCAGCAGGTTGTCGGCGGCATAGGTCTCGCGGTGTCCGATGGCCTGCCGGTGGCTGCCGGGGATCACCGACATGCAGCCGGCGTCCTCGCCGGCCGGCGACAGGGCCAGCCAGACGCTGACGAGGCGGTCGTCGTCGAGCCCCCAGTACTCGAAGTCCTGGTGCCAGCCGACGTAGCTGGCGCTGCCGGGCTCCTTGATCCAGAAGATGGTGTTCCAGCACAGCAGGTCGGGGCCGATCAGGTCCTCGATGGCGTCCAGCAACCGGGGATGGCGCATCAGGTCGTCGACCCACGGCATGAGGATGTGGGCGCCGGATCGGTGGACCGGCCCGAGCGAGCCGCCCATCGACGCCTCCCAGGCCTCGAGCGCGACCCGAGCGGCCGCCACCTCGCCGGCGTCGAGCAGGTCGAATGGCGACAACCAGCCACTGGTGCGGTAGGCGTCCACCTGTTCGGTCTGGAGGATCCGGGGCACGGCCCGGAGGGTAGGTCCGGAGGCCCACCGGTACCGGATTCGGCACCCTGCGCCGAGACCGGTCACTCCGCGAACAGGGCGTCCTGGATCGGCGTCGCCGGCGGCACGACCGGCTCCGGGGCGTCCGGTGCGGAGAGGACGGCATCGAGGCCGTCGACCGACCGGAGTTCGGTGGCGCCACGGCCAGCAAGCGCCGCGTTGCCCGGGCCCTCCCCCTCACCCCGCCAGACCAGGACGCGGCCGAAGCCCTGACGGAGGGCCTCGGTTGCCCCGGCCCACGTGCCACCGGCGTCCTCGTCGGTGGCCACGACCACCGTCGCCGAGGCCAGGGCGTAGACGACCTTGTTGCGACCCATGGCGTTGCCGACGCTGAACGGTGCCTCCGGCCCGTAGGGCGTGGCGAACACGGCAGTCCCATCGAGGACGGTCGTGCGGACCTCGGGGCGTCGCAGGGTCCGGGTCAGCGAATCGGCGAGGACCGCCACCACGCGACCACCCGCCTCCCACGCCGCGTTCATCGCGATCTGGTCGACGCCCCGGGCACCGCCGGACACCAGGCCGTGGCCCGCAGCCACGCTGCGTCGGGCGATCGACGCCGCCACGTCCGCCCCCGCCTCGTCGACCCCGCGGCTCCCGACCACGCCGACCGCCGGCCCCACGAGCAGCCCGGGATCGCCGGCCACGTGGAGGAGGACCGGTGCCCGGTCGCCCAGCCTCTCCCGGAGGCGCTGCGGGTAGCCGTCGTCGTGGACGGTGACCGTCCGGACGCCCGACTCCTCGTACCGGTCCAACTCGAAGGCCAGGGCCACCGACCGGTCGAAGAGGCGGGTGAGGCGTTCGGCCAGCTCCGGGGCGAAGCCGTCGGCCACCAGGTCGTCGACCGTCCGACCGAGGAGCCCGCCGGGTGGTTCGGGCAACGCCCAGAACTCCGAGGCCTTCAGCGTGTCGTGGCCGTCGCCGGCGATCCGGCTCACCAACAGGGCGGTGGCCAACGAGTCGGCCGAACGGGTCACGTCGATCGACCTGCCGCGTCGGCCAGGGCGAGCGGGTGCACGGGACCGGAACCGGCTTCACGAAGGGCCCGGCCGACCACGGTCAGCGTCCACCTCGAGTCCACCACGTCATCCAGGAGGAGCACCGGGGCGTCGTCGACCGGGCCGTTCACAGCGAACGCCCCGTCGACGTTGGCGAACTGGGTGGCACTGTTCCGCATCTCCTTCTGGGGCTGGCGCGGTTCGACGCGCTCGGCCACCTCCGCGAACCGTAGACCCACGGCGTCGGCCAGGCAGCGAGCCAGGTCCGGGAGGAGGGTCGGATGTCGGGCCGAGGGCACCACGGTCACCCAGCCGGGTGCCGGATCGGGCCCCCATCGGTCCAGGAGGGCCACCAGGGCTGCCACGAGGTCATCCGGGTAGCGCCCCGCCGCCCGACCCTCGGCGACGGCGCCTCCCCATCCCCCGTCACCCCATCGACTCAGGGCGCGGCCCTCCTCCACACGCAGCCCGGCCGGCAGGGTGCGCCCGACCGGTGCCTGCCTCCTCGGCTCGACCACCAGGAAGCCGCTCCGCAGGTGTTCGACGGCCGCGGCCACCAGGTCCCTCGGAAGATCCACGTCCAGAGATCGCCCGGTGCAGTTGTCGCACAGCCCACAGGGCGACCGGTCCGGGTCGTCGAGGGCCTGACAGAGGAACGACATCCGACAGCCCTCGGTGTCCGCATAACGGACCATCTCCTGCTGTTCGACGCGCCGTTGGCCGGTCACGTCCTCGGCCCGTCGGTGGTCGTACTCCCACGGGCGGAGCGTGCGCCGCCAGACGCTGCCATCGCGCTCCACGGCGCCCTCCACGTGGAGGGTGGTCAGGAGGTGCTGGAGGCGCTTGCGCTGGACGTTGTGGCGCTCCTCCAGCTCACGGAGGGTGAACCCGCTCGGGTTGGCCTCCAGGTCGGAGACGATCGTCGTGGCGTTGGCCGGATCCGGAAAGGCCGACTCGATGAAGAAGTCCTGGATGTCGACGTCCTCCCGACCGCGGAGCAGGACGCCGACCGACGAGCCCAACTGGCGTCCGGCACGACCCACCTGTTGGTAGTAGGCGATCGCCGAGGCCGGGGCCTGGTAGTGGACCACGAAGTGCAGGTCGGGCTTGTCGAAGCCCATGCCCAGGGCCACGGTGGCCACCACCACGTCCACCTCGTTGGCCAGGAGGCGTGCCTCGACGTCAGTCCGGCGCTCCGAGTCGAGACCTGCGTGGTACGCCACCGCGTCGATGTTCCGCGACCGCAGCCAGTCGGCCACCCGCTCGGCGTCGGCCACGGTCAGCGTGTAGACGATCCCCGACCCGCCGAGCCGAGGAATCGACTCGGCCAGCCAGGCCAGGCGTCGGGCCGGCTCCGGGACGTCGAGCACGTGGAGGGCCAGCCCGTCACGGCGGAGCGGGCCACGCAACGAGCCACGGGTCCCGAGCTGTGCGTCGACGTCGTCCACCACGCGGTCGTTGGCCGTCGCCGTGCACCCCACGATGGGGACCCCCGGCGGCATCGACTCGACGGCCCGCACGATCCGCCGATAGTCAGGGCGGAAGTCGTGCCCCCAGTCGGAGATGCAGTGCGCCTCGTCGACGACCAGGAGGCCGACCCGACGCCCGACCGTCGTCAAGGTCGTGGTCCGGAACTCCTCATTCGCCAGCCGCTCGGGCGCCACCATGAGGACGTCGACCCGATCAGCGTCGAGATCGGAGACCACCTGGTCCCACTCGTCGCTGTTGGTGCTGTCGATCCGCTCGGCCCGGATCCCCATCCGCTCGGCGGCCAGCACCTGGTTGCGCATGAGGGCGAGCAGGGGCGACACCAGGAAGGTCGGGCCGGCACCGCGGTCGCGCAGCATCCGGGTGGCGATGAAGTAGACGGCGCTCTTGCCCCAGCCGGTCCGCTGGACCACGAAGACCCGCTCACGCAGCTCCACCACCCGGTGGATGGCCTCCAGTTGCTGGTCGTGGAACGTGGCGTCCTGCCGGCCCGTCAGGGTCCGCAGGTGGCCGAGTGCCTCCTCGTGGAACCCCTCGCTGATCCCGTCCGTGCCCGTCATGCCGCTGCCCCCTGGCCTCCCGCCGGATTCCCGTACCGGTCCGTCGGGCCGATTGTCACGGACGCCTGTGACAGCCTCCGCCGTCTGCCGGTCAGCCGCGGCCGACGAAGGGCATGTCGTTGGCCATCACGGTCATGGACAGCACGTTGGCGTCCAGCGGCAGGCTCGCCATGTGGACGACGGCAGCGCCGACGTTCGCGAGGTCCATGGTGGCCTCGGCCCGCACCGTGCCATCGGGCTGGAGGATCCCGGCCGCCATCTGCTCGACCATCTCCGACGCCGCGTTGCCGATGTCGATCTGCCCGCAGGCGACGCCGAGCCCCCGCCCGTCGAGCGACAGCGACTTCGTCAGGCCGGTGATGGCGTGCTTGGAGGCCGTGTAGGGCGCCGAGAACGGTCGGGGCGTCGTCGCCGACACCGACCCGTTGTTGATGATGCGGCCGCCCGACGGGTCCTGACGTCGCATCCGACCGAAGGCGGCCCGGGCACACAGGAACGAGCCCCGCAGGTTCACGGCCATCAGGTCGTCCCACGCCTCGACGGGAAGCTCGTCGATCGGCACCGGAGGGGCGGCGATCCCGGCGTTGTTGAACAGCAGGTCGACCCGACCGAACCGGTCTTCGACGGTGTCGAAGAGCCGATCCACGTCGACCTCGTCGGCCACGTCGGCGACCACGGCGAGCCCGTCGCCGGGCAGGGCGGCCACGGTGGCGTCGAGGTCGGCGGCGGTGCGCCCACACACGACCACGACCCAGCCGTCGGCCGACAGCGCCTCGGCCACGGCCCGGCCGATGCCCCGGCCACCGCCGGTCACCACGGCGATCCGGCCCGCCCCGGACCTCGCGTCCTTCATGCCGCCCTCCCGGCCAGCCAGGGCGACAACCACGCCAGGCCGGCCTCCAGGTCACCCCGCGGCCGGTACTCGGCGGCGAAGTACCCGCCGTAATCGGCAGCGATGGCGGGGATCAGGGCGGCGCAGTCCAGATCGCCGGCGTCGGGCTCGCCGCGGTCCGGGTACGCGGCGATCTGCACGTGGCCCAGCCGGTCGCCGAGCCGACCGGCGGCGTCGAGCACGTCGTCGCCCATGTCGACCACGTGGAAGAAGTCGAGGATGACCCGGACCACGTCCGGCACGCCGTCGAACCGCAGGGCGTCGATGGTCTCGACGGCCTGGTCGACGGCGTGGAGGTGGTAGCCGTCGAAGGCGTTGGTGGTGATCGGCTCCACGAGGACGGTGAGGTCGTGCTCCTGGGCCCGGTCGGCGGCGTACGCCAGGTTGGAACGGTAGGTCGCCTCCGCACCATCGATCCGGCCGGACCGTCCGGCCATCACGTGGACCGTCGGACACCCGATGGCCACCGCGTACTCGACGGCCCGGTCGACGTCGTCCCGGGCCTCGGCCTCCCGCCCCGGAATGGCACCCAGGCCGAACTCCGGACCCGAATGGTCGGTGTTGAGCCCCAGCATGGGGAGGCCGACCTCATCCAGGGCGGCCCGCACGGCGACCGGGTCCTCGCCGTAGGGCATGTGGCACTCCACGGCGTCGAAGCCAGCAGCGGCCGCCGCACGGATGCCGTCGGGAAGCGTCCGGTCGGTCCACAGGAACCCCAGGTTGGCGGCGAACCTGATCACGCCCCCATCCTGCCCGCGACCCGCCTGCCGGCGGGGAACCCGCCCGGCGGCATCACGGTGACCCGGGAGGTCAGCCTCCCGGCGGCCGGTAGTCGGCGCCCGAGGCCTTCTGTGCCGCGGCGTCGACGTCGGCCGGCGTGAGCAGCGGGGTCACGCTGATCCGGATCTTGTCGCTCGTCGATGCGGCCAGGCTGGCCGCCGCGGCCGAGGCGTCGTCGGGCAGTTCGCAGATGGCGATCACGTCGTCGTCGCCCCAGATGAAGTAGACGCTCTCGACGCTTCCCCCCATCGATTCGATCAGGCTGCTGGCCGCAGCGGCCCGGCCGGACCCGCCCTCGGCGATCAGTCCCTTGGCGCCTTCGGCCGTGTACGAACCCCGGATCAGATAGTGCGGCATCGTGAAGCTCCTTCCACCTGTCGTCGGCGGGCGCCGACGGTCCTCCCATCAGAGCACGCCGACCCCCCAGCCGCCAACGGGCAGCACCGGTCCCCCGAGAGGACCGAGGGTCGCCGTTAGCGTCGCCGGCGTGGAGGTCGAGCCCCGGAGGAGCCATCGCACGCTGGTCGGCTGCGTCCTGCTGAGCGGGGCGTTGGGCACGATCCATGCCTGGAGCCTCTTCCTCCGGCCCCTCGAAGCCCACCTGGACGTCGGACGGGGCCGGACCAGCTCCATCTATTCGGTGGCGCTCCTGGCCATCACCGTGGCGGTCCTCGTGGGCCACCGCCTCTTTCCACGCCTACCGGGGGGTGGCGTGACCCTGCTCTCCGCCGGTGGTGGCACCCTCGGCCTGCTGGTCGCTGCCGGTGCCGACTCCTGGCCCACCCTCCTCGCCGGCTACGGAGTCCTGTTCGGCCTCGCCAACGGCCTCGGATACGCCTTCGCCCTCCAACGAGCCGCCGAGGCCGATCCCGACACCGGTGGGCGGGCCATGGCCCTGGTCACCGCTGCCTACGCCCTGGGAGCCGCCACGGCCGGTGTCGGCCTGGCCGGCGTGGTCGACGTCCACGGCGCCGGGCGGGGCCTTCGGGTCCTGGCGCTCGCCGTCGGCATGGCCGGAGCGGCCGCGGCGACGCTGGTCGGCCGGAACCGCTCTCCCCTCCCGGACCGCCCGTCGGCTTCGGCGACCGGAGTCGACCGCCGGGGCCTCTTCCGGTTCTGGCTGGCCTACGGGCTGGCGGTACTGGCCGGGCTCACCGTCCTCGGACACGCGGCGGCCATCGTGGACCAGGTCGGTGGCACCGGGGACGCCGCGGTGACGACGGCCAACTTCGCCAGTGCCGCCGGCGGGCTCTCGGTGGCCGCAGCGCTCGGTCGGACCAGCCACCGGCGCCTCGCCGTCGGGCTTCCGGTGGCCACCTCCGTCCTGGCCTCGGCCGGGGCCATGGTGGCGACCGCTCCCGTGACGGCCACGGTGGTCCCGGGCGTGGCCCTCGCCTACGGATCGATCATCGCCCTCTACCCGGCCATCGTCCGCGACAGGTACGGCCCGGACGGCTACCCGGCCGCCTATGGACGGGTGTTCACGGCATGGGGCGTCGCCGGACTGGTCGGACCCCTCGGCGCAGGCACCCTCTTCGACGCGACGGGCGGCTACCGACTCCCCCTGCTGCTGGCCTCCGTGGCCGCAGCCGCCTCGGCCCTCGTCGCCCGACGGGAGGCCGGCAGGCGGGGCGACTGAGGCCCGTTCAGGCGAAGAGGTCGCCGTCCAGGTACTTGGCGCCGGTGTCCACCCCGAAGGTGGCGACCACCGAACCGGGGCCCCGCTCGACGGCCAGCCCGACGGCGGCCACCACGTTCAGCCCGGTCGACGGGCCGCACAGCAGTCCCTCCTCGGCGGCGAGGCGTCGGCACATGGCGATGGCGTCGGCCTGGTCGACGGCACGGACCTCGGCCACCCGGTCGCGGTCGAGGAACGGCGGGGTGAAGCCGAGCCCGATGCCCTCGACGCGGTGCGACCCGCCGGCCCCGGTGGTCAGGAACGGCGACTGTGCGGGTTCGAGGCCCACGGCGTCCGGGGCGAGGCCGGCGGCGTCGAGGCCGTCGAGCGCCCCCATCAGCGCTCCCCCGGTGCCGACGCCGGCGCACACCACGTCGAGTCGACCGTCGAGGGCCTCGGCGATCTCGGTGCCCATCGGGGCGTAGCCGGGTCTGATGTCGGCGTTGCCGAACTGGTCCGTGTACCACGACCCCGGTTCGGCGCCGAGCGCGTACGCCCGATCCCGAACCCGGGCGATGAGGTCGGGGGTGATGCCGCCGCCGTGGCTCGGCTCGACCAGCACCTCGGCGCCGTAGGCGGCCATGGACCGCAACTTCACCGGGGCGAAGGCGTCGGAGCTGACCGCGGTGAACCGCAGGCCCGTGAGCGCCGCCACGTGGGCGAGCGCCGTTCCGGTGCTGCCGCCCGTGTACTCGACGAGCCGGTCTCCGGGCGCCACGTCGCCGCGGTCGAGCGCGCCGCGCACGATGGCCACGGCGAGCCGGTCCTTGTAGGAGCCGGAGGGGTTGCCGGACTCCAGCTTCAGCCAGACCTCGCCCGCTCCGTCGGGGACGACCCGACGGAGGCGGACGAGCGGCGTGGATCCGACGGCGACGGCGTCCAGCGCCGCCCGCCAGTCGTCGTCCGCCATGGGCCTGGTCCTCCCGCCGATCGAGGGGCGTTGTCGCCCAGTGCGGCCGAATAGGGCCTAGTAGATGGCCATCACCTCGGCGATGACGATCAGGGCCACGATGACGAGGTTGATCAGCCGGAACACGGCGAAGGGCGCCTTGGCGAAGTTGCGGCCGATGTGGCTGTTGGCCTGCTCCTCGGGCATGTCCTTGATGCCGGCGGCGACGTCGGCCATGGCCCCGTCGATCCAGAGCACCGACCAGAGCGAGCCGAGGACGGTGAAGGCGGCGAGCGCCAACTGGACGCCGGAGTCCTCGAGGCCGGTACCGCCGAAGCCGAGGACGATGAGGAGACCGGTGTGGGAGAGGACGAAGGGGAGGAGGATCGCCCGCATGTCCGCGGCCCGGCCCTGAATCATGGGGGTGAGGAGTTCTGCTTGCACGGCTGCCCGCCTTTCGAAAGGGCGAACCCGGTGGCCCGCCTCGCCGATCAGTCAAGCACAGGGCGCGCCCGCCCATCGGTGACGACTCCCCGCCCCCGTCGGCGGCGCTCCCTAGGGTCCGGGCGTGGGTGATGGGGCGACGACCAGCAGACGCCGCCGATTGGGCGCCTGGTACACGCCGGACGACGTGGTCGACGGGTTGCTGGCCCTCACCCTCGACCCGTTGCTGGCCGAACGGCGGGCGGCCGGGCCGGAGGCCGTCGCGGCGCTGCGGGTGCTGGATCCGTCGTGCGGCGACGGGGCGTTCCTGGTGGCCGCCGGCGAACGGATCCGCCGGGCCCTCGTGGCACTGGGCGTGCCCGAAGATGACGCCCGGCGCATCGCCTTCGGGGCCTGCGTGGTCGGCGTCGACGTGGACCCCGACGCGGTCGACGCCTGCCGACGACGCTTCGTCGCCGCCGGAGCCGAGGACCCCGATGACAGGATCGTCGCAGCGGACGCCCTCCTGGCCGCCGACGAGGACTGGTCGGCGCTGCTCGGCCGATGGGGTGCCACGGACGGCGTCGACGCGGTGGTCGGCAACCCGCCGTTCCTGAACCCGCTGGCCGATGACACCTCGGCGTCGCCCGCACGGAGGACGGCGCTGCGGGCCCGCTTCGGCGACGCCGCCCGCGGCCACGTCAACCCGGCATCGCTGTTCCTGCTGCTCGCCGACCGGCTGGCGGCCCGACGTGGATCCGTCGTGACCCTCGTCCAGCCCCTGTCGCTGTTGGCGGCCCACGGTGCCCGGACCACACGATCGACGGTGCTGGCCCACCGGTCGCTGTCGACGCTGTGGGTGGCCGACGAGCGGGTCTTCGACGCCGCCGTCGACGTCTGCGCCCCCGTCCTGACGGCAGGGCCGGCCGAGGTCCGGACCCGGCTGGCCGTCGGGCGGGACGTCCGGGTGGTGGGCAGCGCTCCGGCGCCGTCACCGGCCGACGACTCGTGGTCGGGCCTGCTGGCCACGATCCGCGGCGTGCCCGACGTGCCGCTGCGGACCGACGGGGTGCTCGGCGACCTCTGCGAGGCGACCGCCGACTTCCGGGACCAGTACTACGGCCTCGCCGGCCACGTCGTCGACGCCGAGCACGGCGACGGGACGACGCCCCGCCTCCTGACCGCTGGCCTCGTCGACCCGGCGCACGAACGGTGGGGCACGACGACGACCCGCCTCCACAAGGCCACGTGGACGCACCCGAGGATCGATCTGGGTGGGCTGCCGGACGACCTACGTCGGTGGGCCGGGCGCCGGCTCGTCCCCAAGGTGGTCGTGGCCTCCCAGACGCGGGTGCTCGAAGCCATCGTCGACGCCGACGGATCGTGCCTGCCGTCGGTGCCCCTGGTGACGCTCACGCCCCATGACAGCGGAGCCGACGCCGCGTCGCTGTGGCTGATCGCTGCGGCCCTGACCTCGCCACCGGTGACGATGGAAGCGGCCCGGCGCCATCAGGGAGCGGCCCTGTCGTCCGATGCCCTGAAGCTCGGAGCGCGGGACGTGGCCGCCCTGCCCCTTCCGGCCGACCACGGTCCGTGGATCGAGGCGGCCGAAGCGTTCCGTGCCGCCTCGACCGCCGACGAACCGGAGACCCGTCGACCCCAACTGCTGGCCTGCGGACGGTCGATGTGCGCGGCCTACGGCGTCGGGGACGACGAGGCGCTGCTGGCCTGGTGGGCGGACCGGCTTCCGTCTCGGCCCGACTGAGGACGTCCCCGTCCCCAGCGTCGCAGGAGGGCTCCTAGTAGATGGCCAGGCGCTCGATGAGCACCAGCACCGCTGTGAACACCGGGCCGACCAGCCGGAACATCCCGATCGGCTGCTTGGCGATCGCCAAGGCGTACCCCCCCCCACCGCTGGCCTACTGGGAGGGAGCCGGCCGGTACCGTCGGCGCCATGGAGCTGACGGTGACGGCCACGGCCCGGGACGGGGCCGGCGTGGCCCGGGGCAACGACGGCCGGGTCGTCTTCGTGGAGGGTGCCCTGCCCGACGAGGTGGTCGAGGCCGTGGTGGTCCGCACCGAGAAGCGGTGGTCCCGCGCCCGCATCCAACGGATCGTCGAGGCGTCGCCCCACCGCGTCGAGGTGGGATGCGTCCACCGGACCGAAGGCTGCGGCGGCTGCGACCTCCTCCACGTGGACGCCGGCCACCAGCCGTCGATGCGGACCGGCCTCGTCGTCGACCAGCTCGACCGCGCCGGCGTCGACGCTCCCGAACCGACGCTGCGTCCGCTCGTCGACGATCGGGGCCGGACCACGGTGCGAGCCGCGGTGGTCGGTGGTCGTGCCGGCTACCGCCTCGCCAGTACCCACGACGTCGTCGTCCCCGACGGCTGTGGCGCCGTCGATCCCCTGCTCGAGGAACTCCTGGTGGACGGCCGCTTCGGCGACGCCACCGAGGTGACGCTGCGGGTCGGTGCCCGGACCGGCGAGCGGCTGGTACTCGTCGACGGCGATCCCGACGACATCGGCGTGCCCGACGACGTGCTCGTGGTCAGCGAGGCGGAGCTGGACGCCGGACAGCGAGCCTGGCTGCACGAGGAGGCCGCCGGTCGCCGGTGGCGGATCTCGGCCCGATCGTTCTTCCAGAACCGGCCGGCCGGCGTGGACGCCCTCGTCGACGTGGTCGGCGGCATGGTCGGCCACCTCGAGCCCGGCGACGGGGCCGGCCCGATGGTCGACGCCTACGCCGGCATCGGGATCTTCGCCGGCACGGTGGGCGACGGACGACCCGTCACGGCGGTGGAGCGGGGCGCCGACTCGGTGGCCGATGCCCGCGTCAACCTCGGCGACCGGGCCACCCGGGGCGAGGTACGGATCGTGCGGTCCGCCGTCGAGCGTTGGCGGGGCTCGTCCGCGTCGGTGGTGGTGGCCGATCCGGCCCGGGCCGGCCTCGGTCGTGCCGGCGTCGACGTGCTGCTGGGCTGCCGTCCCGACCTGCTGGTGCTCGTCGGCTGCGACCACTCGGCCTTCGCCCGCGACGCCGCCCTGCTCACGAAGGCCGGCCTGTCCCTCGAGCGCCTCACCGTGGTCGACCTGTTCCCGGACACGTCCCACGTCGAGGCCGTCGGCGCCTTCGTCCGGACCTGACGCGGTTCCCCTGCAACCGCATCACCGGGTGTGGAAGCATCCGGCAGACGTCCGCGGGAGGACCCTGACCATGAGCCAGCACCTCGACGTCGCCCGATCACACCTCGAGACCATGATCGAGCGAGTCACCGGAAGCGAGAAGGCCGTCCACGACCACGACGGCAACTACCACCTCGACACCCCCGCTGGCCGCTTCTTCACCCGGGTCGTCGGCAGCGGGCCCCCGATCCTCCAGGTGTGGGCCGTGATCTCCGACGGTGTCGAGTGCTCCGAGGCACTCCTCACCGAGTTGAACGCCATCAACTGCCGCCTCTCCTTCACGCGGATCATCTGGATCGACGGCCAGATCCTCATGGAGACCAATGCCCTGGCCTTCGACACGACGACCACCGAGTTCGACATGATGTGCGACGAGGTGGCGTCCACGTCGGCGGCCTTCGGTCCGGACCTGGTCGCCACCTTCGGGGGGCGCCCCGTCTTCGTCGTCGAGGAGTCGGCGAGGCAGGAACCTCCCTCGCAGTCCCAGCGGCCCGGCTACCTGTGACGGGTCAGGCAGGCCACTCGTAGGCGGAACGTTCCGACGGCGTCCAGCCCTCCGGGGGCGGGCCGTCGAACACCTCGACCAGCAGCGGGTGGCAGGCGGCCACATCCGACGAGTGCTCGTCGCCGCAGTCACCACCCGGGCAGGCGGAGAGCACACCCACGAGGTCCACGTCGGCCACGAACTCCAGGTGGTCGCCCGGGCGCACCGGGCTGGCCTTCATGAAGTACTGGTGGGTGTCGAGCGTGAAGCCCGTGCACATGAAGACGTTCAGCACGTCGTGGACCAGCAGCTCGACGTCGCGCTCCGGCCGCCCCGCGTGCTCGGCCAGGGCCCTCGTCAGGTTGGAGTGGCAGCAGTGGTGGTAGTGGTCGCCGCCCAGGAGGTGCTGGGTGTACGGGTCACAGCGGGTGCCGATCACGTCGTGCACGCCGCCCCCGTCGGCGTCGTAGCCGTACCAGTCGAGGGTGTCGTCGGTGACGGTGGCCAGCGACCGCAGGTGCGGCAGCGTGCTCCACATCCGGTCGCCGGTCGACAGGTGGGTGCCGTGCAGGGCCCGGGTCTTGCCGGAGAAGAACCGTTCAGTCAGGTCGTGGGCGTGGTGGAGGTTGAGGTCGCCGACCTGGGGGCCCTCGACGCTGACGATCCGGAAGAACCGGCCGGCCGGCACCTCGAAGGCCCGTGCCTCGCGGGGCGGCACCAGCACCTCGACGACCTTCGTGCGGGCGGCCCGTGCCGCCTCGAGGGCCACCGGGTCGAGGGCGGGCAGCACGTCCGGCGGGTAGCAGACCACCTGCGGCACGGCAGCACGGGCTGCGGCGTCGGACGGGGCGGGGTGTCGGGGCGTCGGCTTCACGGGCGCGGAGGCTATGCGCTGCTCTGCCTCCGTGAAGGGCCGTGGCACCGGACCGACGGTCCACCAACCCCGGGGCCGCGATCGGCGGCTTGCTAGCGTCGCGTCTGGCGGAGGCGGAAGGAGCACGGCATGCGCGGGCTTGACGTTCGGGGGGACCACCGTCTCCCACGGGTGATCACCCAACTCGACGCGGCCCCGCGGTCGGTCGTCCCGTGGGTCGCCGCTGTGCTGGCCGTCGCCACCACGCTGGTCGCCCGCGGCGACGGCCCGGCGCCCGGTGAGGTGGGCCTCACCCTCTGGCTGCACCGCAACACCCCGGCGCCGATCGACCTGGTCGGTGACGTGCTCGACCCCCTCGTCACCGACGTCAACGCCCCCCCTCCTGTTCGCCGTCATCGGCCTGCTGACCTGGTGGCGTTGGGGGCGCCCGGCCGCCGCGGTGCTCGGCTTCGCCGGGGCGTTGACCGCCCTGACCCGCATCGGCGACATCGTCGAGCGGCCCCGCCCGACCTCCACCGGCGAATGGACCGCCTACACGTTCGGCAACGGCGGCTACCCCAGCGGACACGTCGTCTTCACCGTCCTCACCCTCGGCACCCTCGTTGCCCTGGCCCGGAGGCACGCGTCGCCCACCGTCGCCCGACGCCTCCGCCGGAGCGCCGTCGCCGTCGTCATCCTCTGCTGCTGGACCCGGATCAGCCACCTGGAGCACTGGCCGTTGGACGTCGTGGGCGGCCTGGCCATGGCCGTCGTGGCGCTCCACCTGGTCCTCTGGTTCGAACGGTCCCTCGACCCGCTGACCGCCGGCTGGCCCCGCCTCCGCCTCCTCGTCGGACTCCCCCGGAGCACCTGACCCGCTGCCGGCCGGCCCGCGGAGACCGCCCCGGCGAAGACGTCAGCCGACGACGACCTCGCCGGCCTGGACCACCGCCGACAGGCGGGACCGCATGTCCGATACGTCCAGGTCGTCGCCGTCCCAGACCACGAGGTCGGCGGCCATCCCCGGCTGGATCGTCCCCACCTCGTCGGCGATGCCCAGCAACTCGGCGGCCACCGACGTCGACGAACGCAGCACGTCCAGCGGCTCCATCCCCAGCTTCGCCATCTCGGCGAGTTCGCGCAGGTTGTCGCCGTGCGGCGTCACGCCCGAGTCGGTGCCCATGGCGATGGGCACGCCGGCCGCCATGGCCCGCTGCACCGAGGCGCGGTGGATCTCGATGACCGCGGTGGCCTTGGCGACCACGAAGTCGGGGAGGTCGATGCCCTTGTCGACGGCCTCCAGCACGCCGAGTGGGGCGATGAGAGTGGGCACCAGGTAGGTGCCGGCGTCCAGCATCATCTCGATGACCTCGTCGTCGAGGTAGATGCCGTGCTCGATGGACCGGATGCCGGCGGCCACGGCGTTGCGGATCCCGGGCGTGCCCTGGGCGTGGGCCATGACGAACCGGCCGGCGGCCGACGCCTCGGCGACCAGCATGTCCAGCTCGTCGGGACGGAAGTGGGCGTGACGGGGGTTCGAGCGTGGGGAGATCACGCCGCCGGAGGTCGCCACCTTGATGACGTCGGCCCCGGCCCGGACCAGCTCGCGGACCTTGCGGCGCATCTCCTCGGGACCGTCCACGACGTTCGACGGTCGACCCGGGTGCGGGTCGGACATGCCGGGCATGTGCGAGCCGCAGATCTCCCACGAGTCGCCGTGTCCACCCGTCTGGGACAGCATGGTGAGCGACAGCAGCGTCCTCGGGCCGCGGATCAGCCCGGCGGCCTGTGCCTCGCGGATGCCGGCGTCGGACCCGCCGGCCTCGCGCACGGTGGTGACGCCCACGTCGAGGGTGCGACCCATCCGCTCGGCGGCCTGGAAGAAGTTCATCGAGAACGGGGTCGACAGGTGGGCCTTGGCCGAGAAGTCTCCGTCGACCATGAAGTGGACATGGCAGTCGAACAGGCCGGGCGTGACCAGCTTCCCGGCACAGTCGATCGCCTCGTCGCCGTCGAGGCCGGGGCCCACGTCGACGATGCGGTCCCCCTCGAGGACCACGTCGGCGACGGCGACCTCGTCGGAGGTCCCGTCGAACAGTCGGCCGTTGCGCAGGATGGTCCGGGTCATCGACGGAGACTAGGTGCGCCCTGTCCAGGACCGTCAGTCGGCAGCCTCGGCCATGGTCCGCCAGACCCGTTGCGAGGTCAGCGGCATCTCGACGTGGCGGACCCCGAGGTGCGCCAGCGCGTCGACCACGGCGTTCTGCACGGCCGGCGTGGCGCCGATGGTGCCCGCCTCGCCGATCCCCTTCACCCCGAGGGGGTTCAGGTCGGTGGGCGTCTCCTGCACGATGCGCTCGAACGGGGGCAGCTCGGCCGCAGACGGGATCGCATAGTCCATGAAGTTGCCGGACAACGGCGTCCCGTCCTGGTCGTACCGGAACTCCTCCATGAGGGCGTGGGCGATGCCCCCGGCCACGCCGCCGTGGACCTGCCCGTCGACCACCGTCGGGTTGACGATCACCCCGGCGTCGTCGCAGCACACGTGGCGGACCACGGTGACCCGGCCGGTCTCCCGGTCGACCTCGACCACGCTGGCGTGGACGCCGAACGGGAAGGTGGCATCGGCGGCCTCGAAGTCGGTCTCGGCGGCCAGGCGGTCGTCCCGGTCGGCGGCGGCCGCGGCCACGTCGGACCAGTCGAGGCGGATCGACGGTGAGCCGGCCACCGTGAACGCCCCCGACCCCCCGGCCTCGGCCGGCGAGGCCAGCACCACGTCGTCGACATGGGCCTCCAGCAGCTCGGCGGCCAGCCGTCGGGCCTCGTCGACCACCATCTCGCCGGCCCGCAGCACGGCGGAACCACCCGCCTGCAGGGAGCGGGAACCGCCGGTCCCTCCCCCACGGGCCACCTCGTCGGTGTCGCCGTGCCGCACCTCGATGCGGTCGAACCCGATCCCGAGCACGTCGGCGGCCACCTGCGCATAGGTGGTGTGGTGTCCCTGGCCGTGGGCCGACGACCCGGTGAGCACCAGGACGGAGCCGTCGGGGCGGACCTCCACACTGCCGAACTCCGAGGCCCGCAGCGGGTTGGTGATCTCCACGTAGGCGCAGAAGCCCAGGCCCAGCAGTGGGGCGGCCGGATCGGCACGACGCCGGTCCTGCTCGGTCCGGAGGGCGTCGACGTCCACGGCGGCCAGCACCTTGTCGAGGGCGCCCTCGTAGTCGCCGCTGTCGTAGGTCTGCCGGGACGGCGTGGTGTACGGGAAGGCGTCGGCCGGCACGAAATTGCGGCGACGCAGTTCGGCGGCATCGAGGCCGACCTCGGCGGCGTAGGCGTCGACGACCCGTTCGAGGGCGTGGGTGGCCTCGGGGCGCCCCGCTCCCCGGTAGGCCCCGACCGGAACCGTGCTGGTGGCCCACGACTCGGCACTGAACTCGATGCGTTCGATGGTGTACGGGCCGGTGGCCATCAGCTGGCCGAACACGGGCAGGAACGCCCCGATGCCCGGGTACGCACCGGCGTCCTGGTCCATGTGGAGCCGGTAGGCCACCAGCCGGCCGTCACGGTCGCCACCGAGGGCCGCGGTGAACCGGAGGCCCCGGCCGTGGGCGATCCCGAGCATCGACTCGCTGCGGGTCTCCACCCAGGCCACCGGGCGGCCCACGTGGCGTGACGCACGGGCGACCACCAGGTCCTCCGGGTAGCCGCCGTTCTTGCCGCCGAAGCCGCCGCCCACCTCCGGGGTGATGACCCGGACGCTGGCGGCGTCCACCCCGCAGGCCTCGGCCAGCACGTCCCGGGCCCGGTGCGGGAACTGGGTGCACGACCACTGGGTGAGACGGAGGTCGCCCTCCTCGTCGGCGTCCCAGCGGGCGATCGCCGCCCGGGGTTCGATGGGCGCCACGTTCATCCGGGGGTTGTCGAAGGACAGCTCGACGACCACGTCGCACCCGTCGAAGAAGTGGGGATCGGGCTCCCCGCCCATCGAGTAGCAGCGGTTCGTCCCGGCCTCCGGGTGGAGCAGGACGTCGTCCGAGCGGGCGGCGTCGAACCCGACCACGGCGGGCAACGGGTCCACGTCGACCACCACGAGGTCGACGGCGTCGGCCGCCTCGGCGGGGGTCTCGGCCAGCACCACGGCCACCGGCTCGCCCACGTACCGGACCCGGTCGGTGGCCAGCCAGGTTCGCACCATGGCCTGGTCGAGCGCCGGGATGGACGGAGCGACCGGGGACAGGTCGAGGTCGGCGGCGGCCAGGACCGCCACCACGCCGGGTGCGGCCAGGGCCTCGGTGGCGTCGATGTCGACGAGGGTCCCGTGGGCCACCATCGAGCGGACGAAGGCGGCGTGCAGGGCGTCGTCGGGCACCAGGTCGGCCACGTACCGGCCGTCGCCGACCAGCAGCGGGCGGTCCTCGACCCGGCGGACCGGTGCCCCGAGCAGGCCCATCGTCCTCGACCCGCGTCCGACTAGCCGGCCGCGGGCACGGCCCGGGCCTCGGCGAACACGTCGAGGATCCAGGTGGTGGCCGGCGAGTAGACGTCGATGAACACGGCGGGCTCGTCGCCCAGCACCTCGCCGCCGTGGGGGACGTCGCCCGGGGCGTACCAGCCGTCGCCGGCTCCGATCTCGCGGGTCTCGTCGCCCACGGTCAGCAGGAGACGCCCGGACAGCAGCAGGCTGAACTGTTCGTGGGAATGGCTGTGCATCTCATACGGCGTCCCCGGTGGGTACACGGCCCGGATCAGGTGCATGTGCTCGCCGCTGAGGATCTGGGCGTCGACGTCGTCGACGTCGAACCGCACCCCGTCGACCTCGCTCCACGAGAAGATCCGACGGTCGGTCGCCTCGACCCCGTGTTCGTTGATCGGCCCCGTTCCCATGGTGCGCCTCCCTTCGCCTGTCCGATTCCGGCCCGTCATCCTGCCCCGCGGCCACCGGGGGCACGTCACCCGGTGGGAAGGACTTCCTGGGGGAGCGGGTGCCGGTACAACTCGGCGGCGTTCTCGCAGCAGATGCGGCGCATCTCGTCCGGCGGCAGGTGGCCCCAGGCCTCGGCGAGCACCTGCTGGGTGTCCGGCCACGTGGAGTCGCCGTGCGGATAGTCGGTCTCGACGCAGATGTTCTCGACGCCGATCCGGTGGCGGGTGTCGATGGTGGACGGGTCGTCGAGCGTGCAGAACCAGAAGTTGCGGCGCAGCACCTCGGCCGGGCGCAGGTCCCAGCCGTCGCCGTACCCGGAGCGGTCGACGATGTTGTCGAGGCGGTCCATCAGCATCGCCACCCAGCCGATCCCGCCCTCGGACATGGCCACCTTCAGGTCCGGGAGGCGCAGCGGGTACCCGGACCACAGCCATTCGGCGCAGGCCGACAGTGACAGCTGGCCGAACAGGGTTGCCCCCAGCTGCAGATTGGGCGCTCCGGGCGGCATCGGATGCATGCCGGAGCTGCCGACGTGCAGCGACACCACGGTGCCGGTTTCGGCGCACGCCTCGAGGATCGGGTCCCAGAAGTCGCGGTCCCAGAGGCTGGGCAGGCCGACGGCGTGTGGGCGTTCCGGCAGGGTCACCGACGTGAAGCCCCGCTCGGCGTTGCGGCGGATCTCGGTGGCCGCGGCCTCGGCGTCGCCCAGCCACGTGATCCCGCCGGGAATGATCCGCTCCGGGTATTCGAGGTACCACTCGTGGTACATCCAGTCGTTCCAGGCCCGGGTGGCGTCGAGGCCGACTTCGGCGTCGGTGGCGTCGGCGAACACCCGGCCGCAGAAGCCGGTCACCTGCGACGGGAAGTTGAGCATCGCCCAGATGCCGGCCACGTCCATGTCGGCCACCCGGGCGTGCACGTCGAAGCAGCCGGGGCGCATCTGGTCGAAGCGGAACGGTTCGAGCGTGACGGTCTCGGGGCGGCGACCGGCCACGGCGTTCATGCCGACCTGCGAGTAGGTGCGGCCCTCGAACTCCCAGACCTGGTGGCCGCGGTCGGTCTCGACGAGCTGCGGGCCGCGGTCGCGCAGGCTCGGCGACATCCACTCGGCGAAGAGGTGGGGCGGCTCGACCACGTGGTCGTCGACGGAGATGACGGTGGCGTGGACGGGGCGCGGCTCCGGCTCGGGCAGGAACAGGTCGGAGTCCACGGCGCCAGTCTGATTCATGCCGGCCGCGGTTCCGGCGCTGGGCGTCCGGCGCCGGGCGTCGGGACGGCCGCCGGTACTGTCGCCGGGATCGACGCCCCCGCACCCCCGTTCGACGCCACGGGAGCCCCCTCGTGACGACGCGGACGCCCGCCGTCCGGCTCCAGCCCGCCTGGGGCGACACCGACGCAGTCCTGTCGGTGCTCCGGGCGGCCGGGCCGTACCGGCCGCTGGCCCGCTACGCGGCGTCGGACGCCGAGCGTCGGGCCACCAGCGGTGGGTCGGGTGGCGGCTTTGTACCCCCGTGGTTCCGCGTCGACGTGGCCGCTCTGGGCGCGGCCCGCGTCGACGGCGGTGACGCCCTCCTCCACCACCGGCCGTTCGTGGACGCCGCCCGTCGGGTCTTCGGCGGCGATCCGGTGGTCGAGCCCACCACCGTCTACGTGAACGTCATGGGGCCGTGCGACTACCCGTTCGCCCCCCACCTCGACATCCCCGTGTTCCGGGGTCGACACCCGAAGAACACGCCGCCGTGGCTCCTGCAGGCCATGCAGGCGTCGGGACTGTTCGAGGCCGAGCGCATCCGCATGGCCACGGCGGTGTCGTGGTTCTTCGACGGCCCGGGCGGCGACTTCCACTACTGGCCGGACGGACCCGACGCCGATCCGGTCGTCGAGCGCTCCCCCTACGACGACGTGGCCATCGTGGCCGACAACGAGGCCACCTTCCACGGCGTCGGCCCGGTGGGGACCGCCGGCCCGTCGCCCACCGACCTCACGCTCGACGCCGTGATCGAACACGGGCCGGACGGCTGGACGGTGCGCGACGGCGGCCGGGACGTCGTCACCTACCCGGACGACGCGGCCCGCATCACCATCTCGTGGAAGTGCGAGGTGTTCGCCGACGTCGCCGAGCGCGATCTGGTCCGATCCGGCGCCGACGACCTCACGATCTCGGCGGTCGTCGGCCGGCTCCACGACCACCTGGACCTCTCCGTCGCCGACGGCGACCCGCTCGACGATCCCGACTGGATCACGGCGGTGTCGGCTGCCTGTCCGCCAACGCGGGTTCGGATGCCCGAGGGAGCCTGAGATGGAAATCGAAGAGATCCGCCTGTACCGGGTGGAGCTGCCCGTGGCCGACAAGGCGAAGTCGGCGTACAGCATGTCGGGGTCCACAGTGGCGACGCCGAACTCGGTGGTCGTCGAGGTGGTCTGCGACGACGGGACCGTCGGATACGGGGAGGCGTGCATGGCCACCCCGCAGGCGCAGTCGGCGCAGGACGGCACGGTGCGCGCCGCCCTCGCCATGCTCGCCCCGGCGATCCTCGGGCTCGATCCCCTCCGACTGGGACAGGTCCGGGCCGCCATGGACGCCACCGTCGACGGCCAGCAGGAGGCCAAGGCCGTCCTCGACGTGGCCTGCTGGGACCTGGCCGGCAAGATCCTCGACCAGCCGGTCGTCGACCTGCTCGGCGGCCGACGCATGGACGACGTCACCACCTACCACGTCGTCGGCATCGGCACGCCCGAGGAGGCCGCAGCGACCGCCGATCGCCTCCAGGCCGAGGGCCTGTCCCGACTACAGCTCAAGGCCGGCGGGCGCCCCGTCCACGAGGACGTGGCCGCCATCCACGCCGTGGCCGACGTGCTCCGCCCCGGCACCGACCTGGCCGTCGACACCAACCGGGGCTGGTCCACGGGTGAGGCCATCGCCGTGTCCGAAGCGTGTGCGGGGATTCCGATGTCGATGGAGCAGCCGTGCGCCACCGAGCAGGAGCTGCGGGCCGTCAAGGGACACCTGCGCCACCCTCTGGTGGTCGACGAGAGCGCCTCCGACCTGCCCACCATCGCCCGCATGGTGTCGAGCGGCCTGGCCGACGGCTTCGGCCTGAAGATCTCGCGCCTCGGTGGGCTCACGCCGATGCGGGCGGTGCGCGACCTGTGCATGGCGGCCCGGGTGCCGATGAGCGCGGACGACGCCTGGGGTGGCGACGTGATCGGGGCGGCGTGCGTCGCCCTCGGCGCCACGCTCACGCCCCGGTTCAGCCGGGGCGCCTGGCTGTCCCACCCGTACCACCAGGTCCACTACGACGAGGCCAACGGTCCCCGCATCGTCAACGGCTACGTGACGTTGCCCGACGGCGGCCCGGGGCTGGGCCTGCAGATCCCCGACGGTCACTTCGGCGAACCCGAGGCCACCTACCGCCGCTGACCCGCTGACCCGCTGATGCCGGCCGGGGCGGTCGTCGTCGACCCGTCGGGAGGCGCCTCAGGCCTCGTGATCGAGGGCGTCGAGGAGCTTCTCGTGCTCGCCGGCGTGCATGGTCACGTTGTTGGCGGCGTACGGGAAGTTCCCGGCCGTGGACTCGTCGTGGAAGGCCTTCAGCGCCGCGACGCGTTCGGCGTACATCTGGTCGTGGAGGCGGGCCAGGTCGCCGAAGGCGTGGGCGTGCTTCGGCGGCGTGTCCTCCTCGCTGGCCTCACCGCACACGTCGGCCACGAACGACATGATGACGTCGCCGGCACGCCCTGACCCCAGCGAGATGGTCACCACCGAGGTGCGCTCGTTGACGGCCTCGAGGACCTCCTCGGCGATGCACTCCACCTCCACGGCGACCGCCCCGGCCGACTCGAGGCGCTTCAGGTTCCGGTACACCTCGAGCGCCTCGTCCGCGGTACGTCCGAAGGCCCGCAGGCCGCCGGCCCAGTGCGAGAACGTCGGGATGAGGCCGATGTGGCTCTGCACCGGGATCCCCTCGTTGGCCAGCAGCTCCACGACGTCGAGGGAACGCAGCGTGTAGTACATGTCGCCGCCGCGGCCCATGAGGTCGACGGCGTGGGCCAGGACCTCGTCGGCGGTGCCGAACTGGCGCCAGGTGCTGCCGATGCCCATGAAGTGGTCGGGAGCGACCTCGCGGGCCTCGTCGAGCCGGTCGGACCACACCGTCAGCAGGTCGATGCCGGCCTCGACGCAGGCCCGGATCTCGGTGGGGTCGGCCGGCGTGCACATGGTCATCTTCCGACCCGAGCCCTTCAGCGCCTGCAGGTCGGCGATGGTGTGGTTGCGACGCGCCGGGCGCCGACCGAAGTCGTAGATCCTCTTCACCGTGTCCTCCGATGCCGCGGGGCGGCCCGTCCGAATCCGGGCCGGGGTCCCGGGACGATGCCACACTCGCGGCACCAGGGGGGCCACGTCGGCCCCCCGAGACGAGCGGGGATCCGCCATGACCGACCTCCGGGCATCCGTCGATGTCGACAAGGCCGCCACCGCCATGCGCGGCCCGGACCGTCGCTCCTACTCCGACGCCGAGTGGCGGACCCGGGTCGAGCTGGCCGCCCTGTACCGGGCCATCCACCTGTACGGCATGAGCGACGTCGCCAACGGTGCCATCGCCGCCCGGGTCCCCGACCGTCCGGACCACTACCTCACCCACCCCTACGGCATGTACTGGGAGGAGGCGACGGCGTCCAGCTTCATCACCGTCGACGCCGACGGTCGCCCCGTCCACGACGACGGACGCTGGACCAACGACGGTGCCGTGAACCTGTGCCGCTGGATCTTCGGCACCCGACCCGACGTCGGGTTCTTCGTCCACGGACACGACGTCCCGGTCGCCACCGTCGGGTCCCTGGCGTGCGGCCTGCTCCCGGTCAACCAGCCGGCCGTCTACCTCGGTCACCTGCTCGGCTACCTGGACTACGAGTTCGACGAGACCGGGGCCTTCGGCGACCTGTTCTGCGACCTGTCGGCCTGCCACGACCTGCTCATCAGCCGCAACCACGGCTACTACGCCTTCGGTCGCCTCGCCTGCGAGTCGTTCTTCCGATCGTACTTCCTGCGCCAGGCCTGCGAGATCCAGCTGGCTGCCATGGCCACCGGCGCGGAGATGCACCTCATCTCCGACGCCGAGGTGGCCCGGTTCCGGGACCAGATGTACGCCTCGCCGCACTACAACTACGACGGCGCCACCGAGTGGCCGGGCCTGCTCCGCAAGCTCGACCGCGAGTGCCCCGGCTACGACGCCTGACCGGCCGACCGCCGATGCCGAGGCCCGCTCAGGTCGGCAATACCGTCGGGCCATGGCCGACTCCGACATCAAGGCACTGACCGAGGCGCTCCCCGGCGAGGACTTCGAGACCACGGCGTTCACCACGCCTCCTCCGCTCGCCGAGGCGACGGTCGCCATCGTGACGACCGCCTCGCTGCACCATCCCGACCAGGACGACTTCGCCGTCAGCGACACCGGCTTCCGGGTCCTCGACGACGCCCGTCGCGACTACGTGACCGGCCACTGGAGCCCGAACTTCGACGGCTCGGGGTTCGCCGCCGACATGAACGTCGTGTTCCCCGCCCACCGGCTCGACGAACTGGAGGAACGGGGCGTCATCGGTCGGGTCGCCGACCGTCACCTCGCCTACGCCGGCAACCAGTTCGACCTGTCGGGCGTCCGCCTCGACTCCGGCCCGGCCGGTGCACGCCTGATGCGCGACGACGGCGTCGACGTAGTGCTCCTCACCCCGGTCTGACCGCTGTGCACGCGCACCGTGAGTGTGCTCGCCCACGTCTTCGAGGCCGCCGGCATCGCCACGGTGGCCCTGGGCTCCATCCGCCGCCAGATCGAGAGCACGGCGCCACCCCGGGGCCTGTGGTGCGACTTCCCGCTCGGCCGTCCGCTCGGCCGACCCGGTGACGCCGAGTTCCAGCACCGGGTCCTCGATGCGGCGTTCGGGCTCCTGGACGCCGACGGACCGGTGCTCGCCGAGTTCGACGAGTCCATTCCCGACGACGGCGCCGACACGCTCGCCTGCCCCCTGCCGCCGCGCCACGACCCCGACGCCCATCCGGCCGTCGACGAGGCCCGGGGCCTGCGCGCCGCCTACGACCGCGGCGTGGCCGCGACCGGGGGCCGGTTCGGCGCGGGGCGGGTGGTCGCTGCCGACGACATCCCGGCGGCGATCGAGGCCTTCGTCCGCATCGCCGAGGGCACCCCGTGGAAGGAGGCCGGCATCCCGGGGCAACCCATGCGGGTCAGCCACGACATCCGCAGCTACTACGAGACGGCCGCCCTGGCCCTCGTCGACCACACCCCCGCCGCGTGGGCCAGCACCCGCTGGTTCCTCGACCAGACCGAAGGCGGCCGCGTGATGCTCGCCGCACGCCGGACCATGCAGGACCAGGGCGCACCGCAGCCCATGTGGTTCTACCTCACCCCGGGCGACCGCTGAGCCCGGAGGGCCGACCGCCATGCGAGTCACCATCACCAGCGTCTTCGTCGACGACCAGCGAGCCGCGCTCGCGTTCTACACCGACGTGCTCGGCTTCCAGGTGCGGCACGACGTCCCCATGGGCGAGCACGCGTGGATCACCGTCGTCTCACCGGCCGACCCGGACGGCCCCGAACTGCTCCTCGAGCCGGCCGCCCACCCGGCGGTCAGGCCCTACCGGGACGCACTCGTCGCCGACGGCATCCCGCTGGCGCAGTTCGGCGTCGACGACGTCGAGGCCGAGCACGAACGCCTGGTGGCCCTGGGCGTGCGGTTCACGCAGCCCCCGACCGCCTACGGGGAGCACGTCCTCGCCGTCTTCGACGACACCTGCGGCAACCTGATCATGATCCAGTCCGCCGCACCCGCCGACTGACCCACCGATTGGCCCACCGACTGGCCCGGGGACCGGCCCCGGGCCGACCGGTCACCGGGTGCCGGCGACGGCGTAGGTGATGGCGTCGATGGTCGGCAGGGTGATGTGGTCGAGCAGGTACGACGGTGCTTCCATCGCCGACCCGAACCGTGCGATCACGAGATCGTTGACGGGGTCCACGTAGAGGAACTGGCCGTAGGCCCCACGCGCCTGGAGGCACGTCCGCCCGTCGACGTGGCGGACCCACCACTGGGACCGGTACGACCAGCCCACGAGCGTGTCGTAGCCGGCGACTGCGAAGGCCGCCTGGTCGCCGCCCTCGAGGAGCTCGTCGAAGATCTCCGCCGGCAGGACCTGCCGGTCGCCGACCCGCCCGCGGTTCAGGACCAGCAGTCCCCACCGACCGAAGTCGCGCAGCGTCATCGCCGACATGCTCTCCCCGCCGGTCGGATCGAGCATGTGGACGCAGTCGCGCTCCGCGCCGATGTGCCGCCAGACCCGGTCCGACACGAGGTCGACCAGCGGCATCCCGGCGGCACGGCGGACGAGCCAGCCCAGGACGAAGATGTTCGGCTCCTGGTACGAGAACCCCTCGCCGTGCTCGCCGCGCTTGGCGAACGTCGGCAGCACGTCCGCCGGACCGACCACCTCGTGGCCCGGCAGCGCCGGGATCATCCCGGTGCAACGGATGAACCGCCAGACGTCGGAGTCGGGGTCGGTGTAGTCCTCGTCGTACTCGAGGCCCACCCGCATGTCGAGGACGTCGCGCACCGTCGCGTCGCCCCAGGCCGAGGTGGCCAGCTCGGGCAGGACCGTGGGCACGAGCGCCGACGGGTCGATCACGCCGTCGCGGATGAGCGACTCGGCGATGAGGCCCACCATCGACTTGTTGCACGACATGACCAGGTGGCGCAGGTGCGGTGCGCTCTCGGCGAGGTACGTCTCGTGGACGACGGCGCCGCGGTGCAGGACCAGCTGCGAGTCGGCGAAGGACGCCTCCAGCGCCTCGTCCCAGGACAGCTCGCCGACCGTGGTGGCGATCCGGAGGTCGTCCAGCGGCAACGGTGACGACGGGAGCTCGATGGCCGCTCCACTCCCCCGCTCCACCGCCCTCGTCGGGACGAGTTCCTCGACGTGGTTGTAGGTCCACCGCCGCTGCGGCCACTGGTTGAACGAGCCGTCGTCGAAGCGGATCCGGCGTTCCGGCGGTGGCGGGAACCCGCGCATCCAGCCGTCGTTCCCCGTCTTCGCTTGGGCCTCGTGCACGCCGTGCACGCTAGAACGGGCGGAGCGCCGCACCCGCCACGGCGAACCCGACGACGAACGAAGGAGCGGCCGATGGGCGCCCATCCCGGACAGCTCGAGATCGACGCGCTGGCAGCAAAGCTGGACGCCCACGACCTCCCGCCCAGCCTCGGGGACTTCTGCGCCACCCAGGCGGCCCGCCACGGCGACGCCGTCGCGATCGATTACTTCCTCGACGGCGAGCAGCTGACCTACACGGCGCTCCACCAGCGTTCGAACCGGGTGGCCGCCAACCTCCTCGCCCGCGGCTACCGCAAGGGCGCCCACATCGCCGTCATGCTGCCCAACGGCCCCGCGTCCTCGATCGTGTGGTTCGCCATCATGAAGCTCGGCGCCGTGCTGGTACCGGTCAACACCGCCTACGGGGCCAAGGAGCTGGACTTCCTCCTCAACCAGTCCGACGCCCAGGCGATCATCATCGCTTCCGACCACCTGGCCGCCCTCGAGTCCATGACGGCCCGCCCCGAACTGCTCGCCGACCCGATCGTCATCGACGGCAACGACCTCGGTGCGCTGGAGG
Source organism: Acidimicrobiales bacterium (assembly GCA_016845305.1). Classification (GTDB taxonomy): domain Bacteria; phylum Actinomycetota; class Acidimicrobiia; order Acidimicrobiales; family MedAcidi-G1; genus UBA9410. Next base: position 82,508 of record JAERSW010000045.1, read on the forward strand.
CCGGCGGCCCGCTGGCCGACTTCGACCCCGGCTACCCGGTCGTGGGCACCGACCTCGCCAACCTCCAGTACACGTCGGGGACCACGGGGTTCCCGAAGGGATGCATGCTCACCCAGGACTACTGGCTGCTGCTGTCGCACTCGGTCGGCCTCGTCCACCAGGGCTACGGCTGCTCCCGCCTCTTCTTCTGGGCGCCCTTCTTCTACATGGACGGCCAGTGGTCGTTCCTCTCGGCGATGGCCATCGGCGGAACGGCGATCGTCGCGTCCACGATGAGCCTCTCGAAGTTCCTCGGCTGGCTGTGCGAGCACGAGGCCCACTACTGCGTCCTGCCCGAACCACTCCTCAAGGCCGTGCCGCCGAGCCCCGACGACGCGTCCATCCCGCTCAAGGCGGTCCACGCGTTCGGTTGGCGTCCCTCGGCGCGGGCGGAGGCCGAGCGTCGATTCGGGATCGTGGCCCGCGACGGCTTCGGGATGACGGAGGTCGGTCCGGCGATGGTGTGCCCGAGGGACGCCGGCGACAAGCTCGACGCCAACACCTGCGGTCTGGCCGCCCCGCTCCGCGAGACGCGCGTCGTCGACCCCGAGGGCAACGAATGCCCGCCGGGCGAACCCGGCGAGCTCCAGATCCGGGGCCGGTCGATCATGCTCGGCTACTACAAGCGGCCCGACGCCAACGCCGAGACCTTCGACGGCGACTGGCTGCGGACGGGCGACCTGTTCGTCAAGGACGAGGACGGCTACCACCGGATCGTCGGCCGGCTCAAGGAGATGATCAAGCGGGCCGGCGAGAACATCTCCGCGTCGGAGGT
>JAERSW010000046.1 GCA_016845305.1 Acidimicrobiales bacterium
GAAGCTCCGGTTCCGGTACTGGAAGAGCGGGAGCCTGGAGGGATCCCGTCCCAGCGCCTCCACGAGGCGGGCCATCCTGGCCAAGGGCCAGTACAGGCCGACGGCCAGCACGTCGGCCACCAGGTGCCGGAGTACCCGCGGCAGGCGAGACACGATCGTACGGACGACGGTCACCAGACGGAGCAACGACCGGCGGACGATCCCCACCCCCTCCAGGTCGTAGTAGAGGTAGACGAGGAAAGGTGCCCCCGGCCGGAGACGCCGGACGCACGATCGGAGGGCGTCGGCGGTGTCCGGAACGTGGTGGAGGACGCCGAGCGAATAGCCGAAGTCGCAGCTGCCCTCCTCGAGGGAGATCCCGCTCAGGTCCTCATGGTGGAACGACACGTTGTCGTGGCCTGCCAGGACCCGTCGAGCCACCCGGAGGGCTTCTTCGCTGGCGTCGACGCAGTGCAGATGGCCGACCCTGGGGGCGAAGAAGGCCGCCCACCGTCCTGACCCGCACCCGGCGTCGAAACCGACCGGATCCTCCGGAAGCTCGTCCCACGGGAAGATCGCCGCGTAGTCCTCGAACATGGCATGCAGCTCGTCGGCCTCGAGGTTCGCGTTGGTGAAGCGGGACCATTCCTGTCCGAACGCCTCGACCACCTTCGGATCGACGTTCCCTTCCGTGGGGGACGGCTCGGCTCGGCTCACGGCTTCGCCTCGGCCACGACCGGACCGGACGCCAGACCCGCAGCGGGGCCGGGGGCCGCCAGGACGTCGGTGGCGCGATCCATCCTCCCGATGGCCCGGAGGAACCCCGCCACCTCGGCCCGGTGGGGTCCCAGCGGATCGGCCGCCAGAGCCGTCTCGTACCAGGCCGTGGCCCGCTCCAGGTAGCCCGGCCGAGCCAGGAGGACCACGGCGTCCCGAGCCGCCCGGAGGGCCATCACCGGGTCGCCGGGCCGGAGCTCCGCGGCCAGGGCGCTCGCCCGGTACGCCTCCTCGGCCCGACCGGCGCCGCGGTGGACCTCGCCCTGCAGGCTCCAGAGGATGCCGTCGGTGGGGACCGCCCTCAGGGCCTCGGCCAGGTGCCGGTCGACCTCCTCCGCCTCACCCCGGACCAGGGCGACCATGGCCTGATGGTGGGCACGGTCCGCCCGGAGCGGCCGCAGTGCCGGACCCACCAGCAGGCCGACCACGACCAGACCGGTCAGGACGCCGACTCCCGCCCGGACCCCTGTCGGGCGGTGGCGCCACCAGGACAACGGGGGGGTGTCCGGCCCGGCCGCACCCGGCCCGGCACCGATGCCCAGGAGGGTCCCGGCCAGGACTGCGTGCAGGACGATGAGCGCCGGGAGGTCGACGGAGACCAGGGACTGGAGGTGGAAGGCGGTCCAGGCCGAGCAGAGTCCGGCGACCAGGACGCGTTCGTTCCCCTTCGTCCGACGGAACGCCCGCACGCCGGCCAGACCGGTGACGGCCACCAGAAGCCCGTAGGCACACGCCAGGACGATGCCACCGCCCGCCAGGAGGCCGAAGGGCACCGAGTGGGGCGAATCGCTGAGGTGGGCGGCCGAGATCTGGACGTGCTCCGGGCCCCGGAGTTCCGCGAACCGGGTCCCGAACGTCTCCAGGCCGAGGCCGGTCAGGGGACGGTCGGCGAAGACCTCCAGCGCCACCCGCCAGAACTCCCAGCGTTCCCCCAGCGCCGACAGGATCCGGTCCCGGGCCATCCACACGATCCCACCAACCGCCACGAATGCCACCACGACGGCGACCGTCCACCTGGCCATGTTCCCCGGCAGCCACCGCGCTCGGCGCGACGCATCAACCTCCGTCTCGACGCCCGGACAGGCCGCACACCATCCGCCGACCACCAGGGACAGGCCCACCATCTCGGCCACCCCGAATCGCCCGCCGACCAATGGCAGGACCACCACGGCCAGCCCGACCGGAAGCGGCCACAGCGAGGCCAGGAGGCCGGACCGTCGCCGTTCCGAGACTCCCACCGCCACCACGAGCAGCGACGCCACGACGGCGATCTGGCCCTGGAGCGACGCCAGATGCCCGATGCAGGCCAGGGCCAGGCCGGCGACGACGCCGGTCAGGCCACGGACGATCGGGTGGGCGCCGAGGCGGAGGGCGAGAGACAGGGCGAGGGGCACTGTCATGGCGAGGAAGGCGGAGGAGAAGTTCGGGTTCCCGAAGGTCGACATCACGCTCACCCCGAAGGACAGGGATGCCGCCCACTCGAAGGGATCCCGTCCCGCCACCTGCACGAGGGCGTAGCCGACGACGGGAAGGGCACCCACCACCCCGGCCACGACGGCAGGCAGCGGACTGCGATCCCTGAAGGTCCCCGACGTGGCGGCGATGACCACCAGGAAGGCCAGATAGGTCCAGGCACCCGACCACCGGACGCCGACGCCCCACCAGGCGAGATGCCCGGCTGGCGAGGTGACGGCCGAGACGACCACGGCGACCCCGAACAGGACGAGAACGCCCTCCACCGTCCATCGCGGTCGATGGAAGGAACCCCGGGCGACCAGGCGTCCCAGTCCCAGGCCGGAGAGGAGGACGGCCGACATCCAGACCACGCTCGCCTTGGGCACCGTGAAGACGGTGAACGCCGACCGGTGGAACAGGCCGGGAACGACCAGGAGGGGCAGGAGACAGAGGCCCAGACGGACGTCCCCCAGGTGGTCGACCCGACCGGTGGATGGGCGACGCCGACCGGGAATCACCCGGCAAACCTACCGGTTCGCCGGCCCCCGGCCGGGCCAGGACTCGGTCGGGAAAACGCGGAGGGGCCCCGCACCGGAGTGCGGGGCCCCTCTCGGGATTCTCGCCGCGTCAGCGGCGGGGATCAGGATCTAGTTGATCGTGACCCGGACCTTGGACGAACCGATGGCGTTGCCCTTGAAGTCCTGGATCGACGTGCCGATCCCGAGCTTCGAGGTGCCCTTGGTGATGTCCATGGCAGACGTGGTCGCCGTGTACTTGAACTGGAACGTACCGGCGATCCAGCTGTTCGACCCGGTGGCCGAGGCACAGCCGGCAGCCGTACGGGTCTCGCTCGACGAGGTCGGCGTGCAAGCCGTCTCGCGAACAGCCTCGGTGCCGTCGTCCGAGTAGACGGTGTCCGCATCGGCGTCCACCGTGTACTGGCCGATGGCCGAGAAGTTGGCCGCGATCGGGCTCATCGTCTCGCTGAAGGTCACGTCGATGCTGTGGACCGCCTGACCACCGGTCAGCGACGTCGCAGCGATGACTGCCCCGCTCGTCCCACCGGTCACGACCTCGCAGAGGAAGTTTCCGGTCACGTCGGCGTTGGCGTTGACGGCCTCGCAGATGCGGTGGGCCGTCGGCGTCGAAGCCGAGGTCGGAGACGTGAAGTCAGCAGCGATGACCATGTTCCGGTTCGTGGTGTCGAACAGCGACACAGACGGCAGCACACCAGCGCTGCCCTCGATGGCCTGGACCGACCACAGGTTGCCGACGGTGCCCTCGGCGATACCGCCGGCGACCGCGGTGACCTTGAAGGTACCGGTGGTGCCGATCTCGCCCGTGGTGCCGCGGGTGTAGGTCGTCGAGGCGACCGCTGCCGTGGCGGTGGGCGCCGTGGTGTCGGTGGTGGCCGTCTTCGTGGCGTCGGTACCGGCCGACGAACCCATCTTCAGCGAACCGAGGTCCGTGAACTCCGAGGCGTCGACGGTCAGGATCTCGCCGGAGGCGATGTCCGTGCCGTCGGCACGCTCGAACCAGTGGTAGTTCGTGCCGGCCACGTTGGTGGCCACGAAGGTGGACAGGCCGCCCGTCGTCTTGTTGGACGACAGCGAGTCCGAGGTGTTGCCGGTGAAGCTGGTGACCTTCTCGCTGAAGTGGAGGAGGCCGTACTTGCCACCGATCGGGAACTTGTCGAACGTGACCGTCGGACGGGTGGCGTCGTTGGCCACCGTCGTCGAGCACGAAGCGATCGTGTTCACAGCACCGGAGTCGGTGATCGTGGCGGCCGGAACCGACCAGACGTCGCCCGTGGCGTTCGCCGTGACGTTCCAGATCGACGCAGCCGTGACGGCAGCGACCGAACCCACGACCTCGGTCAGGGACGGAACGTCCGACATGCCGGCGGTGGTCGCAGCCGTCGCCGTGCTGTCCGAGATGGTCAGGGCGGCGTTGTTCTTCTTGTAGCTGGCCAGGGTGCCCGCACCGGTGCCGTTGGCGATGGTGCCGGTGTACTGGTTGCCCTCGGTGCCCAGCACGGCCGACGAGAACGTGATGGTGACGTAGTTGTCACCCTCGTTCGCGGTGATCGTGCAGGTGTTGGTCGTCGTGGTGGCCGCGGCGTCTGCAGCGGTCATCTCGGCGGCCGACAGGTCGGCGGTCATGCCGATGGCACGGACCGTCGAGATGCTCGAGGCCTTGGCCGTCAACGCAGCGCTCGTGGTGGCGTTCAGCGTGCCCGTGCCGTCCGTGAGGAGGGTCATGGTCGCCGAGGCGCCGGCCAGAGCGGTAGCGCTCATGCCGTCCTCGTGCGAGGTGCCGTTCACCAGGATGATGTTGGTGGCGGTCTCGCCGAAGCCGTTGAGCGTCGTGGCCTTGGTGCGCAGGTTCAGCAGCTCCTTGGCGGTGTCGTACCGGTCGGTGCCACCCACGCGGGTGACCTCGATGGCGGTGGTACCGGCCGAGCCGTTCTTGATCGTCTTCACCTCGGCCTCGACGGCGGCGGAGACCGCGGCCGTGCCACCGAGGATGATGACGTGCTCGATGCTGTTGACCGCGCTGTCGAGGACGGCCTTGGTGCCGGCCGACAGGGCGTCACCAGGCTCCACGAGCAGGATCGGCATCTTGTTCTTCCAGGCGATGCCGGAAGCGGCCACGGCGTCCGCGAAGTTGCGGGCCGTGGTCAGGAACACGGTGGTGTCCGAGTCCCAGTTGGTGCCGAAGTCCTGCAGGGTGCGGATCTTCGTGGCCACGGCGTCGGCGGTGGCGACACGGTCGGCACCCGACACGCGGGTCACGGTGTACCCGAGGTCGGTGAGCGACGTGGCGACGCCAGCGCTGACCGCAGCGGTTCCACCGACGATGTAGACGGTGTGGCCGGCGGCCGTGGTCGAGTTGATCTGACCGATGGCCAGCGACGTCGAGCCCTTCAGGGTGTCCGGGTCGGTGAGGATCACCGGAGCGGACACAGCACCGGCGAGGGCGGCGGCCGACAGGGCGTCGGCGTAGCTCTCGCCGCTGACCAGGACCGAAGCCGTGGCGGCGTTGTTGTGCGACGTGATCGCGGCCGAGGCCGAGGTCGCGTACTTGTCGACGCCGGAGACCCGGGTCGACTGGGTCACGGTCTGCGTGGCAGACGCCGTGCCCGAGGTGAGCGCGAGGCCGGCACCAGCCACGAGGACGGCCAGGAGGCCGGCAACGAGGCGAGTGGAGACCCGCTTCCGTTCATTCTTCAAGGTTTTCTCCCTGAGTTGGATGTGTCTTGGTTCAAGGCCTGGCCTGCGAAAACCGTGGAAGCGGACGAACCGCCGCGACACGCAGCCCTCCACCACCCACCCTCCTCGGGAGGCTCCACGAGGGAGCTCCGTCGGACGATGGACGCCGGAGAACTGCGTGACGAAAGCCAGATTGTGCGCCGCCCACGAAGGGCGACGCCCGAAAGGGTATCGGGCCGGTCAACGGGTCACAAGCATTTCCACCACCACGGTGACGGATGGCTCATTTCGCCCGGAACGACGGGCCTGGCGCCCCTTCACGGCAAATCACAGTAGCGGACCGACCACCAAGGGTGGCCGGAAAACCCGCGATCCGCGGGCATCGGGGGACCGGGACCCAGCGGGCCGAAGATGTAGGTTCTCCCGGGAATTCTCTGAGGAATCGCCCGATGCCCGGAATTCCAACGATCTCCAGCCCACCCCCAGCCCGATGACGCCGCCACCGACTCCCTCCGAAGGGGCCCCAACCCCTGGACAGCCGCCGGACGGCGGTCGGCCGGTGGCCCTGCTGTGCACCTCCAACGGGGTCGGCCTGGGCCACCTGACCCGCCAGATGGCCGTCGGGCGCTTCCTGGCCGACACCCACGACGTGGTCGTCTTCACCCTGTCGCCGGCCGCCCAGCTGGCGGTCGACGCTGGATTCCACGTGGAGTACCTGCGCTCGCACGAGTACGGCACGGTCGGCAACCGGGCCTGGAACGGCTTCTACGCCACCCGCCTCGAGCACCTGCTCGACCAGTACCGGCCCGACGTGATGGCCTTCGACGGCGGCCACCCCTACGCCGGGCTGTGCGCCGTGCTCCGCCACCGCATGGGCCTCCGCTCCGTGTGGAGCCGCCGGGGCCTGTGGCAGCCCGGCAAGGGGCACGACGCCTTCAGCCGGTCGACGCTGTTCACCCACGTCGTCGAACCGGGGGAGTACGCGGCCGAGATGGACCGTGGCCTGACCGCCGGCGGCGCCGACGCCTCCCTCGTGGCCGCCCCGGTCTCCGCGGTGCGGCCCGAGGACCTGCGCCCGGCCGACGAGGTGCGGGCCGAGTTGGGGCTCGACCCGGCGCGCCCGGCGGTGCTCATGCAGCTCGGCGCCGGGCAGGTCAACGACACCGGCTCGCTCAGTGCCCGGGTGGTGGCCTCGTTGCGGCGCCGACCCGACGTGCAGGTGGTGGTCACCGAGAGCGTCCTGACCCGCGTGCCGGCCGAGCTGCCGCCCGACGTGGTCCGGCTCCGGCACTTCCCCATCGGCGAGTACCGGGCGGCGTTCGACGCCTCGGTCATGGCCGCCGGCTACAACTCCTTCCAGGAGGCCATGGCCCTCGGCCTGCCCACCCTGTTCGTCCCCAACCAGTCCACGGCCAAGGACGACCAGGACGCCCGGACCCGCTGGGCCGAGCAGACGGGCTGTGGCCTGCGGTGGGACGACCCCGGCCCCGATGCCGAACCCCACCTGCTGGCCGGACTGGACGAGGCCGTCGACCGACTGCTCGACCCCGACGAACGGGCACGCATGCGGGATCGGATGGCCGAGCTTCCGCCGGCCACCGGTGCCGAGGAGATCGCCGGCGCCCTCGCCGACTGGAGCCGCCAGCCCGTCGCCGGCCGCTGACCGGACACCGGTCGGCTAGGTGGCGTCCTCGTCCTCGTCCTCGTCCTCAACGCCGTAGCCGAGACGCATGGCGGCCATGCGCTCGTCGACCCACCGGGCGTGGTCGGCCTCGTCGGTCCACCACGGCTGGTCCGGCCGGTAGGGCGGTAGGTACTCGAACGACAGGCCGAGGGCCCGCAGGCCGGTGAAGTCGGGGGAGTCCACCAGCACCACCGTGCGGTCCGGCTGGTCCGATGCGGCGATGCGGGCCCACGTGGCGTCACGGGCACCGTCGTCGAGGCCACGGCAGTCCACGAACGACACCGGCCGGTCGCCGGGCAGGTCCAGGACCTCGTGGCGCCGGGCCGTGGCCATCTGGCCCCGGGTGGCCGCCTGCTGGACCGGCTCGACGACCCGGCCCGGGAGGCGACGCTGGCCGATCCGGTAGATCCGCACGGCCACCCTCCGGGCGCGACGACCGATCCACCGCAGGGCCTTGACCGGCGACACGGCGATGCGGACCAGCAGGTGGCCGAGCCGGAACGACTGGCTCTGCAGGGTCCGGTTCAGGCGACGCTCGACGGCGGCCATCTCCTGGGACCGGACCCGGACCTCCGCGGCATGGGCCGTCCGCTCGGCGACCCGTTCGGCCTCGTGCGCGTCACGCTCGGCGACCCGCTCGGCCTCCCGGTCGCGCCCCACCCGCTCGTGGGCGACCACGGTGCGCTCCAGGGTGGACGTCCACTCCTGCAGCGCCCGCTTCTCGCGCTCCAGGCGCCGGACCGCGGTGGTCAGGTTCTCCACCTTTCGGGCCTGGGCGTCCGACGGGCCCGGGGCGATCGGCGGAACGGACACGCCGGTCAAACTACCGCCCGGCCGCCCGCCGGATCGGGCGACGCCTACGCTCGGCGGCGATGGAACCGTCCGAGGAGGCACCACCGGCCGACGAGGGCCTCTTCGCCGTCGGGCGGCCGGTCCCCGTCGGCACCTACCTCCGGGACCTGTGGCACCGCCGCGACTACCTGGTCCGGGTCCCCGTCGAGGACCTGCGGGTCCAGAACGCCCACACGCTGCTCGGCAACCTGTGGCTGCTGCTCAACCCCGTCCTGCAGGTGGCGGTGTACCTGCTGGTGTTCGGCGTCCTCATCGAGCTGGACCGGGGCGTCGACGACTACCTGGCCTTCCTCACCGTCGGGGTGTTCGTCTTCCACCAGGCCCAGCGCACCGTGACCGCCGGCGCCCGGTCGGTGGTGGCCAACGTGGGCCTCGTCCGGGCCCTGCGCTTCCCGCGGGCCGCCCTGCCGGTGGGCAGCGCCATCGGACAGCTCCTGTCGTTCGCCCCGGTCCTGGTCGTCATGCTGGCCGTCACCCTCGCCCACGGCCACCCCCCGGACCTCCGTTGGCTGGCGCTTCCGGCGCTGCTGGCCGCCCTGACCGCCTTCGGCCTCGGCGCCGGCCTGCTGGCCGCCCGGGCCACCCACACCTACCGCGACCTCGAGAACCTGCTGCCCTTCCTCTTCCGCCTGCTCTTCTACCTGTCGGGCGTCCTGTACTCGGTCGACCACTTCGTCGACGACGGGGCGCTGCGGGCCCTGTTCGCCCTCGACCCCCTCTACTGCCTCGTCACCACCTGGCGCTGGGCGCTGATCGGCACCGACGCCTCGGGCCTGGCCTGGGCCGGCACCGTGGCCTGGCCCACCCTCTTCCTCGTCGTCGGCTTCGTGGCCTTCCGGGCCCGCGAGGCCACCTACGGGAGCGGCGCGTGACCGGTCCGACCCCCGCACCCACCGCCATCCGGTGCCGCGACGTCGACGTGCGGTACACGATCCGCTCGCACCGGCCGTTGCTGCGCGACCTGCTGCGCGGCAACGCCCCCGAGGCCACCACCGTGCACGCCGTGCGCGGCGTCGACCTCGAGGTACGGGTCGGCGAGAGCGTCGGCCTCGTCGGGCCCAACGGGTCGGGCAAGACGACCCTGCTGCAGGCCATGACCGGCGTGCTGCCCCTGGCCGGCGGCGAGCTGCTGGTGCGCTCGCTGCCCACCTTCCTCGGGGTGAAGGCGGCGCTGCGGCCCCGGAGCACCGGCCGGTCGAACATCCGCATCGGCCTGCTGGCCCAGGGCCTGCGCCGCGACGAGGCCGAGGCCCGGGTCGCCGACGTGGCCGCCTTCACCGACCTCGGCCCGGCCATCGACCGCCCCATGGAGACCTACTCGTCGGGGATGCGGGCCCGACTCCACTTCGCCATCGCCACCGCCCTGACCCCCGAGATCCTGCTGGTCGACGAGGCGCTGGCCGTGGGCGACCGCGCCTTCCGGGAACGCAGCGCCCGACGCCTCGACGAGCACCGGGCCTCGGCGGGCACCGTGCTGCTGGTCAGCCACAACCTGGCCGAGGTGCGCCGGTCCTGCGAGCGAACCGTCTGGCTCCAGGAGGGACGGATCGTGGCCGACGGCCCGACCGACGAGGTGCTCCGGGACTACGAGGCGTCCTGAGCCGGCGACCCGGGGATCAGCGCTCCCGGAGCCGTCGGACCACGCCCCGGGGCGGACCGGCCAGGAAGCCCACGCCCCACGCTCCGTGCATCGTCGGGTAGACGACCAGCAGGCGGAGCGCCATGCCCGGTGACCGGGCGGCACACGCCGACGCCACCACCACGGCCGCGCCATAGGCGGCCGGCACGGCCAGGGCCGGCGGCCACCACGCTCCGGCGACCAGCCCGGCCACCACGCCGAGGACGGCGACCGGGGCGACGAGGTGGCGCCACCGCAACGACCGCGGGTGGAGGGCCAGCACCACCCGCTTCCACCGTCCGTACTGGCCGAACTGGCGGGCCAGCGCACCCAGCGAACCCCGTGGCCGGTAGCCGACCCGGAGCTCCGGGTCGAACCACACCTCGCCGCCCGCCATCCGCAGACGGTGGTTCAGCTCGTAGTCCTGGTTGCGGACCAGCCCCTCGTCGTACCCGCCGACCGCCTCGAGCGCCTCGCGCCGGAACACGCCGAGGTACACGGTGTCGACCGGGCCCTCCGGGCCGCCGTAGTGGAAGCGGGCGTCGCCGGCGCCGAAGCGCGACGCCATGGCCCGTCCCACCGCCACCTCGAACGGGGTCGTGCCCCGGGGATCCTGGATGCCGCCCACCACCGCCGCGTCCGTGCGCTCCAGGGTGGCCACCGCCCGGACCACGTAGCCCGGCGGCAGCTCGGCGTGGCCGTCGACGCGCACCACCACCGGCGCCGAGGTCGCCCCGATCGCGGCGTTCAGACCCGCGGGCGTCACGCCGTCCGGGTTGTCGACCACCGTCACCCGACCGTCGGCCGCGGCGAGACGTTCGGCAACGGCCCGGGTGTCGTCGTCCGACGGCGCCACGGCGAGGCACACCTCGAGCGTCCCGCCGTCCGGCACCTCCTGGGACAGGATCGAGGCCACCGCTCCCTCCAGGTCGTCGGCCTCGTTCCGGACCGGGAGGACCACGGCCACGGCCGGTGTCCCGCCTCCGGATGCCGCTGGGGCACCGTCGGTCACGAGCCCCGCCGGAACAGCACCAGCACCGTCCGGGCCAGGATCTGCAGATCCAGGATCGGGGACCACGACATCAGGTACTGGAGGTCGTGGCCTAGCTTGTAGGCCGGATCGGTGTGGTAGCCGGCCCGCACCTGGGCCAGGCCGGTCAGGCCCGGGGCGATCTCGTGGCGGCGCCCGTAGCCGGGGATGGCCGCCTCGAACTCGGCGATCAGCTCCGGTCGTTCGGGCCGGGGGCCGACCAGCGACATCTGCCCGCGCACCACGTTCCAGAACTGCGGCAGCTCGTCGAGGCGGGTCCGGCGCAACCAGGCACAACCGGCCAGCACCCGGTCGTCACCCCGGGTCGACAGTCGGGCCCCGCCGTCGGCTTCGGCGTCGGCCCGCATGGTCCGGAACTTCACCAGCGTGAACGGCTCACCGTCCCGCCCGGTCCGGACCTGGCGGTACAGCACGCCCCGGCCGGCCACCACCCGCAGGTAGGCGGCGAGGGTGGACCCGACGACCAGGACCATCGGCGCCAGCAGTAGCACCACCACCCACTCGGCCAGGCGCTTGAGGCGACGCTGGTGGGGTCGCAGGGCCCGGGTTCGCACCGCCACGTAGGGCATGCCCCCGATCTCGCGGACGTCGCGCAGGCCGAGCAGCGCGGTGGTCGCCGTCACCCGTAGGTACACCCCCCGGTCGGCGGCGTCCAGCGACGCCACCGGCTCGGGCAGCAGGTCCCCCACCGAGGCGTCGTCCACGAACACCACGTCGGTGGACTCCGTCCGCTCCACCGCGACCAGCACGTCGCCCGCCGCCCGGACGTGGCCGGCAACCACGGCCTCCCGGTCGCTCTCGCCCAGGTGGGCGGCCGCCAGCTCCGTCTCGGTCGACGATCCGACCAGCAGCACCCGCGGCGGACCGAACCGTCGGGCCCGGAGGCGACGCGACAACAGGCGGGTGCCGGTGGCCACCAACGCCACGCCCACCCCCACCGCGGCCAGGTTGGCCCGGGGAACGGCGTACCGCCCGGTGGGCAGGACGACCACGAGCCCCATGGCCAGGCCCACCAGCGTCAGGCCCGCCACCCGGGAGAACCACATGCGGTGCCCGAGGCGGACCTGCTTCTCGTAGAGGCCCCCGAAGTAGAAGACGGCCTGCAGGGCGACGGTGGCCACCGCCATGCCCACCACCGTGTCGGCCGGCGCCGGCCAGTCGGTCCCGAACCGGACCAGGTTGACGAGCACCACCACGCCGAGGATGCCGGTGGCGTCGAGCACGTACAGCCACCGGAAGCCGGCCCGCCACGACCGCAGGTAGGCCCGGCGCAGCGGCCCGTCAGGAGACTGTTCCACCCGGCCAGCGTAGAAGGCCGCCCGGGCCGGTCCGGGGGCGACCGGTAGGATCGGTCGGTGCCCGCCTCCCGAAGGGTCAGGTCGACCACCAGGCGTTCCAGGCGGGACCTCGTCCGCCTGCTCCAGGTCGACCTGCTCGTCAACCTGACGCTGCGCGACCTCCGCTCCAAGTACAAGCGCTCGGCGCTGGGCTGGACCTGGTCGGTCCTCAACCCCCTGGTGGCCGTGGTCGTCTACTCGGCGGTCTTCTCGGTGTTCCTGCGCATCCAGCCGACCACCGGCGACCCGAGCGGCATCCGCTCGTACGCGGTGTTCCTGCTCGTGACCCTGCTGCCGTGGCAGTTCCACGTGACCAGCCTGACCGAGGCCACCCGCTCGATCACCGCCAACGGCCCGCTCATCACCAAGATCTGGTTCCCCCGCTGGGTGCTGCCCACCTCGTCGGTCCTGGCCCGGTTCCTGACCCTGCTGGTCGAGATGGCCGTGCTGCTGGTGCTCATCGCCGTCATCGAGGGCCACTACGCCTTCGCCTGGATCCCCGTCGTCCTCGTCCTGATGGCCCTGCAGTTGTTGTTCACCATCGGACTGGCACTCATGGTCGGCGCGGCCAACGTGTACTTCCGGGACGTCCAGCACTTCCTCGGCGTGGCCCTCGCCCCGTGGATGTTCCTGACCCCCATCCTCTACCCGCTGGACATGGTCCCGACCGACCGGGAGTTCCTGGGCATGGGCTACCGCACGCTGTACCAGCTCAACCCGATGGTCTCGTGGGCCGAGGCCTACCGGAACGCCCTCTACGACCTCCGCTTCCCGTCGATCGAACGGTGGCTGGCCATCGTGGGAGCCACGGTCGTCGTCCTGGCCCTCGGCGCCGCGCTGTTCCGCCGGCTGGAGCCCCGTATGGCCGAGGAGGTCTGAGGTGGACGGCTCGCGGCCGGGTCGGCCGGCCGTCTCGCTGGACGGCCTGGGCAAGAAGTTCCGCCTCACCCACGACCGGAACTGGACGCTGAAGGCCACGGTGCTGAACGGGCACCGCACCCGCTACGAGGAGTTCTGGGCGCTGCGGGACCTGACGCTGGACGTCGACCACGGCGACACCTTCGGGATCATCGGCGGCAACGGGTCGGGCAAGAGCACCCTGTTGAAGGTGCTGGCCGGCATCCTGCGCCCCGACGAGGGACGGGCGTCCGTCGACGGCCGCCTGTCGGCCCTGCTCGAGCTGGGCGCCGGCTTCCACCCGGAGCTGACCGGGCGGGAGAACGTGTACCTGAACGGGGCCATCCTCGGCTTCACCAGCCGGGACATCCGGCGACGGTTCGACGACATCGTGGGCTTCGCCGAGCTGGACCGGTTCATCGACGAGCCGGTCCGGAACTACTCGTCGGGCATGTACGTGCGCCTCGGGTTCTCGGTGGCCATCCACGTCGAGCCCGAGGTCCTGCTCGTCGACGAGGTGCTGGCCGTCGGCGACCTGTCGTTCCAGAAGAGGTGCCTGGACCGGTTCGCCCGCCTCAAGGCCGAGGGCCGCACCATCGTGGTGGTCAGCCACGACCTGGACATGGTGGGCTGGCTGTGCGACCGCACGGCCTGGATCCAGAACGGCGCCCTGCGGGCCGTCGGTCCGTCGGCCGAGGTGATCGACCGGTTCGCCACCGGCGCCGAGGGGACCGTCGGCGACGGGGGGAACGGGTCCGACCCGACCGGGGGCGGCCTGGGCCTGGAGCGACTCTCGTCGGACGACCTGGTGCGGTCGGTCGGCCTGGTCGACCCCAACGGGCACCCCACCGCGACGGTGGGATCGGGGCGGCCGGTGCGCTTCCGGGTCCGCTACGACGCCGACGCGGCCGGCGAGCCGGTGACGGTGGCCCTCGGCCTGTACCGGGCCGACGGCACGCACGTGGCCAGCATCAACTCCGGCGCCGCCACCCGCGGCGTGTCCCACGACCGGTCCACCACCGCCGCCGACCACGGCGACGGGGCCGGCATCGTCGAGGTGGATTACGACGTACCCACCCTGCCCGTCCAGCCCGGTACCTACGAGCTGTCGGTGGCCCTCCACGACGCCACCATGCGAAAGGTGCTGGAACGCCACACCCACCTGCTGCGATTCGAGGTGGAGCCCACCGGGGTCGACCCGCAGAACGGCCTCGTCGCCCTCGGCGGCACCTGGGCGGCCCGATGAGTGGACCGGTGAGCGGGCCGGACGGGACCGCCGACGACCGGCGCTGGCGCGACGGGTCGGAGGACCGGCTGCTCGAGGTCCTGGCCGGGGCCACCGACCGGTCCACCGCCTCGGACGAGTTGGCCGGCCACGTCGTGGACTGGCCCACCCGCTACCACTTCGACCGGGCCCGCACGAACCTGCTCCACCCCCTCGGCCTCGGCCCCGGCCTGCGCGTGCTGGACGTGGGCGCCGGTTCCGGCGTGGCCGCCCGGGCCGCCGCCGAACGCGGCGCCTCGGTGGTCGCCGTGGAGGGCGACGCCCGACGGGCCGAGGCCGCCGCCCTTCGCTGCGCGGCCCTCGACGTCGAGGTGGTCCACGGCACGGTGGCCGACCTCGGCGAGGCGCACGGCGACTTCGACGTGGTGCTGTGCATCGGCGTCCTCGAGTACGCCGGCCACGACCCGGCCGCCTTCCTCGACGGCCTCGTCGACCGCCTCGCCCCGCACGGCACGCTGGCCGTGGCCATCGAGAACCGCTTCGGCCTCGCCTACTGGTTGGGCGTCGACGAGGACCACCTGGCCCGCCCGTGGGTCGGCCTCGAGGGCTACCCGGCCCAGGCGGCCACCCCGACCACGGCCACCGTCCGCACCCATGGACGGCGTGACCTGGCCGCCCTGCTCGACGGGGCCGGCCTGGTCTCCCAGCGCTGGCTGACCCCGTGGCCCGACTACAAGCTGCCCACGGCCATCCTCGCCGAGGCCATCCACGACCAGCCCGACGCCGTGGACCTCGTCGACCAGCTGGTCGGTCCCCCGCTGGACCGGAGCCGGATGGGTGGCGGGTTCGACGGCGACGAGCGGGCCGTGCTGCGCGGCGCGGTCGACGGCGGCCTCGGCGTCGAGATGGCCAACTCGTTCCTCGTGCTGGCGGCCCGGGACGACGGATCAATGGACGCCCGCTGCGACCGGGAGGTCCTCGCCTGGCGGTTCACCGGTGACCGCCGGCGGGCCCATCTACGGGTACGGACCGTCCGCGACGACGGTGCCGGCGGCCGCACCATCGACCGACGTCCCACGCACCCTGGCAACACCGGCCCCGACCGCCCCGAGAACGCCGGCGCCGACGGGTGGCTCCGGATCCGACCGGCTGACGGCACCCCGGAGCCGTACGTGCCAGGACCGACGTTGGAGCAGGTCGCCCTCCAGTGCCTGCGCGACGGCGACCGACGCGGCCTGGCCGAGGTGCTGGGCCTGTGGGCAGCGATCGCCGAGGCGGCCGCCGAGGAGCGGGACGTGTCGGCGGCGGACGCCCACCCGTACCTGCCGGCCGGCCGGCGCCGGGTCCTGCCCGGCGACCACCTGGACCTCGGGCTCGACAACCTGGCCGGCGCCCACGGTGACGGCCCGCCGACCTTCGTGGACGACGAGTGGGAGGCGGTCGGCGGCGTCGACCTCCAACTGGTGGCCATCCGCGCCTGCTGGAAGCTGGCCTCGGTCGCCGTGCACTCCGGGACCCGTCACCCCTGGCCGGCCACGACGTCGGTGGACGACCTGGCCGTCGCCTTCTGCGACCTCCTCCCGGTCGACGTGGGGCCAGACCCGCTGGACCGCCTCCTGCTGGCCGAGGCCGAGCTCCGTTCGGTGGCCCTCGGCGGCGACGTGGCCACCCACGTCGCCCAGCTCCGGGCCGCCGGGCGACGCAGCCTCCGGCAGCGCACCGTGGGCACCGGCCCGGCCGGTGGCCTCCGGGGCCGCCTCGGACGCCTGCGGCACCTGCCGGTGGTGGGTCCCCCACTGGCTGGGCTGGCCCGCCTCCTGCGCCGGTTCTAGGGACCCGCGCCGCTTCTCGGGACCTGCGCCGCTTCTAGGGAATCGCCCGGACGAAGTACCGGCAGGCGGCGTCGGCGCCGTCGGCCCGGTAGCCGGCCGCCACCAGCACGTCGGCCACCTCTCCCCCGTCGCCGATCGCCGGCGCTGACCGGAGGCACACCGCGTCGGGACGGAGGCCGTCGAGCGCGTCGACCACCGCGTCGGCTCCCCATTCGGCCCAGCCGTGGTCCAGGGCGTGGCTCAGGGTCCGCCGGTCGTCGGCCCGGAACGCCGCGTCGACGTGGCGGCCCCGGAGGTAGGCCGACCGGGGGTTGGTGGCCGTCACCGTCGAGGTGAGGACCGACACGGCGAAGTCGACGCCCTCGGGGCCGGCAACGGTGCCGCCGTCCGGCGCCCGGTCGATGAGGCCACGGGCGCCGTCCACCTCGGGGCGGGGCAGGTCCACGGCCGGCGGCCAGACCAGCTCGGTCCCCCGGTTGGCGCTGCTGGTGATGGCCGTCCCGGTCAGCGCCATCACGACGAGGACCACGACGGGGGCCACCACCGGGCCCGTCGACGTCGAGCCCCGGAGGCCCGTGCCCCACCGGACCTGGGTGAGGACCAGCCCCACCAGGGCGGGCTCCGGCAGGATCCAGACGGTCCGCCAGGCGATGGCGTCGGCTTCCCCCAGCTCGTTCAGCACGTCGAGCACGCCCGGAGCCAGGAAGCCCCCGAAGACCACCACCGGGCCGGCCAGCAGCAGGAGCCGGGTCGAGCGATCACCGACCGTGGTCCAGGCCAGGAGGGCGGCCGCCACCGCCGCAAGGGCCCCCGGACCGCTGCCGAACACCATCCGGACCACCCCGATGGGCTCGGTCCCGCTGTCCAGCCACCGCAGCGGATCGAAGGCGGCCACGACGCCCGACGACGTGGCCGCCGCCAGGTCGCCCAATCGCTGCGGATCGGCCAGCAGGGTCCCCAGCCCGACCACCACGGCCGGTGCCGTGGCCGCCAGGCCCCAGCCGATGCGGTTCCGACGGACGCCGCCCGTCGTGGCGTGGACGGCGGTGGCCGTCGCCGCGGCGACCACCACGGCCGGGGCCACCAGCACTGCGGTGGACGTCAGGCCGAGGCCGGCCACAACGCCGAGCGCCGTGGCCCGCAGGTGCCGCCGCCGACCGCTCCGCCCCCACGCCGCGGCGTGGTGCCACAACGTCGGGACGACGAGGACCAGGAACACCACCTTGCCCTGCCACGACCGCCCGGCCGAGAAGTTGCCGAACGAGCCGTGCTCGGCACCGTCGAGCACCAGGAAGGCCGTCCCCACCCAGGTGGCCAGCGCCGGGGCCCGGGCGCCGAACCCGCGCAGCAGACGCCACGTGGCCACCACCGAGAGGGCGGCCACCAGCGGAGCGAGGCCCAGGTAGGCCAACGACGCCGCGGCCACCCGGACCAGGGCGGCCATCGCTCCGACGAGGGCCTCCACCGAGGTGGCCAGGCCGGCCGGGCGCTGGATGGGAAGCACGTCGTCGCTGAACACAGTGTCCCGCTCGGGGAAGGCGGCATCGTGCTCGGCGATCCAGGTCGAGCGGTTGACCACGAACACGTCGTCCTGGTCGGGCCGGACCATGACCAGCGACAGCACGGCCATGGCCACCGCCAGGACGAGCACGGCGACGGCCGCGGTCCCCGAGGGCACCCCGCCCCGTGCCTCCTCCCCACCCGACGACGGTCGGGCCGAGGGGAGGGACCGACGGACGGCGACCAGCAGGAGGAGGGCCAGGCCGGCCCAGAGCACCGGCCACCACAGGCCGTCCACGTCGACGCAGGCCACCAGCACGGCCACCGCACCCAGGCCGCCGGCGACCCACCCGGCATCGGCGAACCACCGGGCATCGGGACCGGAAGCACCGGACGGCGACCCAGACACGGCCTGACCTGATGGCCGACCCGCCGACCCCCGGAGCCGCAGGACGGCCCAGGCGGCGACCACCACGAGCCACAGCCCGAGTGCTCCGTCGCGACCCGTCCCGGTCCACCGGGCGAGGTGGAAGACCACCGTCCACGACGCCAGGCCGGCCACCGACCCGTCGAGGACCCGGTCCGACCACCGGACCACCCCGGCAGCGAGGGACCGGTGGGCACCGGCCGTCGGTCCGGTCATCGCCTCAGCCGGCCAGGCGGGCCACGGTGGCCGCCACGGCGTCGCGGTGGTGACGCAGCGGCTCGTGGCCGAGATCTCGCAACACCGTGCAGTCCAGCGCCGACCAGGCGGGCCGGCGGGCCGGTCGGGGCGGCCCCAGGTCGGCCTCGTCGACGGCCACCACCCGGGTCGGATCGGCGCCCACGGCATCGGCCACGACCCGGCCCACGTCGGCCCACGAGGCGGGCCCCTCGTTC
The DNA here is from genome assembly GCA_016845305.1 of Acidimicrobiales bacterium. Classification (GTDB taxonomy): domain Bacteria; phylum Actinomycetota; class Acidimicrobiia; order Acidimicrobiales; family MedAcidi-G1; genus UBA9410. Next base: position 18,299 of record JAERSW010000046.1, read on the forward strand.
ACGGCGTGCACCACCCCGGGCACCCGCTCGTCCGCCAGGCGGAGCAGCACCGGCACGAGGTCGGCGATGAAGGTCGGACAGGCCCGGCGGTCGCCCAGCAGCTCCACCGGCCCGTCGCCGGCCAGGCCGGCCAGGATCCGACCGACCATGCCCGGGCCGTCGGCCGGCTGCAGCCACGTGGTCCGGACCACCGTGGCCGCCGGACCGGCGGCCGCCTCCCCGGCCAGCTTGGAGGCCCCGTAGGCGTTCAGCGGAAACGTCGGGTGGTCCTCCGGATACGGCACCAGCTCGCCGTCGATCGGCGATCCGTCGAAGACGAAGTCGGTGGACACCTGGACGAGGTGGGCGTCCACCGCGCCGGCGGCCTCGGCGAGGTGTCCGACGGCCCGGGCGTTGACGAGGTCCGCACAGTCCGGGTCGAGCTCGCATCCGTCCACATCGGTCCACGCCGCGCCGTTCACGATCACCGACGGTCGGTGGGCCGACACCGCGGCCCGGACGGCGTCGGCGTCGGTCACGTCCAGGGCGGCGCGGTCGAGGCCGACCACCTCGCCGCGGGCGGCAGCCACCCGGCACACCTCGCGGCCCAGTTGTCCGGCCGCCCCCACCACGAGGACGGTCATCGTCGGGACGACCCGGACAGCAGCGGCTCCCACCACTCGGCATGGGTCCGGTACCACTCGACGGTGGCCGCCAGGCCGTCGTCGACGTCCACGGTGGGCTCCCACCCCAGCGCCCGGACCCGGCCGGCGTCGACCGAGTACCGGCGGTCGTGGCCGGGCCGGTCGGCCACGTACTCGATCGCCGACCCGTCGGCGCCGCACAGGGCCAGCAGGCGGTCGGTCAGGTCGCGGTTGGCCAGCTCGTCGCCGGCGCCCACGTTGTAGATGCCGCCCGCCGCCCCGTGGGCCAGCACCAGGTCGAGGGCGGCGCAGTGGTCGTCGACGTGGAGCCAGTCCCGCACGTTCAGCCCGTCGCCGTAGAGCGGGACCCGGCCGCCCCGCAGCAGGGTGGTCACGAACAGCGGGATCACCTTCTCCGGGAACTGGAAGCGCCCGTAGTTGTTGGTGGCCCGGGTCACCACCACGTCGAGGCCGTGGCTGGCGTGGTACGAGAGCGCGATCAGGTCGGACCCGGCCTTGGATGCCGAGTACGGCGACGACGGCGCCAGCGGGTCGTCCTCGCGAAACGACCCGACCTCGATGGAGCCGTACACCTCGTCGGTGGACACGTGCACGACCCGCTCCACGCCGAGCTCGAGGGCCACTCGGCAGACGGTGGCCGTGCCCTCGCAGTTGGTGGCGGCGAAGGTGGACGGGTCGACCAGCGAGCGGTCGACATGGCTCTCGGCGGCCAGGTGGAACACCGCTTCGTGGCCCCGCATGGCGTCGGCCAGGGTCGCCCCGTCGCGGACGTCGCCGTGGACGAAGCGGTAGTCGTCGCCCTCGGCCAGACCGTCCAGGTTGGCCCGGTTGCCGGCGTAGGTCAGGGCGTCGTAGACGGTGACGTCGTGCCCGGCGGCCACGAGCCGGTGCACGTGATTGGCGCCGATGAAGCCCGCTCCGCCGGTGACCAGCAGTCGCACGTCAGCCCCCCGTGCCCGACGGATGTACCGGAACGAGGTCCGCCGGCAGGTCGGCGCGGCGCGGGTTGGCCTCGTCCCGGGCCGACAGCACCGGCCGACGACCGTCCAGACCCCAGTCGGCACCCACGGCCGGGTCGTCCCACGCCACGCCCAGCTCGTCGGCCGGGTCATAGGTGCCATCCACGAGGTAGGCCACCGTGGCGTCGGTCAGCGCCGCGAAGCCGTGGGCCACCCCGCGGGGGATGTACAGGCCGCGGTGGCGGTCCGGACCGGCTCCGCCCAGGTCCATGCAGAGGGTGGCCCCGTCGGTCGGCGAACCGGCCCGCAGGTCGTGGAGAACGACGCGGATCCGACCCGACGAGACCGTCCAGTAGTCGGCCTGGAACCGGTGGTAGTGGAGGCCGACCAGCGAGCCGGCACTGCGCTCGGCGCGGTTCGCCTGGACCATCTCCCCGCAGCCCGGGATCCACTCGCGCCGCCACGTCTCCACGAAGGAACCCCGGTCGTCGACGTGGACCACCGGGTCGACGACCACCACCCCGTCGATCTCCACCGAAGCCCGGACGTCAGCCACCGGTCGACTCCTCCGCCGGGCCGTGGACGTCGACCACCGAGTGGTCGCCCAGCAGGACCGACAGATCCGACGGCACGGCGGCACCCGATCCGACCACGGCCGCCTCCCGCCCGAGGACCGAGGCGGTGACCCGGTGGTGACCCACCACCGAGCTCCCCTCCATCAGCACCGAGTGGTCGACGGTCGACGACTCGATGCGGCAGCCGGCGCCCACGGCGACCGAGGGCCCGACCGTGGCGTCCACGATCCTCGCCCCGGCGGCCACCACGACCGGTCCGACCAGCGTGGCGTCCACCACGGTGGCCTCGTCGTCAACCACCACCCCGTCGCCCGCCAGGGCGTCGAGCACCAGGCGGTTGCACTCCAGCAGCGGGTCCTTCTTGCCGGTGTCGATCCACCAGCCCTCCAGCACCCGGTGGGCCACGGGAGCGCCGTCCTCGAGCAGGCGCTGGATGGCGTCGGTGATCTCCAACTCGCCGCGGGCCGAGGGCTCGATGGCGTCGACGGCGGCGTGGATGCGCGCATCGAACAGGTACACGCCGACCAGCGCCAGGTCCGAGGGCGGATCGGCGGGCTTCTCCTCCAGGGCGACGATCCGGCCGGCGGCGTCCACGTCGGCCACCCCGAAGGCCGTCGGGTCGTCGACGTGGGCCAGCAGCAGGCGGGCCGCCTCGCCGGACTCCTCGAAGCCCGCCACCACCTCGTCGAGGGAGTCCTCGAACATGTTGTCGCCGAGGTACATGGCGAAGGGAGCGTCCGCGAGGAACGGCCGGGCCACCAGCACGGCATGGGCCAGGCCGAGGGGTGCCTCCTGCTCCAGGTAGGTGACCTCGGCCCCCCACCGTGACCCGTCGCCCACGCTGGCCCGGACCTCGTCGGCGGTGTCGCCGACCACGATGCCGATGTCGGTGATGCCCACCGAGACGAGGTCCTCGACCACGTAGTGGAGGATGGGCTTGTTGGCGATGGGGACCAGCTGCTTGGCGCTGGTGTGGGTGAGCGGTCGCAGGCGGCGGCCGCTGCCCCCCGACAGGATCAGGCCCTTCACGTCGCCGAGGGTACCGGTGGGCCGGAAACGGGCCCGGTCACCGTCCGGCGGCCTTGGCCAGGGCGGTCAGGAAGACCAGCACGGTGACCGACACCCGCTGGGCCTCCTCGCCGGTGATGCCGAAGCCGTCGGCCACCTGCTCGAGCGCCGTCTGATCGCCCTCGGCGGCGAAGTAGGCGGTCGTCACCCGCTCGGCGCCGTCCATGGGCGGGACGTCGATGGGCGCCGGGTCGCCGTCGGCCAGGTTCAGCAGGAACGCCACCACCCACACGGCGGCGCGCTGGAACTCGCCGGGCGACATCTCCAGGTGTTCGGCGGCGGCCTCCACCGAGGCCATGTCCTCGTCGTCGTACCGGGTGGTGATCCGGTACTCGTCGACCCGGGTGGACGGGAAGGAAGCCCCGGCATCGGGCGGCCCGTAGGCCACCCCGAACCAGTTGGAGCGGAGGCCGAACTCGCGACGGAACCGGTCGCCGGTGACGGTGAACCTCTCGCCCGTCCGGGTCCGCAGCTCCACCTCGGTGGCCCGCCCGCCATCGTCGCCGAAGCCGTCGCGCTCCACCACCTCGACCTCGTAGAGGGTGCCCAGCCCGAACGACTCGGCGACCTCGGCTGCGTCCAGCTCGGTGGACCAGCGGTGGACCGGGTTGATCGAGACGTCGTCGCCGGCGTCCACCACCCCGGGGAAGTCCGCCGTGATGGTGTGCCCACCGGTCGATGCCGAGAACTCGGTCCGGGACACCACCCCGTCGCCGTCGAGACGGACCAGGCCGGCCGTGGCGGCGATGGCGACATCGGTCTCCGGGGCCTCGTGCGACCACTGCTTCGAACCCCGGCGCGCCCGACGGCCGCCATACACCTGGCAGCGGATGGTGTCGCAGGTCTTGGCGTACGCGTAGCGCACCTCGGCCAGGGCGTAGGACCGGGCGGCCACCGCCTGCACCTCGAGGGCCCGACTGCCCGCACCGTCGCCCAACGAGGCCCAGCTGGCCGACATCTCCCGGGGCACCACGCCGCGCAGGTACTGCTCGATCCGCACCCAGTTCACGGTCCGCTGGGCGCCGCCGTACCTCGCCGCTCGCACCTCGCCGCGGTACCACGTGGCCGAGTTCGACCCCGAGCAGACCTGCAGCGTCTGGTCCAGGGGCAGGTCCGAGGCGTCCAGCACCTCGAAGTCGCGCCCCGAGGCGTCGGTGCCCAGCGTCGGTGCGGTGCCGTCGCCCGGCGCCACCGTGGAGGTGGGCCCGGTGGAGGGGGACACCGTGGTCGAGGTGTTCGACGGGTGGTCGGGGTGGTCCGGCGGCACCGAGGAACCCGACACGATCGTGGTGGTGGTCGTCGTCGCCTCCACGGCGGCCTCCGTGGTCGACGGCACCGCGGGGATGGTCGAGGTGACGTGCATCAGCGGCTTCCGGCTGGCCTCGCGGTCGACCAGGCGAGCGGGCCGGATCCGGGTGATCGGGCTCTCGACGAGGATCCCGGTGTCGGTGAACGAACCGCCGCAGCCCGATCCGGTGGCCACCCGGTACCTGTCGGCGTCACCGTCGAGGGTGACCCGGACGGTCGACGCGTCGAGCAGGGTCCACCCTCCGGTCGATCCGGCCACGGCCAGCAGCGCGTCCTCGACGTGGACGGTGGTGGCCTTCCCGTCGCTGCCCAGCAGGCGCACGCCGATCTCGACGTCGGGGACGACGCCGGCGATGGTCCCGCCGTAGTAGTGGTCGAGGATGGCGTCCCGGGTCCAGCCCTCGTCGACGGCATAGCCCAGGGCTCCGTACTGGCCCATGCCCCGCCCGTGACCCCAGCCCCGGCCGTCCACCCGGATCGGCCCGTACACCACCGAGTACTTCGGTGGGGCCGTCCGCCCCGGGATGACCAGTTCCTGGCCCACCGACAGCAGGTTCGGGTCGGTGATCGAGTTGGCGGCGGCCAGGGCGCCGACCGTCAGGTCGTAGCGGGCGGCGATGATCGACAGGCTCTCGCCGGACTGCACCGTGACGACCAGCGGCGGCAGCGTGGTGGTCGGTGCCGCGGTCCCCGGAATGGTCAGCCGTTGGCCGATCTGGAGGCGGTCGGGATCGTCCAGGCCGTTGGCGGCCATCAGGGCGGCCACCGTCACGCCGTGGGCCGCGGCGATCTTCGAGAGGCTGTCGCCGGACCTCACGGTGACGACGGTCGGACCCTTGGGACGGGCCGCGGCCGACGCACCGGGAATGACCAGCTCCTGGCCGGGGTGGACCCGGTCGGGGTCGTCGATGCCGTTGGCGGCCACGAGGGAACCGACGCTGACGCCGTACTCCGCCGCGATGCCCGACAGGCTGTCGCCGGACTGCACCACGACGACCAGCGGCGGCAGGGTCGTGGTGCCCGGACCCACGCCGGGGACGACCAGCTCCTGGCCCATGAAGAGCCGATCCGGATCGGTGATCCCGTTGGCGGCCATCAGGGCCGAGACCGACACCCCGTACTCGGCCGCGATCTCCGAGAGGCTGTCGCCGGCCTCGACCACCACGACCACGTCGGCGGCGGCCGTCGACGCAGTGGCCAGCGATGCCCCGAGGAGTCCGGCCACCACCAGGAGCGCGCCGACGACCGGGCGGGAGGACGTCACGCCGCGCCCTCCGTCCACCGGGCGGCGGACCGGAGGCGGACCACCAGGAGGAGGGCCATCGCCGCGGCGGCCGTGGACACCGTCGCCAGCAGGCCGAGCTCCACACGGAGGAACAGGTCGTCGCCGAGGGCCACCACCACCGGGAAGGCGACGAGGCCGGCCACCCAGGCCAGGGCCATCCGACCCTGGGCCCGACAGGCGATCAGGGCCTGGGCGAGCGAGAGGGCCACCATCAGCACGGCGCTCGAGGCGGCCAGCAGGACCATGTCGCGACGCTCCACCGCGAAGCCCTCGCCGAAGGCCACGTCCACCACCGTCGTGCCCAGCACCGCACAGAAGGCGATGGACGCCCCACCCAGGGCGAGCACCAGGACCAGGAGCCGGAGCAGGGCGTCCCGCATCTCGTCGAGTCGCCCAGCGCCCACCAGGCCCGAGAGCTTGGGGAGCAGCGAGGCCTGGACGGCCTGGAAGAAGAAGAGCGGCACCCGGGCGATGAGCAGGGCGTTCAGGAACCGTCCCGGCTCGTCGGCCTGGTCGGGGCCGGCCAGCACCTCGACGGCCAGCGGGCTGACGTTCAGGACCAGGGCGGTGGACACAGAGGCCACCAGCAGCGCGCCGAGGGCCCGCGACAGGGCACCGGGAGGCTCCGCCGGGCCGGCCAGGGAGCCGGCACGGGCCGCGTCTCGGCGGCCGACAAGCGCCGTCGCCACGCCCACGAACGGAGCGAGGCCCACGGCCAGCCCGTAGCCGCCGGCTCCCCCGACCACGGCCACCAGGACCAGGGCCAGGACGAGGCGTCCGAGGCCGTCGCCGATGAAATAGCGGGCGTAGCCACCGAAGCGGCCGATCCCGGCCAACGCCCCCCGGACCAGGTGGCCCAGCCCGAGGCCGACCAGGACCAGGAGGAGGCCGACCACCAGCAGGCCGTCCCCGTCGAACAGGTCGTGCTGCAGACGGTCGCGCAGCACGAGCGCGGCCACGGCCAACAGTCCGACCATCCCGGCGCCGATGGCCGCCGCCGTGCGGACGATCGGCCCGAGGCGACCGTCGGCCCGGCTGGCCACCACCCGGGCCACCTCCTGCTCGAGGGGCTGGAAGAACCCGGGCCCGAGGAGGAAGCTGAGGGCCCACAGCAGGCCGACCGGCGTGTAGGCCTCCGGGCCGAGGTCACGGGACGCCAGGGTGATGAAGGCGTAGGCCGCCAGGCCGTTGACCACCAGCCCGCCGCCGACCGCGACGGTGCCCTCCGGGAGTCGATCGAGGATCCGCATCGGTCTCGGGGTCAGCCGAGGTCCTCGTTCGACCGGAAGTGCTCGATCATCCGGGCCAGGCCCTCGTCGAGGCCGACCGTCGGCTCCCAACCGAGGACCTCGCGTGCACGGGTGATGTCGGGGCGCCGTCGAGCCGGGTCGCCGGTCCGCTCGGCCGGCAGGTCCACCAGGTGGACCTCGCTGGCCGAACCGGTCAACTCCACCACCTTCTCGGCGAGTTCGAGCATCGTGACCTCGACCGGATTGCCGACGTTGAACGGACCTCGGCCGTCGTGTCCGAGGACGGCGAGGAGCCCCGCCACCTGGTCGGACACGTGGCAGAAGCTCCGGGTCTGGCTCCCGTCGCCGTAGACGGTCAGCGGTTCCCCGGCCAGCGCCTGGGCGATGAAGGTGTTGACCACCCGTCCGTCGGCCGGGGCCATCCGCTCTCCGTAGGTGTTGAAGATCCGGGCGATCCCGACGTCGGTGCCGTGCACGCCGGCGTGGGCCACGACGAGTGCCTCCCCGAACCGCTTGGCCTCGTCATAGCAGCTCCGCGGGCCGTTCGGATCGACGTTGCCGTGGTAGTCCTCGGCCTGCGGGTGGACGAGCGGGTCGCCGTACACCTCGCTGGTCGATGCCTGCAGGAACCGCGCTCCCTCGGCCGCAGCCAGGTCGAGCAGGTTCCAGGTCCCCCGGCTGCCGACGGCCAGGATCTCCAGCGGCCGCGTCCGAAAGTCGTCCGGTGATGCCGGGCTGGCCAGGTTCAGGACCGCGTCGAATCGGCCCAGGTCGGGCAGGGATGCCACCACGTCGTGTTCGACGACCTCCACCACGATCCCGGCCAGGTTCTCCCGTCGACCCGTGGAGAAGTCGTCCACCACCACGACCTCGTCCCCCCGCGCCACGAGGGCCTCGGCGAGGTGGGACCCGATGAAGCCGCCGCCACCGGCCAGGAGCGCCCGCATCCTCAGCGACCGATGCCCTGGTGGACGAAGCCGTGCCGCTCCCAGCGGGCCCGGTCCAACAGGTTCCGGGCATCGACGAGGGCCGGGGCCGTCATGGCCTCGCCCACCGCTGCAGGGTCCTGCCAGCGGAACACGTCCCATTCGGTGAGGACCACCAGGACGTCGGCCCCACGGCACGCCTCGAGCGGATCGCCGCCGACCGCGACCTCCCCGAGGTCGGCCGGCAGGTCGGCCACCGAGGCCACCGTCGGATCATGGGCCCGGACCGACGCCCCCTCGGCGAGGAGTCGGTGGACGACGGCCAGCGACGGGGATTCCCGCAGGTCGTCGGTCCCCGCCTTGAAGGTCAGGCCCCAGACCGCCACCGTCCGGTCGGCGAGGTCGCCACCAACAGCGGCCCGCACCTTGTCGACGACGCGGGTGAACTGCTCCTCGTTCACGGCGATCACCCCGTCGAGCAACCCGAAGTCGTAGCCCCCGTCGGCGGCGATCCGGACCAGCGCACGGGTGTCCTTGGGAAAGCAGCTCCCGCCCCAGCCGGGCCCCGGCCGTAGGAACTCGGCGCCGATCCGGTGGTCATAGCCCAGGCCCAGCATCACGTCCTCGACGTCGGCCCCCACGCCCTCGCAGACCGCGGCGATGGCGTTGGCGAACGACAGCTTGGTGGCCAGGAAGGCGTTGGCCGCGTACTTGATCGTCTCCGCCGACGCTGGGTCGGTCACCAGGGTCGGCGCCGTGGTCCCCAGGTACAGCGCGAGCACCCGCACCGCGGCGGCACGGTCCTCGCAGCCGATGACGATCCGATCCGGGTGGAGGAAGTCGCGGACCGCCGAGCCCTCGCGCAGGAACTCGGGGTTGGAGACCACCGTGACGTCCGCCCGGCCCAGCACCCGTTCGACGACCCGGGTCGAGCCCACCGGGACCGTCGACTTGTTGACGACGATCGACTCGGCGGGCAGCACCGGCCCGATCTCCGCCGAGGCCGCCTCGATGTAGGACAGGTCGGCCGATCCGTCCTCGTCCTGCGGGGTCGGGACGCACAGGAAGGCGAACTCGCAGTCGGCCACCGCGGCGGCCGCGCCGACCACGAACGAGAGCCGGCCGTCGTCGAGGCCCTCGCCCACCAGCTTGTCGAGCCGATCCTCGACGATCGGGACCTCGCCGGCCTGCAGGCGGGCCACCTTGTCGGCGTCGACGTCGGCACAGACCACGTCGTGGCCGAGGTGGGCGAAGCACGCCCCGGTGGTCAGGCCGACGTAGCCGGTCCCGATGATCGCCAAGCGCGCCATGGGTGTGGATTCTCGCAGGTCGCCGTCCCGACGCCGACCCACCCCGGCGGGTCGGGTCCGGCCGTCCGGCGATGCGGGTCAGGCTTCCGGTGGGGCGGAGACGCGGGGCATGCAGAGGCCGTCCAGTTCGGCGATCTCGATGCGGTCCCGGTTCTCCCAGGTGACCTCCAGCGACGGGTCGCGCTGCAGGCGGTACTCGCGGAAGCTCATGTCCATGGCGTCGAAGGCCACCAGGCGCCCCGACAGCCCCTCGCCCAGGCCGAGGATCAGCTTGATGGCCTCGAGGGCCTGGATGGAGCCCACGATGCCGGGCAGCACGCCGAGCACGCCGGCCTCGGCGCAGCTCGGGGCGAACTCGGCCGGGGGCGGTTCGGGGAGCATGTCCCGGTACGTCACGCCGCCCCGCGGGTCGAAGACCGTCACTTGGCCCTCGAAGCGGAAGATCGAGCCGTGCACCACCGGCACCCCGAGCTTCACCGAGGCGTCGTTGAGGAGGTAGCGGCTGGGGAAGTTGTCCGCCCCGTCGACCACCACGTCGTACTCGGCGAGGATGTCCATGATGTTGTCGGCGCCGAGGCGGACGTCGTAGGTGACGACGTCGACGTCCGGGTTGAGCGACGTGAGGGTCTTCTTGGCCGAGTCGACCTTGCGCTCGCCGATCCGGTCCAGGTTGTGGAGGATCTGGCGCTGCAGGTTGGACTCGTCGACCACGTCCATGTCGATGATGCCGATGCGGCCCACGCCGGCCGCCGCCAGGTAGAGGGCGGCGGGCGAGCCGAGGCCGCCGGCGCCCAGCATGAGGACCGAGGCGTCCAGCAGCTTCAGCTGGCCCTCCTCGCCGACCTCGGGCAGGAGCAGGTGCCGCTGGTACCGGTTGCGCTGCTCGGGGCTGAGGGTCCGAGGGGTGCGCCAGTCGCGGCCCTCGTCCTTCCACGTGTTGAACCCGCCGTCCATGGAGACGACGTCGGTGTAGCCCAGCTGCTGGAGGGTGTCCGCCGCGAAGGCCGAGCGGACGCCTCCGGCGCACATGACGACGATCGGCTGGTCCCGGTCGGTGATGCGGTTCTCGACGGTCGCCTCGAGGTTGCCCCTCGGGATGTGGATCGAGTCGGGGATCGCACCCTGCTCGTACTCGTCGGGCTCGCGGACGTCGAGCAGCAGGTGACCGTCGGCCAGGAGCGCCTCGGCGCCCGCCGGGTCGGTCTCGCGGATGCGGGTCCGGGCGTCCCGCAGGAGGTCTCGGAAGGTGGCCATGGACAAACCCTACCGATCTGGTCGGGATTCGGCACCGACGATCGTGGGGAGCAGATCGCTGATGGAGCCCTCCACGACCACGTCGGCCAACTCGTCCATCTCGGTGGGCGAACCGTTGAGGACGACGACCGACCGTCCGTTGCGCACCGCCTCGGGCACCATCATGTTCACCGGCCCCACGGCCAGGGTCGTCCCCACGGCCAGGAGCACGTCGGAGGTGGCCGCGGCGAGCAGGGCCCGCTCCAGGTCGCCGGGGAAGAGCGACTGCCCGAAGCTGACCGTGGCCCGCTTCATCAGCCCACCGCAGTCCAGGCACCGCGGGTCCTCGTCACCGGCCCGGACCCGTTCGAGGACCACCTCGACGGGGGCCTGCACCTCGCAGCCCAGGCACATCGACCGCCGGACCGTCCCGTGCACCTCGACGAGGCGGTCGGGGTCCGTGCCGGCCAGCAGGTGGAGGCCGTCCACGTTCTGGGTCACCAGGGCGCGCAGGCGACCCGTCCGCTCCAGGTCGACCAGGGCCCGGTGGCCGTCGTTGGGTCGGGCCCCGTCCCAGACGCCGCTGGCCATCACCTGCCAGTTGGCCCGCCGGACCTCCGGGTCGGACACGTACACCTGCAGGTTCGACGCCCGCTCGGCGGCCGGGTTCTTCGTCCAGATGCCGTTCGGTCCGCGGAAGTCGGGGATGCCGCTGTCGGTGGAGATGCCGGCCCCGGTGAGCACGGCCACCGACCGGGCCTCCGCCACCAGCGCCGTCGCCTCCTCGAGTCCCGGCACCGGCCCCGTCGCCGGAGAGCCTCCCGCTCCGTCGGTGGTCTCCCCGGCCATTGACGGAGCCTCGCAGGTCACCACACCGGGACCCGCCATCGGAGCCGGGGATTGACAGGGAATGAAAGTCCCGTCAGAGTGCTCCTGGCTTCCCCGCCGGCGCCGCCATCCGGCGGCCCGGACCCCCGGACGACCCGCACGACGGGTCCGCACCACGAGGAGGCCCCGTGGCCAGCCAGCCCACCTTTCCGACCGAACGCCTGCGCATCGAGGCCTGGGACGACCCCCTGGTCGACCGGCTCGGCCACGACCCCCGCTCGGCCTACGTGGAGGCCTACTGGCTGGGGATCCTCGGCCCGAGCGCCTGCTGGCTGCTGCGCCGCATGGCCGACGGCCTCGACGCGGAGCCGGACGGCTTCGTCCTCGACCTGGCCGAGACGGCGTCGTCGATCGGGTTGCGCCTCAACGGCGGGCGGCACGCCCCGTTCCTGCGGACCCTGGGTCGGCTGTGCCAGTTCCGGATGGCCCGCCAGTGCGGACCGGAGGTCCTCGAGGTCCGGCGGCGGATCCCCCCGTTGACCCTCGCCCAGGTGGACCGCCTCCCCACCGCCCTGCGCGAGCGGCACCGGACCGAGGTCGAGGTCCGGCGGCCCGCCGTGGACGAGGTCACGGTGCGGCGGGCGCGACGCCTGGGCCTGACCCTCGTCCAGCTCGGCGAGGACCGGGGCGCCACCGCCCGCCAGCTGGCCGAGTGGGGGTTCGAACCGGCGCTGTGCGAGGACGCCGCCGACTGGTCGTGGACGGCACGCCACCGCCTCGCCGCCCGACCCGGCCCACGACGGACCCCGGTCCCGGCGACCGTCCGGGCCACCCTCGACGGGGTCGCCTGACCGGACCCGTCGACCCCGTCGGCCGCGGTCCACCCTCCGCCGCGCCGACGGGCCCGCTTCCCCCGGGTCCGACGCCCGTCCCTCCCGGAGCGTCGGTGCCACACCGCCGGCGGTGCCGCCCGTCCCCCGGGCGCCCGCCGGCGGTTCGCGCCCCGACGCCCGCCGGGCCGGAGCCGTCAGGCGGTGAAGCCGGTCGCCAGGTCGACGAGGAGGCGGACCCCGAAGCCGGTCCCGCCCCGCGTCCGCTCGGCGTCCTCGGCGTCGGTGAAGGCGGGCCCGGCGATGTCGAGGTGCGCCCACGGGATCCCGTCGGCCACGAACTCTCCGAGGATGATCCCGGCCGTCAGCGCACCCGCATACGACCCACCAATGTTCTTCATGTCGGCCACCGGGGACTCGACCATCTTGCGGTAGTCGTCCGGTAGCGGCAGGCGCCACACCCGCTCCCCGGTCCTCGCCGACGCCGCCTCCACCTGCTCGAGGAAGTCGTCGCCGCGCCCCATGAGCCCGGCGATCCCGGGACCGAGGGCCGCCAGGCAGGCGCCGGTCAGGGTGGCCAGGTCCACGATGGCGTCCGGCTTCGCCTCCGAGGCCAGCGACAGGGCGTCGGCCAGGATCAGGCGGCCCTCGGCGTCGGTGTTGAGCACCTCGATGGTCTTTCCGTTGCGGATGGTCAGTACGTCGCCCGGCCGGGTGGCGTCGCCGCCCAGCATGTTGTCGGTCATGGGCAGGTAGGCCCGGACCCGACACGCCGGGGCGACGGCGGGGAGCACCGACATGGCGCCGACCACCGCGGCAGCGCCGCCCATGTCCATCTTCATGTCCATCATCCACGCGCCGGACTTGATGGACAGGCCGCCGGCGTCGAAGGTCAGGCCCTTGCCGACCAGTGCGAGGGTGCCCTTCGGCCGCCCGGGCGGCGAGTAGGTCAACTCCACGAAGCGGGGCGGCTGGGTGGAGCCGCGGTTCACGCCCAGCAGGCCGCCGAGGCGGGCACGGCGGATGGCCGCCTCGTCCATCACCTTGACGGTCAGGCCCCGGTCGCGGGCCATGCGACGCACCTTGTTGGCGAACTTCGGCGGGGTCAGGCTGCCGCCCGGTTCGTTGACCAGGTCGCGGGCCAGGGCCACCCCGTCGGCCACCGCACTCCCCCGCTCCACGGCCGCCCGCACACCGGCCGCGGTGCTGCCGACCAGCGTGGCCCGGCCCAGCCGGTCGCCCCGACGGGTGCCGCCGGTGGAGTGGTACCCGAACCGGTAGAGGGCCAGGGCGACCCCCTCGACCACGGCTGCGGCCCCGTCCGCCTCGACGGGACCACCGGCCGAGGCTGCCGCCGAAGCCAGGTCGACGGCCAACGACCGTTGCTTCCGGGCGGCCCGGGCCAGGGACGCCGCGGCACGCCGGAGCCCGTCGGTGGACAGCTCGGCGGCCGGGCCGAGGCCGACGGCGGCCACCAGGCGACCGTCGACCGGCACCACCTGCACCTGACCGGCCTTCGCCTCGAAGCCCAGGCGGCCCAGGTCCGCGCCGTCCAGACCGGACGGCAGGCCCCCGCCGTCGGCGAGCGCTTCGGTGGTGAGGCCGTGGGCCACCACCTCGGCGCGGGCCGGGGCGCGACGTGCGGTGGAGAACTGGATGGTCACGGCGCCTCCCGGGCGGTCGTCGAGGTGCCCTCCTGCCAGCGGGCCAGGGTCCACAGCAGGTCGGACAGGCGGTTCAGGTACGGCACCACCGAGGAGCCCTCGGTGGCCACCGACAGGGCGGTGCGCTCGGCTCGACGGCAGACGGTGCGGGCCATGTCGAGGCGGGCCGACACCTCGTCGCCGCCGGGCACCACGAACTCGGTGGGCGGGTCGAACCGGGCCGACACCTCGTCGATCATCTTCTCGAGGGCCTCGACCATGGCCGGCGTGGCCAACGAGCCGCTCTCGGCCAGACGGTCCACCTTGTCGGGGTGGCAGGCCAGCTCGGCCATGACCAGCCACAGGTCGCGCTGGACGCCGACCAGCATGGCGTCGAGCTCTGCGTCGGCCACCACGCGGGCCAGGCCGATGGCCGCCTGGGCCTCGTCGACGTCGCCGTAGGCCGACGGCGCGGCGGAGTCCTTGGCCACCCGGCCGCCGTACAGCAGCCCCGTCGTCCCATCGTCGCCCTTCCGGGTGTAGACGCGTGCCTCCTCGGCGTTCGACTCGTCCATCGGCGGCGCAGCCTAGGTGCGGACTCTCAGGCCAGCGTGGCCCGGGCCACCAGGTCCATCCCGAAGGCGGTGAGGATGGCCAGGTACAGCAGGCCGGTAGCGGCCATGACCGCCGAGTACTGGCGTTCGCGCAGGGCGGCCCTCGTCGCCGCCACCAGGGCGAGGGTGGCCACCGTGCAGGCCACCCAGAACCAGCCCAGCAGGCCGTTGTACCCGTCGTCGATCGAGCCGTCGAGCACCGAGGCCATGCCGGTCGGCCACAGCAGGACGACCAACTCGAAGGGCCACGTCCAGGCCGTCCACCGCACCAGTTCCAGCAGCGGACCCCGCGCCAGGCCGGGCTGCACCAGGTACCAGTGGCCGAGGAGCATGGCGTCGCTGACCGCGCCGAGGAACGCCGCTCCGACCAGCATCCGGGCCACCGACAGCAGCGCCGGGTCGCCGGCGTCGATGCCGGCGGCCACGATGGCCACCAGGCCGAAGGCCGGAGCCAGCAGGTCGAGGTGGGCCGGGAACTCGGGGACGGAACGGTCGAAGGTCCGGCGTTCCCGGTCGATGCCGGTCATGGCGGCCACCCGGGCCGAACGGCGTTCCTCCTCGTCGCGCTGGCCGGCCACCCCGGCCCGTCGACGCACCACCGAGACGACGGTGGCCACCAGCGTGGACGCCACCATGGCGATGCCGGCGGCCTCGCGGACCGGGACCGGGTCGAGCACCAGGCCGACCACCACCCCACCGGCCGCCATCAGGCCGAACGTGGCCCGCATGGTCCAGCCGTAGCCGATCCCCACCTCGCGGCGACGCCCGGTCACCCACAGGAAGAACAGGCCACCGGTGGCCCACTGCAGCAGGACGCTGGCCGCGTCGAGGTCGATCACCGGGGTGGTCCGCTGCGGGTCAGGCGTCGACGACGGCCAGGCCGTGGTCGATCCGGTTCATCGGGTCCGGCCCGTCGTCGGTGGCGACCACGATGTCCTCGAGGCGCATCCCCCACCGGTCGGCCACGTAGATGCCCGGCTCGATGGAGAAGGCGTGTCCGGCGGCGAGCGGCAGGTCGTTGCCGGCCACCAGGTTGGGGTGCTCGTGGGCCTCCACCCCGATGCCGTGCCCGAGCCGGTGGACGAAGAACTCGCCGTACCCGGCGTCGTCGAGCACCCGGCGGGCCACGGCGTCGACCTCGGCGCACGGCGTGCCCACCGTGGCCGCCGCCACCCCGGCCGCCTGCGAGGCGTGCAGGGCCTCGTAGGCCTCGGCGAACTCGGCCGGCGGCTCGCCGAGGTGGACGCACCGGGTGATGTCGGAGCAGTACCCCACCCCGTCGGCGCCGAACATCGTCCCGCCGATGTCGAACAGCACCGACTCGCCGGAGCGGAGCACCCGGTCGCCGGCCTCGTGGTGGGGGCTGGCCGCGTTCGGGCCCGAGGCCACGATGGTGAAGTTCACCCGGTGGTGGCCCTCGTCGACGATCCGACGGGCGATCTCGGCGGCCACGTCGGCCTCGGATCGCCCGACCAGCGGGACGTTCCCGGCCTGGACGTCGGCCAGGATCCGGTCGACAGCCGCTCCGGCTCGCCGCAGCACGTCGACCTCGGCGGCGTCCTTGACCATGCGGATGGGGGCGGTGACCGTCGACGCCCGGCTGAGCACGAGCCCGGGACGGGCGGCCAGCAGGTCGACGGCGAAGCCGGCCCACGCCTGGTCGCCGATGGCCGCCGTGACGTCGCCTCCCGGGCCACCGGCCCCGGCGGGCAACCGGTCGACCACGAGGCGGATCGGGTCCTCGCCGTCCCGCCAGGTGACCAGGTCGAAGACATCCGGGCGCTCCACCACCCGGGGCGCCTCGAGGTGGGGCACGACGAGGGTGGCGTCGCCGTCGCGGGGGACGACCAGCATGGTGAGCCGCTCCAGCGGCATGGCCTCGTAGCCGCAGAAGTAGGGCAGGTCGGCGCCAACCGACAGGAGGAGCACGTCGACGCCCTCGTCGTCCATGTGGGCCCGAACCCGGGCCAGGCGGTCGGCGAACACGGCGACAGGCTAGGAGCCGACCCGCTGCCCCAGCGTCACCGGCACGGCGCCACCCACCGCTTCGGCCGCGCTCCGGGCGTGGTGGCTGGACCGGGTCAGCGGCGACGCCTCCACATGGCCGATCCCTACTGCCCGACCCACGTCCCGCCACCTCTCGAAGGCGGCCGGCTCCACCCACCGTTCGACGGGCAGGTGGTTGGTGGTGGGACGCAGGTACTGGCCGATCGTCGCGATGTCGCAGCCCACGGCGGCCAGGTCGGCCAGGCAGCCGTCGACCTCGTCGTCGGTCTCGCCGAGGCCGACCATGATCGACGACTTGGTGGTCAGCCCGGCCGCCTTCGCCCGGGCCAGCACCGAGAGGCTGCGGGCGTAGCCGGCCGACGGGCGGACCCGCCGCTGCAGGCGGGCCACCGTCTCGACGTTGTGGTTCAGGACGTCGGGGCGGGCGTCGAAGATGGTGGCCAGGGCCGCCTCGTCACCCTTGCAGTCGGGGACCAGGACCTCCACCGCGGTGCCCGGACGGCGTCGGCGGATGGCGTGGATGGTCGCCGCGAAGGCGCCGGCGCCGTGGTCGGCGAGGTCGTCGCGGGCCACGGCGGTGACCACGGCGTGGGCCAGGTCCATCTCGGCCACCGCGGCGGCCACCCGTTCGGGCTCGCCGAGGTCGGGGGCGTCGGGCCGACGGGTGTCGACGAGGCAGAACCCGCAGGCCCGGGTACACCGCTCGCCGTTGATCATGAAGGTGGCGGTCCCGTCGTTCCAGCACTCGAAGACGTTGGGGCAGCCGGCCTCCTCGCACACCGTGACCAGGTCGCTGCTGCGCATCAGCGCCTTCAGTCGGCGGTATTCCGGGCCGGTGTCGAGCGGGACCCGCATCCACTCGGGCTTGCGTTCGACCGGTGGCACGTCGCCCGGTCCGGCCCCACGGCTGAACGGGGCCAGGTCCCCGTCGGGGGCGGCCCGCTCGACCGGCCGGGCGACGTCGGCCCGGTCGACCGGTCCGGCCGCCCACCGTTCAGAGGCCCGTGCCGCCACCCGGTCGACCACCTCGGCCATCGACGCCCCGATCCCCTCGGCGGCCAGCGACGTGACCCCGTACTCGCTGATCCCGCACGGCACCATGCGGTCGAAGTGGTCGAGGTCGGGGTCGACGTTGAGGGCGAAGCCGTGCATGGTGCGGCTGCGGGTGAGCTTCACGCCGATGGCCGCCACCTTGCGGGGCCGGGGGCCGTCGGGCTCCACCCACACGCCCGGGTAGCGGCCGAGGCGACCCACGTCGGCGAGGCCCAGGTCGCGGCAGGCCGCCATCACCACCTCCTCGACGGCGTGGACGTAGGCGGCCGTGTCGGCCATGCCGCCGCCCCGCTTGCCCGGCAGGTGCAGCAGCGGGTAGCCGACGAGCTGCCCAGGCCCGTGGTACGTGACGTCGCCACCACGGTCGGCCCGCACCACCTCGGCGCCGATCTCCTCCGGCGGGGCGAGGAGGTTCGCCGGATCGCCGCTCAGCCCCAGCGTGTAGACGGCGTGGTGCTCGAGCAGCAGCAGGTGGTCCTGCGGCGACGACGCTTCCTCCCCGGCGCGCTCCCCGGCGGCCTCCCCGGCGTGGGCGTGGATCCCCCGCTGGAGGGCCAGGGCGTCCCGGTAGCGGACCCGCCCCAGCCACCGGACCCGGAACGGCCGTGGCGCCGAGTCGGTCACGCGTCCCGGCCGGCAGCCCAGCGGGCCGCCCAGTCCGAGTCCTCGATCGACCGCTTCAACGCCCGCAGGAAGGCCGCCGCGTAGGCACCGTCGAACGCCCGGTGGTCCCAGGCCAGGGCCAGGACGCCCATCGTCCGGATGGCCATCGCCTCGTTCCCGTCGTCGTCGACCACGACGGCCGGGCGACGGGCGATCCCGTCGGTGGACAGGATGGCCACCTGGGGCTGGTTGATGATCGGGAACTGGAACAGCGTCCCGTACTGGCCCGGGTTGGTGACCGTGAAGGTGCCGCCCGACAGGTCGTCCGGGGACAGCGACCGGCCGCGGGCCCGCGTCGCCACGTCGACGACCGAACGGGCCACGTCCTGGATCGTCCGGCCCTCGACGCCGCGGACCACCGGCGCCACCAGCCCCTCGAAGTCCAGGTCGACGGCGACGGCCAGGTTGACGGTGCCGTGGACGACCAGCTCGTCATCGCCCACCGAGGCGTTGAGGCGGGGGAACTCGGCCAGGGCGTCGCACAGGGCGGCCACGATGAACGGCAGGTGGGTGAGGCTCGTCCCCTCGGCGTCGCGCCACGCCGCCCGCTCGGCGAGGCGGACCTCGTCGACGGCCGTGTAGTCGACCTCCATGGCGGTCAGCACGTGGGGCGAGGTGGCCTTCGACGCGACCATGTGGCGGGCCGTGGCCCGACGGATCCCGTTGAACGGCTCGGCCGTCCCCGGGTTGTCGCGCAGGAAGCGCTCGACGTCGGCCCGCGTGATGCGCCCGGCCATGCCCGTGCCCGTGACCCGTGCCGGATCCACCCCCCGCTCGGCCAGCAGCTTGCGCACCACCGGCGAGACCAGCTTCCCACTCCCCGACCGGGGGGCCCGTTGCCTGCCTCCTCCGGCCGGGTCAGCACCCGGGGGCTCCGCCGCTCCGCCCGCCGCAGCGGGCGCGATGGCGTCGGTCGACTCGGCGTCGCCCCCGTGCTGGTCGGCGACGGGAGACGAGTGGGGCGGTGGCGCGGAACCGGATGGGTCGATGCGGCACAGGAGGGCGCCCACGTCGACGGTGGCGCCCTCGGGGGCGACGACCTCGACGAGGGTCCCCCCGACGGGAGCGGGCACCTCGGAGTCGACCTTGTCGGTCGACACCTCGTACAGCGGCTGGCCCTCGACGACGGTCCCGCCCACGCCGACGAACCACTGGGTGATGATGCCCTCGGTGACCGTCTCGCCGAGTTGCGGGAGGTGGACGTCGGCCATGGCGGTGCTCCGATCAGCCGTGGAGGGATCGGCCGGTCAGCGACAGGACCGTCTCGCCGAACAGCTCGCTGAGCGTCGGGTGGGGTTGGATGAACGCCGCCACCTCGTCGACGGTGGCCTCCCAGTTGACGGCCAGGTAGCCCTGCCCGAGCTGCTCGGTGACCCACGGGCCGACCAGGTGGACGCCGAGGATCCGTCCGGCCCGCCCGTCGGGGTCCTTCTCGGCCACCACCTTCACCAGGCCGTCGACCTCGCCGAGGATCATGGCCCGGCCGTTGCCGGCGAAACGGTGGCTGGACACCACGACGTCGTGGCCAGCCTCGATCGCCGCCGCCTCGGTCAGGCCGGCGAAGGCCACCTCGGGGTGGCTGTAGATGCACCACGGGACGGTGGCGGGGTCCAGCGGGGCGGGCGACTCGCCGAGCAGGTCGCGCACCACGAACATGCCCTCGGCGAAGCCCACGTGGGCCAACTGCGGGGTGTCGACCACGTCGCCGACGGCGTACACGCCGTGCTCGCCGGTCCGCAGCCGGTCGTCGACCTCGACGAAGCCCCGGTCGTCGACGACCACCCGGGTGCCGACGAGGCCGGCCGAGTCGCCGCGTGGACGGCGCCCCACGGCCACCACCACCAGGTCGACGGCGAGCTCCGTGCCCTCGCCGTCGCCGCCACCGGCCGGTCCGTACCGGACGGTGGTCCCGTTCTCGCCGGGCTGGTGGCCGGCGACGGCCACCCCGGAGTGGACGTCGATCCTCCGCTTCCGGAAGGACCGCCGGACGGCCTTGGCGGCGTCGGCGTCGCAGCCGGGGAGGATCTCGGGTGCCGCCTCGAGCAGGGTCACCGTCGAGCCGTAGTCGGCCAACATCGATGCGAACTCGCAGCCGATGGCGCCCCCACCGATGACGGCCACCCGGTCGGGCACCTCGTCCAGGGACAGGACCTCGTCGCTGGTCATGACGAGGGTCCCGTCGACCTCGAAGCCGGGGATGGTCCGGGGCGAGGAGCCGGTGGCCAGCACGACGTGCTCGGACACCACGAGCGTCGGGTCGCCAGCACCGTGGTCGATGGAGACCACGTGGGCGGCACCCAGCCGGCCGGTGCCGTCGTAGACGGTGACCTCGCGGCCGGCCAGCAGGGACGCCACGCCGCGGGCCAGGCCGTCGATCACCTTCTGCTTGCGGGCCTGGCTGGCGGCCAGGTCGACGACGGGCTCCAGGGCGCCACCGTCGACGGCGCCGACGCCGAACTCCGCCGCGTCCTGGACGGTCCGGAGCACCGCCGCGGTCTCCAGGAGCTCCTTGGCCGGGATACAGCCCACGTGGAGGCAGGTGCCGCCGAGGAGGTGCTCCTCGACGAGGGCCACGTCGAGGCCGGACGCCGCGCCGTAGAGGGCCGCCGCGTAGCCGGCGGGGCCGCCGCCGATGACCACCAGGTCGTGCTGGACCAGCGACGACCCGCCGAGCGCGGCGACGTTCGGCCGGGCCATCAGGCGACCAGCACCTGCACGGTGAAGGCCACCAGCAGCGCCATCCCGCACAGCAGGGCCGAGACGATCAGCATCCGCGTACTCACGTTCCGACGGTAGCCCGCGTACCCTCAACGGCGCATGGCCCATTCCCCTCGGCTCACCCCCATCGCCACGGCCCTCGCCGCCCTCACCCTCCTCCTC
>JAERSW010000047.1 GCA_016845305.1 Acidimicrobiales bacterium
CGCAGGACGGCACCGGTGAAGTCGGCGCCTCGGAGGTCCGCCCCGAAGAAGACCTCTCCGGACAGGTCCTGACCGCTGAAGTCGTGCCCCCGGAGGTCCAGACCGGCATAGCCGATCCCCGAGACGACCAGGTCGGTCACCGCCGACCCCACCAACTCGTCAGCCGTCAGACGGGCACCCACCAGGTGCGCAGCATCCAGATGGACGTCAACGAGGACGGCGCCCATGAGGTCCGCTCCGGCGAGAACCGCTTCGTCGAGGACGGCACCGGTCAGGTCGGCACTCAGGAGGAGCCCGCCGGTGAGGTCGGCACCCGACAGGTCGGCACCCACCAGCCGTGCCTCGCCCAGGTCCGCTCCCTGAAGGTTCGCCATCAGGAGACGCGCTCCACCGAGGTCGGCACCGTGCAGTACCGCCCCCCTGAGGTCGGCACCTGACAGGTCGGCCCCCGAGAGGTCCAGGCCCGAGAGGTCCAGGAGAGGGAAGGCCCCTCCGGCGAGGTCGACACCGACGAGGGAAGTGCCCCAACTGTGAACCTCCGAGAGGTCCGTCTCTGCGAGATGCGCTCCTTCAAGGCGTACACCGGTGAGGTCGGCGCCGACCAGCGAGACCGACCCCAGGTCCGTTGCCTCCAGGCCGGCATCGACCAGGTCGGCCTCGTCGAGGACCGTTCCGACGAGGGAAGCGCCCGCCATCGAGGCCTTCACCATCGATGCCCCGGTCAGGTCCAACCCGTCGAGGACGGCCGCCCGGAGGTCGGCGCCGTCGAACGAGGCGACCACGGTCAACACCTCGTAGAAGCCGGACGACTCGCCGGTGACCGTCACGTAGTCGCCCCTGGTTGTGGTGCCCGTCAGGTCGACCTCGCGGAGGTCGGCCGCCACGAGGTTCGCGGCGATCAACGACGCTCCATCCAGGTCGGCACCGCGCAGGTCCGCGTCACCGAGGAAGGCGCCATCGAGGTTGGCCTCCCTCAGGGACGCCTCGCGGAGGTCGGCGGACAGGAGGCCCGCGTCCCGGAGGTTCGCTCCCGTCAGGTCCGCCCCCGACGCCGAGACCCCGCTGAGATCCACGCCGAACGCCTGGACACCGACCAGCAACGCACCGGTCAGGTCGGCGCCGGCCAGCGAGGCGAGGTCGAGGACGGCCCCGGTCAGGTCGACGCCTCGGAGGTCGGCACCGTCGAGGACCGCTCCGGTCAGGTCGCGGCCGACGAGGCCCACGGGTCGAAGGTCCTGGCCGGCGAGGTTGGCGTAGCGGTAGCCCGACCGGTCGACCTCGAGCCCGGTGGAGACGTCTGCCGACCCGAGGCCACAGGACGTCAGGATCACGAGGAGCGCCGACGCGGCAAGAGCGCGGCGGCGACTCACGTCACCCTCCTCGTCGACGGGCGGCGGGCGTCGATAACGCCGGTGTCGAATCCGGCGAGGTGCAGGCCGCCGTGGAAGCGGGCGTGTTCCACCTTGAGGCACCGGTCCATCACCAGCTCGTGGCCGGCGTCCAGCACCGTGCGCGCCGCCTCGGGACTCCACAGGCCGAACTGGGTCCAGAACAGCCGGGATCCGACGGCGACGGCCTCGTCGGCCACCTCGGGCACGTCGTCGAGCCGGCGGAACACGTCCACGCAGTCGGGCACCACCGGCAGGTCGGCGAGCGTCGGGACGCACGGGCGCCCGAGGATCTCGTCGGCCATCGGGTTCACGAAGTACACGTCGTAGTCGGTGCCCAGCAGGTAGGTGGCCACGAAGTTGCTGGGCCGCGCCGGGTTGGCCGACACCCCGACCATGGCCACGGTCCGGATGCCGGCCAGCAGGCGACGCCGCTCGTCGGCGGTCGGTGGCGTCCACCCGTCGATCGCCGGCTGGTCGCTCACGAACCCGATCCTCCCGCATCCGGGGCACCGGGGCCGGCCAGCGCCTGGTCGAGGTCCCACAGGATGTCGTCGAGGTCCTCGAGGCCGACCGACAGGCGCACCATGTCGGGCGTGACCCCGCCGGCGGCCATGGCCTCGTCGGAGAGCTGCTGGTGGGTGGTCGACGCCGGGTGGATGACCAGCGTGCGGGCATCGCCCACGTTGGCGAGGTGGCTGGCCAGGCGGAGCCTCTCGATGAACGTCGCCCCGGCCCGCCTGCCGTCGTCGTCGGCTCCGTCGGGAACCACCCCGAAGGTGAACACGGCCCCAGGCCCCTCGGGCAGGTACCGGTCGGCCAGGGCCCGGTACGGCGAATCGTCGAGACCGGCGTAGGCCACCCACGACACGGCCGGATGGTCGTCGAGGAAGCGGGCCACGGCCTGTGCGTTGGCCACGTGTTCGGCCATGCGTTGCGGCAGCGTCTCGAGGCCCTGGAGCAGCAGGAACGCGTTGAAGGGCGAGAGGCTGGCCCCGATGTCCCGGAGCTGTTCGGCCCGCAGCTTGGTGCAGAAGGCGAACTCGCCGAAGTTCTCCCAGAACCGCAGACCGTTGTAACCGGCGTTCGGTTCGGTCATCTGCGGGAACCGGCCGCTCCCCCAGTCGAAGCGACCCGACTCGACGACCACGCCGCCGATCGAGGTTCCGTGGCCGCCGATGAACTTGGTGGCCGAGTG
Source organism: Acidimicrobiales bacterium (assembly GCA_016845305.1). Taxonomy (GTDB): domain Bacteria; phylum Actinomycetota; class Acidimicrobiia; order Acidimicrobiales; family MedAcidi-G1; genus UBA9410. The sequence continues at coordinate 2,587 of JAERSW010000047.1, forward strand.
GAGCACGACGTCTGCGCCGTGCTCGAGCGGCCGACACAGGTACGGCGTGGCGAACGTCGAGTCGACGACGAGCGGCAGGTCGTGGCCGTGGGCCACGTCGGCCAGCGCGGCGAGGTCGGCCACCGCTCCGGACGGGTTGCCGATGACCTCGGTGTACAGGAACCGGGTGTCGCCGTCGATCGCCGCGGCGAAGGCGTCCGGGTCGTCGCCGTCCACGAAGCGGGCCTCGATCCCGAAGCGGCCGAGCGTGGTGTCGAACATGGCGTGGGTGCCGCCGTACAGCGACGACGAGGACACGAGGTTGCAGCCGGTCTCGGCGAGCGCGGCGGCGGTCAGGAACTCTGCGGCCTGGCCCGACGCGGTGGCCACCGCCCCGATGCCGCCCTCGAGGCTGGCCATCCGCTCCTCGAAGGCCGCCGTGGTGGGGTTGGAGATGCGGGTGTAGATCGTCCCGTACTTCTGGAGGGCGAAGAGGTCGGCGGCGTCGGCCACGTCGTCGAACACGAAGCTGGTCGACTGGTAGATGGGGACGGCCCGGGCTCCCGTCGTCGGATCGGGCTGCCCGCCGGCGTGCAGGGCGCGGGTCCGGAAGCCCCAGGATCGGTCGGCCATTTCCGGAATCTAGGCGTCAGCCGGCGACGGTGATCCGCTGGGGGTACTCGCCGGACAGCGACGGGTCGGCCGGATTCCAGTACCGGAAGGCGTAGTCGTGGTCGCCGGGGGCGGCGTCGACCGGGACGTCGAACCAGATGCGGACGCCGGGGGCGTCGACCCAGCCGCCGGCCACGAAGTCGGGGCGCTGGCGCTCGACCTCGCTGGCCTGCCAGGGGAACGGAGCGTCGACCAGCTCCCAGGCGAACGGGAGGTTCCGCCAGTTGCCGAGGCCGACGTCCTTCACGAGGAAGTGGTGGTCCGAGGCCGCCCCCTCGCCGGGCGCCACCGTGCACTCGTTCCACGACCAGTCCCGCTGATCCGGGTGGCAGCCCCACAGGGCGTTGACCGGCACCGGCACGGTGTGGACGACCGAGGCGCCGGCCAGGTCCACGTCGAAGGTGACCGTCCCCGCCTCCGGGTCGTGCCGGACCGCGGACACGGTGACCCCGAGGTCGTCGATGGCGAACCCGTCGGTGACGCCGACTTCGAACAGGGCCCGGTCGGTCGGCTCGTCGGTCGGCGGCGTCTCGAGGATGCGGGGGTCCAGGAGGTGGTGGCGGGTGTGGACCAGCAGGCCCGTGGTCACCGCCGCGAACCGCGGATCGACCAGCGGATAGTCGTAGGGACCCGCCGGTCGGTGTTCCAGCCACAGCTCGTCGCCCCACCAGCCGTCGACGGTGATCCGGGCGGCGACGATCCCGGCCGGATCGTTGATCGCAGCGATGGTGTACGTCCCCGATTCGGTGACGTCCAGGAAGCGGTCCGGACCGAGCCAGCCGAGGCGGGCCCGCTGGTTGGCCGAGGGCGACAGGCCCGCGGCGCGGAAGTAGCCCATGAGGTCGAACGGGTCGAAGGCCGACGTGCCGCACCGGCCGGTGACCAGCCGGTCGGCGCATCGCAGCGCGTGGGCATGGTCGCCCAGGCCCTGGGTGTGGAGGAACTCGTGGACGAAGGTGACCGTCAGGTCGTCCAGGGGAGCACCGAACGGGTTCGGGGTCGACGGCCAGTCGTCGACCAGGTCGACGGCGTCGGTGCCCTCCATCCACAGGGGGCTCCGGGCCGACGGCGTGGGCCCGTCGGCCCAGTTCCAGAGCCGCATCCACCTCGTGCGGACCGTCGTCGGCCCGATGGCCAGGTCGATGGGCTCGCCGTCGGCGATCCCGCCGGCGAACGGGAAGCACGGGTCGACGCCGGCGTGCGGTCCGTCGACCCGGGCGGCCTCGACGACCACGGCCACCAGGTCGTAGCCGGCCAGGTCGGGCGGGTCGGCGTGGAGCGACGGGTCCTGCAGGCCGCGCAGCATCCGTCCGGACATGGCCTCGCAGAAGCTGTCGGGCGTGAACCGGTACCAACCGAAGGCGTCGACCTCGACGGTGGCCGCTCCGTGGCTGAACGTGGCGATCATCTCGGCCGCCGTGGTCCGCAGCGGTTCGACGGCCTCATCGATCGACAGGGGGTATGGATCGGCGTCGGAGGTCACGAAGATCGCCGCCACCCGCTGGTGCCCCAGCGCGGGCAGGACCGCCATCCTCCCGTCATCTCCCGGTCGCGCCTGTTCCGAGCCCGGCTCCGGTTCCGGATCCGGTAGCACCGTCGGTTCTGTACCTCCGTCCAGGGACGTCGTCGAAACGTCCAGCGACGTGGTCGGAACCGGCTGCTCCCCCGGAACCGGAACGGTGGTGGACGACACAGCGGTCGTCGCAACGGCGGCGTCGACGCCCGCTGTCGACGGCGCCGCCGTGGAACTCGACGGCGAGGTCGACGGGGCGGCGGGACCGACCGCCGTCGAACCCGAGCACGCAGCCAGGACCAGGCCGGCCCCGACGAGCCACCTCATCCGGTGACCGTCAGCCGCTGCGCCAGCTCGCCGCCCTTCGCCGGGTCGGCGACGTTCCAGTACCGGAACTCGAAGTCGTACTCCCCGGCGGGGGTGCCGGCCGGGACGTCGATGGTGACGATGGTCAGGGGGTTGGCCGACCACCAGTCCTGGCGGGGCGGCGGGTAGTTGCGGCTGACCGGCGTCGACGAGGTGGCGAAGGGCAGCCCGACGACCTCGAAGCCGAACGGGGTGTCGAAGGTCTCGCCGAAGCCGATGTCGTCGGTGACGAACCCGTACTCGACGTCGGTGGTGGTGCCGGCGGCCACCGTGCACGACGGGTTGCCGTTCCACGGGATGCAGCCGTCCTGGAAGAGGCCGGGCCGGGGAATGGCCCGGGTCGGGGTCAGGCCGTCCAGTGTCACGTCGAAGGTGACGGTGCCCGCCGAGGCGTCGGCCCGGATGCCGGAGATGGTCACCCCGAGCGGGTCGACGTGCACCGTGTCGGCGGCCGCGGCGTCGCGCAGGACGGGTCGGCTCCCGTCGGCGCCGAGGCCCGGTGGGCTGGCGTCGAGCAGCTCGTCGTCGTCGTGGAGGAGCAGCCCGTTGCGGACGTCGGCGAACGGCGCGGCGGCCAGCCCGTAGTCGTAGGGCCCCGGCACCCGATGTTCGATCCAGAGTCGTTTGTTCCAGCCGTCGACGGGGATCCGGGCGACGACGTGGCCGTCCCGGGCGTTGAGGTGGCCGATGGTGTAGGTGCCGTCGGCGGTGATCTCGAGCACCCGGTCCTCGGGGAGCCAGCCGATCTTCGACCGGTGGTTGGCCGACAACGACAGGCTGAAGAACCGGGCCGACGAGATGACGTCGAACTGGTTGTAGTGGTCCACCGAGCAGCGCCCGGTGAGCACCCCGCCATCACAGAGCTTGGTGGTGGCGTGCCCGGCGAAGCCCTGGGTGTGGATGTACTCGTGCACGAAGAGACCGTCGAACTCGGTCAGGTCGGCACCGTCCGGGGCGCGGAACGGCTCCGCCGACGGGTCGTACTCCTGGGCCGGGAAGAAGCGGGCGGTCTGGAGGTAGCCGTTGCCCGAGTTGTGGAACAGGGTCATGAACCGGGTCTCGTAGGCGCGTCCGGCCACGGTCACGGTCGTCGAGTTGGGGTCGGCCTGGCCGTTGGTGGGGACCGAGCAGGTCGGGTCGGAGCGGTCGACGGTGTCGACGACCACCACGACGAGGTCGAAGCCGGTCAGGTCGGGCGGGTCGGCGTCCAGCGACGGATCGTCGAGGACGCCGAAGGGCCAGCCGGACGCCACGCCGCAGAAGGCGTCCCGGCCGAACTCGTACCACCCGAAGCGCTCGGCGGTGAGGGTGACCTGTCCGTAGGAGAACGTGTCGACCATGCCGGCGATCGGCCCGTGGACCCGGGCCATGAGGTCGGTCGGATCGAAGCGGGAGGGAACGCCGGCCTCCTTCACGAAGAGGATCGCCGCCCGCTGCGGTCCCAGGCCGGCGCGGTGGTCCCACGCCTGCCCGGCCTCCGGCGCGACCTCGGGTGCCGGGGGCTCGGCGTCCTCGGACCCCTCCTCCACCCCGCCTTCGAGGACGGGGTCCTCCCGTTCCGGCTCCGTGGTCGCCGGGGAGGCCGAGGTGGAGGACGGGGAGGCCGAGGTGGAGACCGGCGCGACCGAGGTGGAAGCCGGGACCACCTGCGTCGTGGTGGACGACGCAGGTCCGACCGCGGTCGTCGAGGCGACGGCAGCAGACGAGGTCGAGGACGAGGACGCCACCACCGCTTCGGAGGTGGTCGTCGACGACGACGCCGTCTCCGTGCTGGAGGGCGCCGAGCTGGAGGGCGCCGTGCTGGAGGACTCCGTGTTGGAGGGCAGGGACGGCTCGACCGTCTCCCCCGTTCCGCAGGCCGCCACCAGGACGGCGACGAGCAGGACCGACCACCGCATCCCGGCAGTCTGGCAGCGCTAGCGGCTCAGCCCGGGTCCGGTCCGGTGGCCGCCGGACGGTCGGTGTGGCTCCACTGCGACCACGAACCGACGAAGAGCCGCCCGCGACCCAGGCCGGCGTGCTCCATGGCCAGGAGGTCGTGGCAGGCGCTCACCCCCGAGCCGCAGTAGGCCACCGTGGTGGCGGCGTCGGTCACGCCCAGGGTCCCGTAGCGGTCGGCCAGTCGGTCCGGGGACAGGAAGCGACCGGCGCCGGGACCGTCGACGACGAGGTTGGCGGCGAACGGGGCGTTGACCGCTCCGGGGACGTGCCCGGCCCGCGGGTCGACGGGCTCCACCTCACCCCGGTACCGCTCGGCGCCCCGGGCGTCGAGGACCGTCCCGTCGGGGGAACCGGCCACCGCGGCCACCTCGTCGATGGTGGCCAGGGCTTCGACCGGCCAGGGGACCACGGGCACCCGGACCGGAGGCCGGACCGTCGGCTCGACCTCCAACGGTCCGTCCCAGGCGTCGATCCCTCCATCGAGGAGCGCGGCGGGTCGGCCGAGGACCCGCAGCATCCAGACCAGCCGACCGGCGGCCATCCCGGCGGCGTCGTCATAGGCCACCACCGGATCGTCGGGCCCGATGCCGAGGGGCCCCAGGGAGGCGGCGAAGGCCTCGGCGGTGGGCAGCGGATGACGACCCACGGAGGGCGACGCCTCGCCGGCCAGGTGCTCGTCGAGGTCGACGAAGACGGCCCCCGGCAGGTGGCCGGCGTCGTACGCCTCCCGGCCCGACCGTCCGTCGAGGTACCACCGCACGTCGCAGGGCACGTGGCCGTCGAGGGCGGCGAGGTCGGCCGGATCGACGATCGGCGGCAACTCGGGGACGGTGGACATCCCCGGATCCTTCCACGCCGCCGACGGGTAAGCCGATCGGTAACTTGACCAGCTCTTTCTTACCGCCCTAGCCTCGGCCCATGGTGACCGCGCGATGAACACCCTGCTGGCCCCGCCCCTGCCGTCACAGGTCGACCAGGGCGCCGAGGCCTTCGTCCAGAACCGGGCTGACATGCTCGAGCACCTCGCCGTCATCGAGGACCTCCTCGACGAGGCCGAGGCGGGCGGCGGCCCCGAGTCGATGGCCCGTCTGCGATCCCGCGACAAGATGCCGATCCGGGAACGCATCGCCCACGTGCTGGACCCCGACAGCCCCTTCCTCGAGATCAGCCCCCTGGCCGGCTACGACTCCGCCTACGCGGTCGGCGGTGGCTTCGTGGTGGGCATCGGGGTCATCGCCGGCGTCGAGTGCGTGATCTGCGGCAACGATCCCACCGTGCTGGGCGGCGCCATGACGCCCTACATGTCCAAGAAGTGGATGCGGGCCATCGAGATCGCCCGGCACAACCGCATCCCCTACGTCAGCTTCGTGGAGTCGGCCGGCGCCGACCTCCGGGTCCAGACCGACGGTGACGGCGGATCGAAGAAGCGGCGGCCCCGCACCACCCACTTCGCCGAGACCGGCCGCTTCTTCTACGAGATGATCGAGTTGTCCAAGCTGGCCATCCCGACGGTCTGCGTGGTGTTCGGGTCGTCCACGGCCGGCGGCGCCTACCAACCGGGCATGTCGGACTACAACATCTTCATCAAGGAGCAGTCCAAGGTCTTCCTGGCCGGACCGCCGCTGGTGAAGATGGCCACCGGGGAGGACGCCGACGACGAGACCCTCGGCGGTGGCGAGCTCCACGCCGACCGCTCCGGGCTGGCCGACTACCTGGCCGAGGACGAGATGGACGCCCTGCGCATGTGCCGCGAGGTGATCTCGCACCTCGACTGGCGCAAGGCCGGCCCCGAGCCGTCGTACGCCGTCGAGGAGCCCCTCCACGACGCCGAGGGACTCATGGGGCTGGTGTCGAAGGACCTGAAGCAGCCGGTCGACGTACGGGAGGTCATCGGCCGCATCGCCGACGGCTCCCGCTTCGAGGAATTCAAGCCCCGCTACGGGCCGTCCATGGTGTGCGGCTTCGCCACCATCCACGGCTACCCCGTCGGCATCCTCGGCAACAACGGCGTCATCTACCCGGAATCGGCCGAGAAGGCCGCCCACTTCATCCAGCTCTGCAACCGTCAGGACACGCCGCTGGTCTTCCTCCAGAACATCACCGGCTTCATGGTCGGCTCCGACTTCGAGGAGGCGGGGATCATCAAGAAGGGGTCGCAGATGATCAACGCGGTGACCAACTCGACGGTCCCCCACCTCACGGTCATCATCGGCGCCTCGTACGGGGCCGGCACCTACGGCATGTCGGGGCGGGCCTACGAGAACCGGTTCACCTTCCTGTGGCCGATGGCCAAGATCGCCGTGATGGGGCCGAAGCAGATCGCCGGCGTCATGTCGATCGTCCGGCGTGGACAGGCCGCCCGCAAGGGCCTCGAGTTCGACGAGGAGGCCGACGCCGAGATCGTCCGCCAGGTCGAGGCCGCCCAGGAGAAGGGGTCGCTGGCGCTCGAGGCCACCGGAGCGGTCAGCGACGACGGGATCATCGACCCCCGCGACACCCGCACCGTGCTCGGGCTGTGCCTGTCGGTGGTCCGCGCCGCACCCGTCGAGGGCGCCGAGAACTACGGGGTGTTCCGCCTGTGACCGCCACCCCCCGCACCCTCACCTGCGTGCTCGTCGCCAACCGCGGCGAGATCGCCCGCCGGGTCTTCCGGACTGCCCGGACCATGGGCCTGTCGTGCGCGGCGGTGTACGTCGACGCCGACGCGTCGGCCCCGTACGTGCGCGAGGCCGACGTGGCCGTCCGCCTCGACGACGGCGGCCACCTCGACGCCGACGCCCTGATCGCCGCGGCCCACGCCGCCGGCGCCGACGCCGTGCACCCCGGCTACGGGTTCCTGGCCGAGAACGCCGCCTTCGCCACCGCCGTGGAGGCCGCCGGCCTGACGTGGATCGGCCCCACCCCGGACGTGATCGCCTCGATGGGCGACAAGATCTCGGCCAAGGAGGCCGCGGTGGCCGCCGGGGTCCCGACGTTGCCCTCGTCGACCGACCCGACGGCCGGCGACGAAGTCGGCTACCCGCTGCTGGTCAAGGCCGCGGCCGGTGGCGGCGGCAAGGGCATGCACGTCGTGGAGCGGCCCGACGACCTCGCCGACGCCGTGGCCACCGCCCAGCGGGAGGCCGCCTCGTCGTTCGGCGACGACCGGGTGTTCCTGGAGCGCTACGTGCCCCGGTCCCGCCACGTCGAGATCCAGGTCCTGGGCGACGCCCACGGCGCGCTGGTCCACCTCGGCGAACGGGAGTGCTCCATCCAGCGGCGCCACCAGAAGGTCGTCGAGGAGTCGCCGGCGGCCACGCTCGACGCCGACGGACGGGCCGCCATGGGCGCCGCGGCGGTGCGCCTCGCCGACGGCATCGGCTACCGCTCGGCCGGCACCGTCGAGTTCCTGGTCGACGACGCCTCCGGGGAGTTCTTCTTCCTCGAGGTCAACACCCGCCTCCAGGTCGAGCATCCGGTCACCGAGGAGGTCACCGGCATCGACCTCGTACGCGAGCAGCTGCGCATCGCGGCGGGCGAACCGCTCGGCTACGGACAGGACGAGGTGGACGCCCGCCTCGCCGACGGCGGCCACGCCATCGAGGTCCGGCTCTACGCCGAGGACCCGGCCGCCGGCTACCTCCCGGCCATCGGCACGCTCGAGGCCTGGCGCCCGGCCGACGACCCGGCGGTCCGGTGGGACGCCGGCGTGGAGGAGGGCAGCGTGGTCGGCGTCGACTTCGACCCGATGCTGGCCAAGGTCGTCGCCCACGGACCGACGCGCCACGAGGCCGCGGGCCGTCTGGCACTGGCGCTGGAGCGCATGCACCTGGGCGGGGTGACCACCAACCGGGACCAGTTGGCGGCCACGCTGCGCCACGAGGCATTCCTGGCCGGCGACACCACCACCGACTTCCTGGAGCGCCACGCCCCCGCCGCCCGTCGAACCCTCGACGGGGCGTCCACCGCCTGGGTGGCCACGGCGGCCGCCCTCTGGCTCCAGGGCCGCAACCGCGACGCCGCACCGGTCCTGGGTCGGATCCCCAGCGGCTGGCGCAACGCCCGCCTTCCCGATCAGCAGGTCACGCTGTCGATCGCGGAGGACGCACACGTCGTGCGATACCGGTCGGGTCGTGACGGCCGGTTCACCGTGGTCGTCGAGGACGGGAGCGACGCTGCGGAGCCGGTGGTCGCCGTGGTTCACCGTTGGGCCGAAGACTCGATCGACGCCACCATCGACGGCATCCGCCGGACCGCGCCGGTCACCGCCGTGGCGCCCCGGCCTCTCGACGGACGGGGCGAGGTGCTCCACCTGACCGCGTCGGGCACCACGACGTCGGTGGAGGTCGCCCCCCGCTTCACGATCCCGGGCGCCGAGGCCCCGACCGGTGGACTGGTCGCCCCCATGCCCGGGAAGGTGCTGGAGGTCCGGGCTTCGGTGGGCGACGAGGTGGTCGCCGGGCAGGATCTCCTGGTCCTCGAGGCGATGAAGATGGAGCACCGCATGGCCGCCCCGTTCGACGGGGTGGTCGGCGAGGTGCGGGTCTCGGCCGGCGAGCAGGTGGACAACGGCGCCGTCCTGATGGTCATCGAGCCGGCCGACGGGGAGGCCGGCGGGGAGGCCAACGAGGAAGATGACGGTCGTGGCTGAGCCGATCCGGATCGCCAACTGCTCCGGCTTCTACGGAGACCGCCTGTCGGCCGCACGCGAGATGGTCGACGACGGCCCCATCGACGTCCTGACCGGTGACTGGCTGGCCGAGCTGACGATGCTGATCCTGGCCCGCACCCGGGCCAAGCGCCCCGGCGGGGGCCATGCCGCCACCTTCGTGAAGCAGATGGAACAGGTCATGGGCACCTGCCTGGACCGGGGCATCAAGGTGGTCAGCAACGCCGGCGGGCTCGACCCCGACGGCTGCGCCGAGGCCATCGCCGAGGTGGCCGACCGGCTCGGTCTGTCACCGTCCATCGCCTACGTGTCCGGCGACGACCTCCTGCCTCGCCTCGACGACCTCCGGGCCGCCGGCCACGACCTTCCCGACCCGGTGACCGGCGAGCCGCTCGCCCGACCCGGCGACCTGGTGAGCGCGAATGCCTACCTGGGCTGCTGGGGCATCGTCGAGGCCCTCGACCGGGGCGCCGACATCGTGGTCACCGGACGCACCACCGATGCGGCGATCGTGTGCGGTCCGGCGGCCTGGCACCACGGCTGGGGCCGCGACGACTGGGACGCCCTGGCGGGCGCAGTGGTGGCCGGCCACGTCATCGAGTGCGGCACCCAGGCCACCGGCGGCAACTACTCCTTCTTCACCGAGGTCGAGGGCATGGCCCGGGTGGGCTTCCCGTGGGCCGAGATCGCCGCCGACGGGTCGGCAGTCGTCGGCAAGCACGACGGCACCGGCGGCGAGGTCTCCATCGGCACCGTGACCTCGCAGTTGCTGTACGAGATCGGATCGCCCGCCTACCTCGGCCCCGACGTGACGGCCCGCTTCGACACGGTGGAGCTGGACCAGGTCGGGCCCGACCGGGTGCGGATCCACGGCACGAAGGGCGAGCCACCCCCGTCCACGCTGAAGGTGTCGATGAACGAGATGGGCGGACACCGCTGCGACCTGCGGATCGCCCTGACCGGCCTCGACGTGGAGGCCAAGGCAGCCCTCGCCGAGGAAGCGTTCTGGACCTCCTGCCCGCACGAGCCCGGCGACTTCGCCTCGGTCACCTCCCGGGTGGTCCGGACCGACAAGATCGACCCGGCCTCCAACGAGGAAGCGGTCGCCCTGTGGTGCCTGACGCTGAAGGACGCCGACGAGCGAAAGGTCGGACGACCCGTCTTCAACGCCATGACCGAGATGGCGTTGGCCACCATCCCCGGCTTCTTCGGGATCAGCACCGGTGGCGCCAAGCCCTTCGGCGTACACCGGGCCGGCCTGGTGCCCGCCGACGTCGTCCTCCAGCACGTGGTGGTCCTCGACGGGCCGAACGGGCCGAGCCGCACCGTCGTGGACTCGGTGGCCCCCGAGGGCGACCCGGTGGTGGAGGCCCTGCCGGGCCCGGATGCGGACGCTCCTGACGGGCCGACGGTGGCGGCACCGCTGGGCCGGGTGGTCGGGTCCCGGTCCGGCGACAAGGGCGGCGACGCCAACCTCGGCGTGTTCGCCCGCGACGACGCCGGCTGGGCCTGGTTGGACGGCTTCCTGACCGAGGACCGACTCCGGGAACTCCTGCCCGAGGCAGCCGACCTGGAGATCGAACGCCACCGCCTGCCCGCCGTCCGATCCCTCAACTTCGTGCTCCGGGGCCTGCTCGGCGAGGGCGTGGCCGCCTCGACCCGACAGGACGGACAGGCCAAGAGCCTCGGCGAGTGGCTCCGGGCCCGGGTGGTGGAGGTTCCGGTGGGCCTCCTGCCCGACGGCTCCACCCCGGCGGAGGATGGCGCCCGATGACGACCACCGTCGCGGCGGCCGTCGAGGCCACCGATCTGGGGCGGCGACTCCGGGCCGTCCCCGCTCCCCGACCGGTCATGGACCGCGAGCGGGAGGAACGCCTCACCGACCGGCAGCGCGAGGTCCTCGAGCGGCTCGGCGACCTGTTCGACGATGGCTTCGTCCACCTGACCATGGCCGACATCGCCGCCCGGATGGGTTGCTCGCTGCGCACCCTGTACGACCTGGCCCCCAGCCGGGACGAGCTGGTCCTCACGGTGATCGACCGCAACCTCCGCCGGGTCGGTCGTGCGGCCGTCGGCGCCCTGGACCACGACCCGGCTCCGCTGGACGCCATCCGGGCCTACCTGCGGGCCGCCAACGAGGCCGTGGCGTCCACGACGGCGGCCTTCGCCCGCGACCGGGCGGCCACGCCGGCCGCCGACCGACTGGTCACCGCCCACTCCGACTACCTGGTGGCCGTGACCCGCACCCTGCTGGACCTGGCCGTCGAGCGGGGCGAACTGGCCCCGGTGGACACCGCTGCGGTGGCCCGGGTGGTGGCCGGCCTGGGCGACCTGTTCGCCCACCCCGACCACCTGGCCGAGATCGACTCGACGCCCAAGGAGGCCGCCGACGCCATGGCCGACGTGATCCTGCGAGGCTTGGCGCCGTGAGCGGCACCCGCCTGACCGTGGCCGACGTGGCGGCCGACCTGGTCGCCGAACAGGAGGCCCTGGACGCCGTGGTGGCCGAACTGGCCGACGAGGCCTGGGGGACGGCGACGCCCAGCCCGCGGTGGAGCGTCGGCGACCAGGTCGCCCACCTCACCTACTTCGACCGCACCGCGGCGCAGGCGATCGTCGACCCGGACGGCTTCCGGGCCGCCGTCGAGGCGCTGATGGGCGTGGCCGGTCGGGGTGGGACCGCCGTCGACGACCTGACCATCGGCCCGTTCCGGGAGCTGGCGGCAGCGGATCGCCTGGCCGCCTGGAGGGACGGTCGAAGCGAGCTGGCCGAGGCGGCCGCCGGCCTGGCCGAGGACGCACGGGTGCCGTGGTACGGCCCGTCGATGGGCGGCAAGTCGTTCCTGACGGCACGCCTCATGGAGGTGTGGGCCCACGGCCAGGACGTGCTGGACGCCGTCGGCGGCGAACGGCCGGCCACCGACCGGCTGCGCCACATCGCCCAGCTGGGGATCATCACCCGGGGCTGGTCGTACGCCAACCGCCGCATGGAGGCCCCCGAGGCCGAGGTCGACGTGGTGCTCGACGCCCCGTCGGGCGACACGTGGACGTGGGGTCCGGGCGACGCCACCGACGTGGTCGGGGGCACCGCCGAGGACTTCTGCCTGGTGGTCACCCAGCGGCGCCACGCCGACGACACCGGCCTCGAGATGGTCGGCGACGCTGCCCGCGACTGGATGGTCCGGGCCCAGGCGTTCGCCGGTCCGCCGACCGACGGACCCACGGCCGGGGCCTTCTGATGGCCCTCGTCGATGTCGCCCGGGGCGAGGGCGTCCGGCAGGGCGTCACCACCGTCACGCTGGCCGACGAGGACAACCGCAACGCCCTGAGCACGGCACTGGTCGGCGAGTTGGTCGCCGCCCTCGACGAGGCCGACACCGACCCGGAGGTCCGGGTCGTGGTGCTCACCAACCGGGGGCGGGTGTTCTGTGCGGGAGCCGACCTGTCGGAGCGGTCCCGTGGTGGGCCTTCCCACGAGGGATCGGCACCACCTCCACGGGTCGACCCGGCGGCGCTGTTCTCCCGGTTCCGGTCGTCGCCCAAGGTCTACGTGGGTCGGATCGCCGGGCACTGCGTGGCCGGCGGGATGGGCCTCGCCGCGGCCATGGACCTGACGGTCGCCGTGGACGATGCCAAGTTCGGCTTCACCGAGGTCCGCCGCGGCGTGGCCCCCGCCATGATCTCGGTGCTCTGCCTCCCGAAGATGCGGCCCACCGAGGCCGCCGAGGCGATGCTGCTCGGCAACCGGATGACCGGCGCCGACGCGGCCCGCCTCGGCCTCGTCAACCGGGCCGTCCCGGCCGACGAGCTCGACGCCACCGTCGACGGCTTCGTGGCCGACCTGCTGGCCGGTGGGCCCGGGGCGCTGGCCGCCACCAAGCAGCTGCTGACCCGGGTGCCGACGATGTCGGTCGAGGACGCCTTCGCCTGGACGGCCGAACTGTCCGCCGAGCTCTTCACGACCGACGAAGCCCGGGAGGGCATGCGCGCCTTCCTCGAGAAGCGCCCCCCGACCTGGACGACCTGACGCTTGGCTCCGGTCCTGCTCCGGCCCCACGACGGGTGCGAAGATCGCAGGCCATGAAGACGGCCTGGCGTTTCCGGGTGACGTTCGTCGCCGTCCTGTCGACCGTCGCAGCGTGTGGGGGAAGCGGTCCACCCGACGCCATCGGAGCCCCCGACGATGCCACACAGCCGGGTGGTGGCTTCACGGTCGACACCGGGGCTTCCAACGACGAGGGCTTCACCGTCGACACCGGGGCTTCCGCCGACGAGGGCTTCACCGCCGACACCGGCACGTCAGCCGAGACCGGCGAGGGCGCGACCGATGACGGTGATTCCTCGTCCGATGATGCAGGAACCTCCCATGCCGCCGGGTCCGAAGACCCGACGTCCACGGATGTCCGGACGTCTGATCCGGAAACGTCCACCACGACCGGAGCCACGGACCCTGAGGCGGTCCAGGAAACCGCCGCACCCGTCGCCTGTCCGGCGCCGACGGTGAACCACGCCGCCGTCGGCGGCTTCGACTTCCGGCAGCGTCCTATCCACTCCGGCGAGGTCGCGAATTTCGTCGTCGCACCCAGCAACCCCGAGGTCCTGTACCTCGGCATCGAGGTGAACGCCCACGCCGTCTACCGGTCCGACGACGGAGGACGCACCTGGACGGTGCTCCACCGCTTCGACCACGCGAAGGACGCTGCCATCCACCCATCCGACCCGGACATCGCCTTCCACGCCGACTCGAGCGGACTCTGGCGGACCACCACCGGCCGACCCGACAGCTACGAACAGGTCCTGCGCGGCGGGTTCATCGGCCCTCCGTGGGCGGCCTTCGCCACCGTGGCCATCAGCCCCTCCAATCCTTCGATCGTCTACACGGCCCAGAAGGGCATGGACGGATCAGGTGGTGGACCGGAGGACGACTCCGAGGGCAGCCGGAACCAGCTGGGGGCGGCCCTCCGACAGGTCGCACGAATGGGCCTGGCCGAGGGCGGCATCGTCTACCGCTCGGACGACGGAGGCGACTCGTTCGAACGGGTGGCGGTCCGCACGCCGAAGGTGAACGTCCTCCTCGTCGATCCCCGCGATCCGGACCGGGTGTTGATGGGAAGCGGGCTAGGCATCCACGAGTCCGTCGACGGTGGCGCGACCTGGCAGGCGGTGTCGGGAACCGATGGTGCCGACGACGTGGTCGACCTCCGCCACGACGGACGACGCGCCTGGGTCGCCGCATCGGCAGACGGCGTCCTCCGATCCACGGACGGGGGACGCAGTTGGAGTCTCTCGACCGAGGGCCTCCCTGACACGGATGTACAGCGCGTCGGCCTTGCCGGTCCGGATTCTGGCGTGGTCTGGGCCACCACCCGGTCGGGCGTCGCCCGGTCGACCGACGGAGGGTCGACGTTCGCCGACGTATCCGGACTCGACCTTCCGGACGGCCTCCCCGCATCGAACCTCCAGGCACTGGCCACCTGGCCGACCGAACCCGACCACGCGCTGGTCGGCACCAGTTCGCAGCTGTACTCGGCCCGGGCCGGCCTCGACGCCGAGGTCCAGGGCCAGTGGTTCGGCCAAGGACTCTTCCTCACCACCGACGCCGGCGCCACCTGGGAGCGGGTGGGACAGGGTCTCGTCGAGAACACGCTCATCGACATCGAGGCCAGCCTCGTGCACCCGGGCGAGGTCTGGACGGGCCAACCGGCCGGGCGCGGTGTCTTCCGGACCCGAGATGCCGGACGGTCCTGGTCACAGTCGAACACGTATCTCACGCACTATCCGATGAAGATCGCCGCGACGCCCGGACATCCCAACCGCTACGCGATCTCTTCGTCCCATCCCGAAGAGTCATACGGCGTGACCAGTGACTCCGGGGTCTCGTGGTCGACGAGGAGCGAGCAGACGTTCTTCAACGTGTTGGACGACGGCTTGGAGTACCTCGACAGCAGCATCCGGGACCACGGAAACCTCCACCTCCACGGCATCGCCATCGCGCCCGACGACCCGAATGAGGTGCTCGTCGGCTCGGTCACCGACCCCCGCGGATTCGCCCCCGCCCCGCTCCGGGGCTCGCACATCTTCCGCTCCCAGGACGGTGGCCGCACGTGGGAGGAATCCCATGAGGGTTATGACATCGGCGTCACCACGTCGATCCACGACATCGCCTACGACCCGGTCGACCCGTCGGTCGTGTACCTGGCCACGACCGAGCAGGAGTCGATCCAAGGCAACGGGGTCTGGCGGTCGGACGACCGGGGCCGGTCGTGGACCCGCCTCGACGAGTGGGAGGGCTCCGCCGCATCGGTCAACGAGGTCGTCCCCCACCCGACCGACGGTCGCTCCGTGGTCGCCGCCACCGGTGGCGGCCTCTACGTCTCGTCCGACCGCGGGACGACCTGGGTGAGGACCCACGAGGCCTACGCCTGGGATGCTGCCGCCGATCCCGCCCACCCCGGCGTGATCTACGCAGGCACCGTCGACGGTCTCCTGGTATCGACGGACTTCGGCCAGACGTGGCTGGACATCGCTCCTGACTGGTTCGACCCCACGAAGCCGGCCTGGGGGCTCGCCGGGGTGGACCGGACGACCGGGGTGACCTCGGTCGCGGTCTCCTGCGACGGCGGGATCGTCTACGCCGGCTTCGCCGGGGTCGGCATGGCCGTCTCGACCGCCCCCGGCTATCAGCCGTCAGACGTCGATCCGGACCAGGTCACCACGCTCAGTCATCGGGGAACAGCCAGCCGATACGACCAGGAACTGTCGCTACGTCGCCTCCTCGTCGAGTCGCAGGGCCCATCGAGCACCGGAGAGGTGCCGACCGTCGGAAAGGTCGGTGCCACGGAAGGCCTTCCGGCCTACGCGGTGGACTGCGCTGCCGAGACGATCGGAGGCCGCTGGGCGGAGATCGAAGGCGGCGCGACGCCCACCGCGGACGAGGAGGCGGTGATCGACGACTGCATGACCTCGGGCGGAGCCCAGGAGATCATCGACGATCGGCAGGGAGATGGCGCCTCCGGCGGTCCGGCGATGGCGCCCTCCGGGGCACTCCTGCGCGACCTCCCCCAGCCCCTCGTGGACTGCATCGTGCGGAGGATCGGACCCGGCGAGTGGTCGACCCTCCTCGAGGGACGAACGGCGACACCCGAGGAGGCCGAGGCCATCAGCACCTGCGAGTCATCGGGTGGGCGACCCGAAGACGGCTCGGGTTCCGGTGGCGACCGGCCGAAGGCTGGCTCAGCCCGACTCGGCGACCTCCCCCCTCACATCACCCAGTGCATTCGTTCCGACCTTCCTGCGGGCGAGTGGGACCGACTCGTCGGTGGAGGTGACCGGACTCCCGACCAGCAGGCGCTCATCGAGCGGTGCGAGGCCTCGGGAGGAGCCGGGAACTGAGGTCACCGACCGGGCCGCTCAGGGCATGGCGCGGCCGGTGACGTCGACGTCGGCGGCGGCGACCCACCCGGCGGCCACGAACTCGTCCACGATGGCCATGGCGTACCGCCACGCGCCGAGCGCCTCCAGGTGTCCGTTCGGCCACGGTGACCGCAGCTCGCCCGTGCCGTCCACACACCCCGGCTCGTCATCGGTGCACGGGGCCGACTGGAGGAACCGGCCGCCCGGCGACACCGCCGGCCACGTCGACAGGAAGCGGACGTGTCCTCCGGGGTGCCGTTCGGGCATGGACCGGAACGCGAAGTGGGTGCCCGACAGGAGGTCGCCTCGGCCGACCGGCTGGTCGACGAACAACACCCGACTGTCGGTCCGTGCCGCCAGGTCGACCACCCGGTCGCTGTCGGCCAGGTACTTCGCCTCGTAGGCGTCGCCGCTCAGGGCAACCCCGTCGCCGTCGGCCATGCACGGCGTGAGCGCGTTGCCGCCATGGTCGACGACGTACACGTGCGGTCGCCATGGCTCGAGGTGCTCGAGGCCGAGGTCGTCGCCGCGTTCGACGAACCAGTCGCACAGCGCCGTCCCGCCGTGGTGCCGGTCCTCCACGTCGGCGACCCGACCGAGGATCCAGGTCAGGTACGGCGCCACCTGGTCGGTCACCGAGTCCCCGGTCACCACCACCCGCAGCCGCTCCCCCGGTTCCAGCTCAATGGGCGTCGGTGGCGGTCCGACCGCCACGGTGGTCGGTAGAGCCGTCGAGGAGTTGATCGTGGTCGTGGTGCTGGTCGTCGTCGACGATCCGGAAACCATGGTGGTCGAGGTGCTCGTGCTCAGGGACGTCGGCACGACAGTGGTCGGCGCGACGGTTGTCGGCCCGACGCTGGTTGTCGAGGCCGGTGCGGCGCTGGTAGTCGGAGCAGGCGCCCCCGTCGTCGACACCTCAGCGGACGACGTCGACGCGACCACCGGGTCACCTGCCGCCTGAGCCGCGGGTTCGGCCTCCGAACCGGTCGAGCCGACGCACCCCGAGATGACGACGGCGACTACCAGCGTCCGGCAGGGCCACATGCCCCGATCCTCCCAGACGAAGGGAGCCCGCCGGTCAGCCCACCACGTACAGGTGCCCCGAGGAGGTGTTGACCAGGAGGCGTGGTCGGCCCGATCCGTCCACGTCCCCAACGGCCAACGTCCCCAACGTCGCCGACCAGGAGTCCGGAGAGAACGTCGCGGTCCACGCCGTCCGCAGCTCGTCGTCCTCGATCTCGAGGGCGTAGAGCACGTTCTGATGGGTAAAGAAGGCCTCCTCCCGACCGTCCCCATCCAGGTCGACGGCGACGAGGTGGGTCGGGACCTCCCACGACCCACAGACCGCTGTGAGACCCAGCTGCCATCGCTGACGGCCAGATGCCGCATCGAAGGCCTGGACGGACCGCCCGCCGGCGCAGTGGCCGACGCTGAGGACCTCGCGTTCACCGTCCCCGTCGAGGTCGAGGGCCACCTGCACGGTCCGTCTCGGCGATCCACCGAACATCGGCGTGTTCCAGACGACGTCGCCGTCCAGGCCCAGACGGGCGATCGTGGCGTCGATCCCGCCGAGGAGGATGCCTGGCCGGACCCCGTCGCCGTCGAGGACCACCGGGAGCGGGTGCTTCAGGAAGCCGTCGGTGAAGACGTTTTCCTCGTGAGGGCACCAGGAGGTCATCCACCGGTTGCGGAGGACCGAACCATCGGCTCCGTCGTAGATGGCGAAGATCGACGAGTACGTGTTGACCACGTCGTCCAGTCCGTCTCCGTCCACATCGACCATGGCCGGATGGGCGCCGCCTGCACCGGACGGCGAGGCCCCGTCACAACCCGTGTAGACCCCACCCCGGCTCCGGCTCCACACCAACTCGCCGGTCCGGCCGTCGAGCAGGTGCAGTTCGTCGGTGTGCATCTTCGTCCGTCGCACGCCGACGAGGACGTCTTCCCGACCGGGGTGGCGGAAGTAGCCCGACGACCAGTGGATGATTCCCCCGACATTCCAGATGGGGGGAGAACCCGGGATATCGAACGTGGTGGACCAACGCTCCCCACCCATCCCGTCCAGGGCACGGAGGCGGGCCCTTCCGTCTAGTCCCTCCATGGCGGCCACGACCACCAGGTCGCCGGTCCCGTCCACGTCAGCCAGCGCGACCGAGGCCATGCCGTTGCCCGGAACGATCACGTCCGATCCCGACACCATGCCCCGCCCGGCAACCGTCCACGCCGTCTCCGGCTCGCCATCGGCGTCGGTCCGGATTCCGTGGAGGAGGCCGCCGACACCCTCCACCACCACCGTCGGTGAGTCGGTTCCGGCAAGGGTCCCGACCACGGCGCCCGTCAGCAACGACCCCCTCGTCGCCTCGGGTCCATCGCCCACCGCCATCCGACCGTCATAGAGGAGGCGGAGGCCGACGCCATCGGCCTCCACGGTCACGCCTGGTCCACGGTAGGTGGCCTCTGCCAGAAGCCTCCCGTCCGGGGTCGCTCCCCGGAGGCGAAGGCCGGGCCCGAGCGCGGTGCCGACCACCTCGAATCCGTCGACCCGCCAGCGCAGGAACTGGAGGAGGACCTCGCCGCCGCCGGCCTCCGACCGGACGGCGACGTCGGCACCGACCGGGAGGTCCCAGCCGCCGAGGATGGCCCGGCGGCCCCAGGTGGACCTGCTGTTCACGTTCGTCGGGAACGCAGGCAGGTCGAGGCGGGCCCACCCGGCGCCAACCTGTCGCCAGAGCACCGCCGGCGCGTCGCCGACGAGTCCGACGACTTCGACGGCACCGAACTCGGGCGTGGCCGGCCCGGACGTCACCGACACGAGGGCCTCGACCGCTCCGTCGCCGTCGACGTCTCGCAGACCGGCCAGATGGCGCCCGGCGAGGTCCAGCCTGACCCGACCGGTGAGACCGTCGAAGGCGACGACGTGCCATTCGCCATCGCCGTCCTCGTTGAAGACCGAGGTGACGATCTCGGCGACGCCATCGCCGTCGAGGTCGGCCACCGGAGCCGCTCCGGTGTCGTGGACCGCCCGGTTGAGGGTCGTCCCCGCTTCGATCTGGTGGTCCCACAGCTCCACGAGGCGTCCGTCCCGCCAGCCGAGGACCGACACGAACATCTCGAAGTCGCCCATGACCACGAACTCGGATCGGCCGTCGCCGCCGAGGTCGTGTGCGCCGAAGTAGCCGTAGGCCCGACCGGTCGTTGAGTCGTCGGGGTCGTAGACGTCGGCCTGGTACCGGGCGGTCGCCTCGACCGCTCCGGTGGCCAGGTCGAGGAGGTGGACGTCGTACCACGGGAGGACGGCGACCTCCGGTTCGCCGTCGAGGTCGAAGTCGCCGACCAGGGGTTGGCCGGTCGTCGACATGTCGTTGGTGAACCCGGCGAACGGACGACTGGTCCACGACGTGCGCCAGGCGCGGCCGTCACGTCTCTGGAGGTAGCAGGGCAGGGGGTCGTCGCCGCCGGCACCGGTCTGGAAGGCTCCGGAGTCGCAACTGACCCGTTCCAACTCGGGGCCCTCCAGGAGGTTCCCGACGCGGTGCTTTCCGTAGTCCGTGGGGTCGACCGTGTTCCAGCCGTCACCGTCGAGGTCGATCCGGCGGCCCTCCACCTCGAACTCGCTGAGGACGGACCACCGATTCCCGAAGGTGCCGGTCCCAGCGAGGTCGATCCCCTGCGGATCCGACCCATCGACGACGAGTTCGAGGAGGGAGATCCGGGCACTCAGGTCCTTCGCCCAGAGCACGGACGGACACGAGACGTCGCCGACGAGCGGGGACCGACCGGTCAGGCCACCATCGCGTCGGATCCGGCGCCATGAGCCGTCCGCACCAGACGAGGGGTCGACCGTTCCGGTGCCCTCCGCCGGTTCCCCACAGTCGATCTCCACCTCCGGCACCAGACCGAGGTCGAAGATCGCATCTGCTGGCGCCGACTCCGGCTCCGGCTCCGGCTCCGACTCCGGGACGGTTCCCGGTTCCTCGTCGGTCGAGACGTCCTTCGTCGACTCCACGGGCACAGATGTCGTCGTGCCCTCCACCGACGTTCCCTCGGACACGGTCGATGGCGCCAGGGTCAAAGGCGCGGTCGGCGCAACGGCCGAAGGATCGGCCGCATCGGTACCGACCACCGAGGTGCTGGTGGCCGACGCGACGTCCAGACCGCCCGCCTCGACGGTGGTCGCCACCTGTGTCGCCGGTTCGGGCACCGAGGCTCGAGGACCGGCCCCACCGCACGCCGCCGCGGCGGCGAGGACCAGCGCACAGGCGGCAGACCGACGCCGCCCCTCACCCACCGGGCACCGCTCCTGCGACGCGCCAGGGGTTCAGCCCCGGATGGTTGAAGCCGGTCTCGCCGACTCGGTTCAGCCCGTATCGGGGGAAGGTCTCGATGGGGTCCCGGATGTCGAAGTGGGAGCCGTCGAACATGGGGATGCCCACCCCGACCAGGCGCTCCCCGAAGGTCGCCATGGAGGCGTCCAACCACGCGACGAACTGGTCGTACGAGGCGTCGAAGTCGGACGGGCAGACCTCCGCCTCGCAGAAGCCGCCCGCACCCGTCTGGGCGGTGATCGGCGGACCGGCCCCCATCACCACGACCGGCCCATTCGCCGGCAGCAGCGCGTCCGCCTGTCGAACGACCGCAGCCAGACCGGCGGCGGCATCAGCACCGGTGAAGGTCTCGGCGACCTGGACCCTGACCAGGGCCCCATCGAAGAGGTCCGGTCGAGGCCGGTGGCGTGCCTCGGCCGCCGCCCACGAGCCGTCGCCGTCGAGGACGAGAGAGACCAGCGACCACAGTCGGTGCCCGTCGTCCCGCAGACCGGCGATGACCGACCGCTCCCAGGCCTCCACGGCGTCCTCGATCCGCTGGCAGACGACCCTGTTCTCCGGCTCCGGCCGGCACTTGTTCATGATCGACTCGTTCACCCAGGCGCCGTAGGCGACGGGCACGTCCTTGGCCCGGAGGTCGTGGAGGTCGTCGAACCACGGGACCATGTCGGCCAGCAGGTCGGCGTTGGCCAGGCGGACGAGGACCACCTCGGGCAGGGCGGGGTCGCGCTCGAGCACCTCCGCCCATCGAATCCCCGTGCGCTCGTGGACGTACCGGTCGATCTGCTCCTCGGGGAGGGCCATCCATCGGGCCGGCGCCCCCCACGGGATGCCCGGGCCGATGGTCAGGACGTCGCCACGCCGGACCGTGTCGGACCGGTCGGAACATCCCGGTGACTCCGCGCAGGGCCGGAACCCGTAGTCCAGCTCACCGTCGACGATGGTCGGCTCGACGACGTCCCACGAGGCGGCCACCACCCATGGTGGCGCCAGCTCGACCCCGTCCGCCCTGGTGATGGTGCTGGCCCGGAGACGGTCCTGCTCGTCGTCGCCGAGGCTGTACGGGCCGTCGGTCAGGGCGTCGACGACGTGCAGGTAGAGCGGCGGGAGGTGGGTCCCTGCGTCGCGGACGCGGATCCCCCCGGAGTCCGATCGACACACGGCGGCCAGCGAGCCGTCACCGGAGGCCAGCAGGTCGGCGTTCCCGAGCGGACCGGCCGTGCCGTCGCCGAATCGCTCCAGGTCCAGGGCGACGCGTTCCCGACCGGCACAGGTCCCGACCTCGTCGTAGGTCACCACGCAGGCGGTCTGGACACCGTTCTCCCCCGGAAGGTCCCGGTACCGGAAGCGCAGGCAGGCGATCCCCGGCCCGACGGCCCGGACGCCTCGACCCTCGACGACGACCACGTCGGCACCGTCGATCGGGACCACCTCCAGGAGGTCGCCGAGGCCGGCCAACGACCGGGACTCCCCGACCGGGACGAACAGGTGCGAGGCGAGTCGGTCCGACACCTCCAGGGTCGGGGGGTCTTCCGTCGGCGTGCCCAGGTAGATCCCACCGTCCATGTCGGACACGTCGTGGACCAGGCCCGTCCGACCATCGGCGACGGACTCGACATCGACCGGGAATCGCACCGTCCGCAGCGAACCGGACCGGTTGTAGACGGCGTAGCCGTTCGTGAACCGACGGACGAAGAGTCCGTCCACACCGTCGAGGACCGACCGCTTCGCCCCGACCGGTTCACCGAGGTCGGCGTCCCAGAACGGGTACCAGTTGTGGTGGTGATCCCAGTTGGGTTCCGCGTTGTCGTCGCCGAACACCACCGTCTCGTCGGAGTGGGTGAGGGCCATCGTCGTGAACAGCCGCATCCACTGGCGGTTCTCCGGCGAGTTCCGTTCCTCGACCTGGGCGGATTCGTTGCCGTAGTCGGTGACGACCCTCCACCCCTCGAGGCAGTTGATCCGCGGTTCCCGGAACGCCTCAGTGGCCCACGAGAGCGTGTCCTCGAAGCCCTTCACCTGTTCGAGCGTGTAGCCCGTCGACCAGTCGGGCTTCCAGAGCTCCATGAAGGTGCCATTGGCCAACGGCGCCGACAGCGGGGCGGTCCGCTCGTTGGTGTTCAACAGGATCAGGAAGTCCTCGCCGACAAGCTCCCGGATCCGCCTCAGCAGTCGCAGGCGAGAGTCGAGCTCCTCCTCGGCGGTCATGTAGAAGATGGACCAGTCCAGGTAGGAGCCGGCGGTCCGACCGTGTTCGTTCCACCAGTCGAGGAAGACCCCGTCGGCCACGCCGGAACGCTTCACGGCGAGTGCCCGCTGGGCGACCAACTCGATGACCTCGGCGTTCCGGAAGTCGAGCAGTGACGACAGGATCTCGTCGGGCTCGATCGTGCCGTCGAGGTCCGCGTCCTCCCCCCACCCGGGCACGGGGTCACCCGCTCCATCCCGGATCCAGTACGGCGAGTCGGGCGGGTAGTGGCCGATCTCCCACCACCGCAGATCGGTCTCGTCCTCCCGGTAGTCGGCCTCCCGGTAGAGGAGCGAGATCAGGACCCGGAGGTCGGGATTGAGGCGACGGAGCTCGTCGCGTCGCTCGCGGGCGACCTTCAGGCCGGGATCTCCCTCGATGTCGACGAGCGTCGTGGAGAGCCCTACGTAGCGTTGCTCGTCGTCCACCTTCCACTGGAGTCCCATCCGCCACGTCCCGGTCCACCAGAGGTCGTGGAGGGCGACCGCTTCCAGTTCGGTCAGGTCAGGGCGGTTCTGCACGCCGTTCCACGGCTGGCAGACCTTCGGATGCCCGCGCGGTGTCAACGACGGGACCGTGGTCGGCACCGGTGTTGGCGTCGGCATCGCCGGAATCGACTCAGTCGACACGGTGGTGGTCGACGGGGAAGGAGTTGGTGAGGTGGTCGTCGTCCTCGCGTCGGCCGCGGACGTCGGCGGACTGGTGGTCGTCCCGGCCACGGACGTCGGCGGTTCAGTGGTCGGCGGCACGGAGGTCGACGACGCAACCACAGTCGAACCCACGGTGACGCTCGATGACGCTGGAGAGGCGATCGATGGGCGAACAGACTCGCTCGCCGGCGTCCCCAACTGCTTCTGGTCGACCGGAACTGCCACAGGGCGGTCGTCAGGAGCTGACCCGGACGACGCGCACCCGGCGAGGAGGGCGAGGCCGACGAGGACGACAGTGGCCCTGCCTCCAGAAGCGGCGATCACCAGTCCAACTCCCGGGACCGCGCCTCGGCGAGGAGTACCTCGCCATCCTCTGGAAGGAGGACCCCTGCTGCGATGGCGTCGGCGGCGGCCGCCTCGAAGGCAGCCAGGTGTCCGTCCGACGACCCGTACCGCTCGACCAACCGGGACTGCTGGATCGGGGTCGTCGATCCGAAGAGGACGCACAACATCGCTCCGGACCCCGGTGGATCGCCACTGAGCACGTCGAGGGGTGCATCGACCAGCGGGCTGCGGACGCCGCCGATGGCGATGCCAAACTCGTCACGGGCAATGCCACCGGGCTGGAGGAGGAGGTCGTCCGTGGGCGCCGGGGCCACCCCCCTCTCGACCCACTCGACCAGTCGGCGGCTGGCCGCGCGGTAGACCTCGGCGAACGGGCCGGCGTTGATCGGCTCCTCGCACCCGACCACGACCCCGACCGAGGGGTCCCGCCGTCCTCCCAGGCCAGCGGTGAGCATGGAGGCGTCGGCATGGGCCGTACCGGCCACCTCCCACGTCCGGACGTATTCGGTGTCGGGCTGCCGGGCCTCCCAGTAGCCGAGCACCGTCAGGTCGGTCTCACTCTGGACCGTGAGCACTGGTTCATGGAGATCCGTCCGGATCCTCTCCGACCCCTGGATCCCGGCCAGCCCCCAGGAACCGTCGATGGCGGCCGCTCCCCCCGGCCGACCGTGGACCAGGAATCCGTCGAAGACGCGGACCATCGGATGGACGGCGTTGACGTAGGTGACGAGGTAGGCGGCGGACTGCGAGGTCCCCATGCCAACGATCCGGCGGACCAAGGCCGGTCCCGGGAACAACCCCCATCCCGGCTCCCTGACCGCGTCCGCCACCTGGGAGAAGACGTCGTACGAATAGGCGTCACCCGGATGGGCGAGCGTGCCGTACCGCTCCGGATCGACCTGCACGAGGCCCACTGCCGGGCCCCCCAGCCGAGTGGTCCCGCCCATGATCCCGATGGCCTGGGCCGAGACACCGACGTAGCCGTGCCCCTGTCGGCCCAGTTCAGCAGCGAGGTAGGCCCAGTCGGGGCTCGAGTCGCTTCCCGCCGTGACGTTCCACCACTCCACGAAGACGACGCCGCTGAACGCCTCCGGGTCCACCGGGCGTCGGACCACGATCCTCGTTCGATAGTCCTGCTCGCCCGTCGGCACGGCCGACGGGAACCCCGCCCGGTCCGGTGCGCCATCCGCCTCATAGCCCTCGGCCCGACCAGCGACGAAGAACTCCTGCTCGAGGTAGCCCTCGGGAAGCGGCGCGGCAGGCTGGGCCACCGACATCCCGTTCCCCGCCTGCCCGACGGGGGCGACTTCGTCGGCCCGTCGCTCCCGTCGTGCGACCGTCGTGGTCGCCGGAGGGACCGTCGTCGTGGGTGCGACCGTCGTGGTCGCGTCAGGTGGGACCGTCGTGGCCGTGACCGTGGTCGATGGAACCACGGCGGCGGTAGACGTCGATGGGGCCGCCGTCGAAGACGTCGTGCCCACGGTCGGAGGAGCCGCCGACGAAGAAGGCGGGGCGGTCGTCGCCTGCACGGGAAGGACCGTCGTCGAGGAGTCGGGTCCGGGACCGGCCTCCTGGATCGTCGTCCCCCCGCACCCCGCCACGACAGCGGTCAGGAACGCCGCCGCGATCAGCCGCGTGGGCACAACCCCTCCTCCATGGTCGAGCCGGCGTGCTGGTAGGCCCGCAGGTACGCCGCGGTGGCCTCGTCGAAGAAGTCGTACATGCACACCGCGGTCAGGAACCGCCCGTGGGCGTTGGGGTGCTTCGGCGTCGGCCAGCGGGCGAACGAGTCGTTGACCCCGAAGTCCAGGAACGAGTTGCCGTCGGCGACCGTGCCGATGCTCGTGCCCACCAGATCGCCCTCCGAGAACGCAACGGGCCCGATGCTGGTCGTGGCACTGCTCGCCGTGGGCTCCCAGTCGAGGAGCGCGGCGATTGACGGGACGGGCACGCCGACGTGGTCGAACAGGAACGACAGCCCCTCGCACCGGGTCCGGAAGACCAGGAGGTACTGGGGTTCGGGCGCCGTCTCGCCGACGTACACCGACCCTTCGACGAGGATCCCGTCGGCCGGCATCCGGACCTCGCGGGCGTTCCCCCCACTGGGGACCCGGAAGTAGCCATGGCCCTTGTAGTCGTCGGGGATGATCCGGAACGGGGGCCCGACCTCGTAGACCTCCGACAGGTCCGGGAGGGGGAAGGTGGTGAACCACCCCTCGAAGTCCGTCGGGCAGTCGCCGAGGGAACGGTTCGAGAGGTCCACCGTGGCGGTCGCCACCTCGCAGTCACCACCTTCGCACCGCTCCAGTCGCACGGTCACTGCCGGCGATGGTTCTCCCCAGTCGAGCTCGCGGTCGTAACGGTCGCCACCACTCCAGCCGCTCCCGAGGCTCGACGTCCAGCGGTTCGAGCCGTCCGAGCCGCCGGTCGCCCGACAGGAGATCCGGCGGGTCCCGTCGTCGAAGGCGCAGTCCACAGCGAGCGCTCCCACGGTGGTCGTCGTCACGGGGGCCGTGGTCACGGTGGTCACCGGCGGCACGACCGCCCGGGTGGTCGTCGGCACCGACCCGGCGGCAGTCGCCGTCGTGGTGGTCGTGGGCGGCGTCGCCGACCCGGCGACCTCGCCGCAGTCGAAGGGATACGCCAGGACGCCCCGCGGAAACTCCACGCCGGGCTCGTGACACCGCCACCAGAAGAACGCAGAGGGCTGGACCCAGTGGAGGTTGGGGTCGCCACGGACCGTCAACGGGTTGACGGCGGCACCGGGAACCTTGAATCGAAGGCCCACGTGGGGGTTCTGGTCGACCTGGCCCGAGAAGCCGAGGATCCCGCCGCGCCGCACCACCGTGCCCAGCCGTGGCTCGCAGCTCGCGGGATCCAGGTTCTCCCACTCCGACATGTTCTCGAGGTAGTAGATCCGGCCCGCCTCGGCGCCCCCACCGGTCCACCGCTCCTCCATCCGACAACCCTCGTTCACCAGGTGCCCGGGAAGCAGCGGCGTGGTCCGGAGGTGGTAGGCGCAGACCACGAGGCCGGGCCAGCCCTCGTCGACCGACTCGAAGCAGAGCTCGAGGTCGTCGAACGGCTCCTGGCGTGGCCGGTCGGGAGAGTCCTGGCGGTAGACGGCGCTCCGGTTCTTGAACCCCACGAACTCGAGGTCGAGTGGGGCGAGGACCGGCGTGCCCACCGGCATCTTGACGTTCAGGCTGTTCTTTCCGTCGTACGGCGGAAGCGTCGGGCGGCCACCGTCGGTCGGCCCGAGCGTGACGGTCGCCGGGTCAGCCTGGGTCCCGAAGCGGATCGTGGACCGCTCGTCCCGCAGCAGGTCGTGCAGGGCGTTCACGCCGGTCGTGTCCCCGGGGGGCCCGGTGAGCGCCGAGGCCACCGGTTCGTCGAGCCCACTCCCCATGATCCGGTGGGCGTTCCGGTAGGCGAACCGTTCGCGTACCGACGGGTCGAGGCCGGCGATGAAGGCTCGCCCATAGGCCACGAGCCGACGACCGACGTCCAGGTCGAAGGTCCAGACCGCCTGGCCGCCGCGGTCGGTCCCCCACATGAACCGGTCCGGATACGCCTCGATCATCGGCTTCCAGACCGACAGGTCGAGCCGCAGTAGCGTAGCGAAGTCGTCCGTCCGCCGGAAGAACTCCTCCCTGGTGACCTCCGGTCGCAGGAGGTACTGGTCACCGACCAGGTCGTTCACGGTGAACGAGACGTTCGGGAACCGGTCCATCAGGTCGAGGATGAACGGCTGGATCTGGTCGCCGTGGACGATGAACTCGATGTCCGGGTGGGCCTCCAGTGCCCGGGCCAGGCCGTCGGCCTGGCCGTTTCCGGGATGCAGGTAGACCATCAGGCGGTGCTCGTCGGCGACCCGGTAGACGCCCTGAAGGATCTCGGCGTCGGGCGGATAGTCGTCCTCGGCCCGGCGTTCGCCCAGTCCGTACAGGCCGATCTCGCCGTAGCCGACGAAGAGGCCGGGACGGGACCCGACCATCTCGGCGAGGACGGTCCCGTCGACGGTCGGCGGAACGTCGTGGTGGCCCGGCGGCATGATGAACGGGACGAAGAGGTCCGGGTGGGCGGCGACGGTCCGGGCCGCCACCTCCAGCGCAGGCTCCTGGATGTTCTCGAACACCGGGAAGAAGCTGAAGGCCCCGTCCGTCCCGTCGGCGGCCAGCAGGCACGCCAGGTCCTGCATGGTCACGTTGCGGCCGGCGATGGGCTTCTGGAGGCGGATCGGGTCGGTGGGCTCTGGTTCGAAGGTCCAGTCGTGGTAGCGACTCACGGCGAAGCCGGGGAGGTCGCGTTCGCCGCCCTCGTAGCCGGGGGGCGTGTCGGGCAGGTGCGGAGGGTGGAAGTGGGAGTCGAACAGCGGCCCTCCGTAGGACCCGGGGGCGACGACGGCCGGCGAGACGGTGGGACAGTCGCCCGAGCCGATTCCCCGCTCCACCCGGTGGTCCCAGACGACCTCGTCGAAGTCCCGCGGAATGGTGGTGACCGGAGCAGCGACCGTTTCGACGGGGGCTTCGGCGGCCTCGGACTCCGCCGGCGGTTCGGAGGGGTCCGCCACCTCCCGGTCGCTCCCGTGGTCCCTGCTGGCGGCTGGACCCGTCGTCGTGGTCGAACCGGATTTCGGCCGCGCCGTCGGTTCGGGATCCTCGCGGATTCCGCCTGGGTCTTCCCGGGCCGGTGGGGTACCAACGGTCGTCGTCGGTCCATCGACGGCAGCCGGGCCCGAACCTCCGCAGGCGGCGAGGGATGCGGTCAGCAGGGCCGTGAACACCCATCCGGCCGGCCCCGGAACGGGAGCCGACTCTCTCGAGGGCCAGCTTCCTCTTCGCCTGATGCCACCGGGCTACACCCGGAACGGTCACCGGCGCAAGGATGCCGCTCCCCCGACACGGCCGCCGAAGGCCGAAAACGGGCGGAACCCCCTGCGGTGCAGGGGGTTCCGAGTGGAGCGGACGACGAGATTCGAACCCGCGACCCTCACCTTGGCAAGGTGATGCTCTACCAGCTGAGCTACGTCCGCGTCAGTCGGAAACGATAGCGGGGGACGGCCCGTTTCGGCGCCTCGACGGGCGC
>JAERSW010000048.1 GCA_016845305.1 Acidimicrobiales bacterium
CCGGCCCTGCCCTCAGCCATCCGACGCGTCCCGGTAGCGGGGGAACAGGGGATCCTCGAGCATGAGCCCTCGGACGTAGTCCAGGTCCTCGGGGGTGTCGACGCTCACCGCACTGCTCTCCACGTGGACGGCGCGGATGGAATGGCCCCGCTCGAGGATCCGGAGGTGCTCGTGGTACTCGACCTGCTCGAGGCGACCCGGGGGCCAGGCGGCGTACTCGAGGAGGAAGTTCCGTCGGAACGGGAGGATGTGGTACGCCTTGAGCATCGGCGCGTCCGGGGTCCTCGCGTCCGAGGGGATGTCGGACCGCGAGAGGTAGAGCACGTTGTCGTGGTCGTCGAGCACGACCTTGATGTCCGACGGGGAGTTCCGCTTCGAGAACGGGTTGACGAGGATCGCCACCTGGACGTCCCGGTCGTCCTGGACGGCTGCCACCACGGCGTCGATCGATGCCGGGTTCACGAGGGCCTCGTCGCCGAAGACGTTGACCACGACCTCCGAGTCCAGCGACTCGGCGGCCTCGGCGATCCGCTCGGTTCCGTTGTCGTGGTCCGATCGGGTCATGACCACCCGCCCGCCGTGGGCCTCGACCACCGTGCGGATCTCGTCGCTGTCGGTGGCCACCACCACGTCGTCGAGGCGTTCGGCCAGCTGGCACCGACGGTAGACGTGGACCACCATCGGGAGCCCGCAGATGTCGACCAGTGCCTTGCCGGGAAGGCGGGCCGACTCGAGTCGGGCGGGGATGATCGCCGTGGTGTGAGGCCGTCGGGCGTTCATCGACCCAGTTCGCCGGCGAACCAGTCGGACACGTCGGCCACGTGGTGGTGCAGGATCGACGCATCCACCTCGTAGGTGATGAAGCCCATGCCCATCTCGAGCAGCCAGGCGATCCCCTCGCGGTCCTGCGGAACGAAGCCACCGGCGCACCCACCGGCCGCACGGACCCTCTGGACCCCGTCGGCGATGGCCTCGACCACGGCCGGGTGCATCGGCTGCCCCGGGTGCCCGAGATCCTGGGACAGGTCGTAGGCGCCGAAGTAGACCACGTCGATTCCGTCAACCGCGGCGATCTCCCCCGCCGACTCGAGGCCCTCCGACGACTCCACGATGGCCACGCCCACCACCCCGGAGTTGCTCCGCTCCACGTGGCCGGCCACGTCGCGGTTGGTGAAGCCTCCGGCCTTCGAGAACGGCGTGAAGCCCCGCCCGCCCTCCGGGTGGTAGCGGAGCGAGGACGCCAGTTCCCGCGCCGCACCGACGTCGGGAACGTGCGGGACGACGACACCGTGCGCCCCCTGGTCCAACGCCTGGAGAACCATCCAGTCGGCGTTGGCCGGCACCCTCACCAGGGGTGCGCACGCCGTGGAGGCCTCGCACGCCGAGACGTGCTCGTGGACCCGGTCGAGGACGAACGGTCCGTGCTCGAGGTCCACGACCTGGAAGTCGAAGCCACCTCGGGCCATGGCCTCGGTGGCCAGCGGCGCGGCCATGGTGTTCCAGGTCCCCAGGACCGGGATGCCGGCATGGATCCGGTTGCGCAGGCGGTGGTCGTCGAACATCGGACCCTCCTCAGGTCACCGACAAATGTGTCAGATCCGGCACCGTCATACAGGGCTCCCCGGCGAAGGCCGCCTCATCGGCGAGGCCGGTCAGGACGCCGACCGCTGCGCCACACCCGGCGGCCACGGCCATCCCGACGTCCACCGGGTGGTCCCCGACCGCCACCGCCGACCTCGCATCCACCCCCAGGGCGTCGAGTGCCGCCACGGCGAGGTCCGGTGCCGGCTTCGTCCGTGACACGTCGTCGCCTCCGACCACCACGTCGAACCGGTCGAGGAGGCCCACCGCCCCGAGCCCCTGTCGAGCCCGCTCGGCGAGGTCGGTGGTGACCACGGCCGTCCCCACCCCGCTGGCGCGGAGTCGGTCGAGGAGGTCTTCGACCCCCGGCAGGACGCGGACCAACGGCGAGAGGTCGCGCGCGGTGCGGCGATCCACCTCGGCGAAGGATTCCTCGACGTCGCGCTCGTCCACCCCTCCTCCTGCTGCACGGATCACCTCGGCGGCCACGCTCACGATGGCCGACCGGGGATGGACGCCGACCGGCCCCTCGGGCTTCATCCGACCCGTGACGGAGTCGACGCCCATGGCGTCCACGAGGTGCTCGGCCGTCCCGTCCACGTCAGCCTCCCCCACCCACCGCTCGGTGAGGAGCGCAGCCCGGAGTCGGATCATCGAGGCCCAGTAGTGGTGGATGTCGACGAGGGTGCCGTCCTTGTCGAACAGCACCGCTTCGCAGCCGTCCAGGATCCGGTCCCCACCGGACCGGAGCCCGGTCAAGCGGCGACGCTCCGGGCCACCAGGTCGGCCGCCGGGCCGAGGGCCCGACCGACGGCCTCGAGGTCGTCCTCGAATCCGTCTTCCGACACCCAGCCCTTGACGATGCCCCGGGCGTGGGTCCCGATGGAGACCCCCTGGTACGGGACGTCGCAGAGACGGGCCATCTCGGCCGTCTTCCCGTTGGTCCCCCCGGAGAGCAGGACGGGGAGGTCCCGGAACGCCCGGTCCTTGTCCTTCAGGTCCTTCTGGATGACGTCGGCGATGGCCACGGCCTGGAGCGTCGTGTTGTGGTCGTCGGCTCCGCCGCTCATCGGCACGCCGTCGGCCTGGATGACGGTCCGCTCCCCCGCCACCTCGTGGGCGGCCCGGATCCGCTCGATCAGCTGCACGTTCGACAGGTGGTACCGGTCGAGGCACATCGAGATGAAGTTCTCGGGCTGGGCGGCGTTCACCGTCACCCACTCCTCCATGATCGCCTCGTCGCCCGGCACCGCCGCATGGAGCTCGATGTTCTCGGCGCCCGCCTCGATGCACCGTGGGAGGAGTTCGGCCAACTCCTTGCCGTTGTGCCGGTAGCGGATGGCGGCGACCTTCGGCGGGCAGGCCGCCTCGCAGTTGCCACACCCGATGCACAGTTCGGGGATGATCTCCAGGCTGTCGGGGATGGCGTCGGTCGGACAGACGGGGATGCAGAGGTCGCAGCTCACGCAGTCGTCGATGATGAACGCCTTGCGGACGTGGTGGTCGCCGGGCATCCCGACGCTGACCGTGATGAAGGGGCGGACCGGGACCTCGACGGCGAAGTGGTCGGCGTGGGCGTACGCCAGGTCGATGCCCTCGCCGCAGGCCGTCACCACGTCCGGCTTGGCCGACACGTCGAACCCGTTGGCCCCGGCGAGGGTGTAGACGAACGCCAACCGGCGGACCTCCTCCGCGTTCTCGTTGCCGGCCCCGCACACCAACTTGAAGTACTTCGAGTCGGCGAGCAGTCCCCGCATCACGTCGAATCGGTCCATCAGGCCATCCTCCCGAGCCACTGTCGGCGATCTCCCCATCGATCCATGGTCCACAGCCCCTCAGGCCAGTGCGTACACGGAGCCGGCGGCCACGTCATAGCGACTGGGGGTGATGGCGAGGACCTCGGGGGCGCCGTCGGTCGCCGAGAAGCCGGCGAGCAGGTGGTCCACCTCGAGGTTCCTCGGATCATCGGCCGAGTACCCGTCGAAGCCGGCGAGGAGGATCCTCGTCGCTCCTCCACTCGCGGCCACGGCGAGGGCATAGGCCACGGTCAACGAGGTGGGAAGGACGCAGTGCTGCTCGGAGAACTCGAAGGTGTCCGGGCGGACGGCCAACCCGAAGTCCAGCACCTCCTTGCCCTCCAACGGATCGCGGACCGCGTCCGGCAACATCGAGAACGGTGTCACGAGGGGCTGCGGCAACTTGTGGTGCGCTGCGGCGTTGGACAGGAGCCGGTAGGGGTGGCTGGCCACCCGGAGGTCGACCAGGCGATCGTCGAGGACCGAGTCCGCGTTGAAGGCCACCACCACCGGTCGTACCGACTCGATGAAATCGACCAGGGCTGCCCGGTGGGTGGCGACGCCGGGGCCGGATCCGAGCACGAGGACGTCCCGGCCCCGGATCAGTCCGGCCGGGGCCCACGTCCCCGACGGTTGGCTGTCGTAGAAGTTCCGGCCGGTCTCGAGGGCCTCGACGCTGAACTTCTTCCCCCCGGCCCGGCGGAGGTACTCGAGGACGGCGAGGACGTCCTCCTCGGCGTAGCGCGAGTCGGCCAGCATCGACTGGACGTAGGTCGGATGGATTCCGTACTTGCCGGCCAGGTAGTAGTAGGTGTTGGTCCCCCAGCCGTACTCGGCCTGCATCGGCCGGAACCGTCGCTCGACGAGAGCGACCAGCGGACCGATGTCGAGTTGGCGTCCCCGCCGCTCGGCGACCTCGACCACCAGGTGCTCGGTCCGGGCGTTCCCCGGTCCGCGGCCCATGCCGGTGACCGTGGCGTCCAGCCACGACACCCCCTCGTCGAGCGCCCGCAGGCTGTTGACCAGGGCGCGCCCCATGTTGTCGTGGGTGTGGATGCCCAGCGGGCCGTCCCAGGCCCGGCGGAGCACCCCCACGATGTGCGCGGTCTGGTCGGGATCCATGCTGCCCAGGCTGTCGGCGAAGTAGAGGACGTCCGGCGGGCAGGCCGCGGCCCGACGGGCCACCTCCTCCACCTCGTCGTCCGTGCGGTCGGCGATCTGCATCAGGTTCACGCCGACCCGGTAGCCGAGTTCCCGCAGCCGCACGGTCGCCTCCAGCGCTCCGTCCAGCTCGGCCAGGTGACTGGCCAGCCGGACGAACGAGACCCGGGACTCCGAGGCAGGGGCGAACAACCCGTCGACCGCCGCGACGATCCCGTCCGTCGACCGGACGAGCTCGCCGGCGTTGACCATCACGCCGATGGTCATGCCGTCCGGAATGGTCAGCCCCTCGATGAAGCGATCGGTCGTGAAGGCACAGCCCCCGCGGAAGCCCTCCTCCTCGACCGAGCGGAAGCCGAGCTCGACGACGTCGACGGAGATGGCGGCCATGGCCCGCAGGTACTCCTCGATGAGGTCGACCGGAAAGTCCCAGGCGTTGTGGTAGCCGCCGTCTCGCAGGGTGCAGTCGATCAGGACGGGTTCAGCGGTGCTCATGGAGGGGCTCACGACGGGGATCCGGGAGTCAGGCCTTCTCCAGCGTACCGGCGGCGTGGCGACCGGCTGTTCGACCGCCACCCGTCGCCACGGGTCGACCTCAGGCGATCCGGAGTTCCGGGACGGCGGTCACGATCGAGCAGCCCCAGTCCCGGACGTAGGCCAGGCTCGCCTCGAGCTCCGCTCGGAGGTTCCAGGGGAGGACCAGCACGTGGTCGGGCCTGGCCTCGGACAGCCGATCCTCCTCCACGATGGGGATCCGGCTCCCGGGGAGGAAGCGGCCCTGCTTGGCCGGATTGCGGTCCACCACGAACGGCAGCAGGTCGGGACGGACTCCGGCGTAGTTGAGCAGGGTGTTGCCCTTGGCCGCCGCCCCGTACCCCACCACCGTTCGCCCCTCCGCCCGAGCGTCCAGCAGGAACCGCAGGAGGTCGTCCTTCACCCGGTCGGCTTCGACCTGGAAGCCCCGGTAGAAGTCGTCGTTCCCCACGCCGACCGCCTCCTCGCCGTCGAGCAGGCGATCGACGGCGGGAGAGATGGGATGCGCTCCCTCCGGGCGTCCCAGGTGGACGCGGAGGCTGCCCCCGTGCGTCGGGACCTCCTCCACGTCGTGGATGACCAGGCCCGCGGCGTCGACCACCCGGCTCAGGCTGGTCAGCGACAGGTAGGAGAAGTGCTCGTGGTAGACGGTGTCGAACTGGACGCCCTCGACCAGCCGGAGGAGGTGCGGGAACTCGAAGGTGGCCACGCCGTCGGGCGCGAGGAGGAGGCCGCATCCGCGGACGAAGTCCACGATGTCCGGGACATGGGCCACCACGTTGTTGGCTGCCAGCAGATCCGCCGACACGCCGTCGGCGGCGAGACGCTCGGCCGTCGCCACGCCCACGAACTCCTCCACCACCTCGAGGCCGAGGTCCCGGGCCGCGGCGGCCGTGCTGGCCGTCGGCTCGATCCCCAGGCAGCGGATGCCCCGGTCGAGGAACTGGGCGAGGAGGGTCCCGTCGTTGCAGGCCACCTCGACCACGGTGCTCCCGGGACCGAGGCCGAGACGGTCCACCATGTCGTCGGCGTACCGTCGGCAGTGGTCGACCCAGCCGGTGGAGAACCCGCTGAAGTAGGCGTAGTCGTCCGTGAACAGTTCATCGGCCCGGGCGAAGTCACGCGTCTGGACCAGCCGACAGGAACCGCACACCATGACCTCCAGCGGATACCAGACCTCCGGCCCGGCCAGGTCCTCCCCCCTCAGGTAGGCGTTGGACGGCGGCGAACTGCCGAGGTCCAGGAAGGTCTGTTCGAGGGCCGACCCGCAGCAGCGGCAGTTCATCGACCGCCGGTCACCAGACCTTCCAGGGCGCCCGCCCCGAGTCCCACAGGTCCGACAGGAGGTCGCGCTCGCGCACGGTGTCCATGGGCTGCCAGAAGCCGTCGTGGTGGAAGGCCCGGAGTTCGCCCCGCTCGGCCAACGTCTGGAGCGGTCGATCCTCCCAGCGGCTGTCGTCGCCCTCGACGAGGTCCAGGCACGAGGGATGGAGCACGAAGAACCCCCCGTTGATCAGGCCGTCGTCCCCCGGCGGCTTCTCGGTGAAGCCGGTGACCTCGTCGCCGTCGAGGTCCAGGGCGCCGAACCGTCCCGGCGGCTTGACCGCCGTCACGGTGGCCGCCCGGCCGTGGGCCCGGTGGAAGGCCACGAGGGCGGTCACGTCCACGTCGCCGAGCCCATCTCCATAGGTCATGCAGAAGGCCTCGTCGCCGTCCACGTAGTCGGCGATCCGCTTGAGCCGACCACCGGTCAACGTGTCGTCGCCGGTGTCCACCAGCGTGACCCGCCACGGTTCGGCCCGATCCCGATGGACCTCCATCGTGTTGGCCGCCACGTCGAACGTCACGTCCGAGACGTGCAGGAAGTAGTTGGCGAAGTACTCCTTGATCACGTAGCCCTTGTAGCCGCAGCAGACGATGAAGTCGTCGACGCCGTGGGCGGAGTAGATCTTCATGAGGTGCCAGAGGAGTGGGCGTCCACCGATCTCCACCATGGGCTTCGGTCGCACCTGGGTCTCCTCGGCGAGCCTGGTCCCCAGGCCGCCGGCCAGGATCACGGCCTTCATCGCCGTCTCCCCCGACGCTGCGCCCGACGCGACCCGGTCATCGCCGTACCGTATCCCCTCTGGAAACCGTGATCGGGGCGCTCAGGCGCGTTCCGGCCCGTCCCAGAGGTCCCGATACACGCCCATCAGGGCGTCCACCCCGGCATCCAGGTCGAAGTGGTCCGCGGCCAGGCCCACGGCCCGTGACGCTGTTCGGTCGTCGGCCAGGAGCGCCAGCAGCTCCTCCGCTGCCCGGTCAGGATCCGTCCCCGCGCCCAAGACGACGCCGGCCATCCGATCGCCCAGCATCGTCGCCGCGTCGACGAGCCCGGCGTTGACCACGACCGGGCGCCCCACGGCGAGGAACTCGCCCACCTTGGTCGGCATGGCGGCCAACAGGCTCACCCCGGCGTCGTCCCGGCAGACGCTCAGCCCGGCATGGCATCCCGCCACCAGGTCGGGCATCCCGCTCGGGTCGACCCTGGTGAACCTCGCTCCGACCTCGGCCAACTCCTCCTCCCATCCCGTCACGCCGGGTGCCGCCACCACGAGTTCCACCTCCGCCCGCCGGGCCACCGAGCGGACGAACTCGACCATGAGCGGGACGTCGTAGTAGCGGTTGAGGGTGCCGGCCAGGAGGAGGCGGACGGGTCCCACGGACGGCATCGGGACGGCGGGGAACCGCCGTCGGTCGACACAGGTGGTCACCACCGTCGCCCGGTCGGCGATGCCGCCGCCATGCCGCTGCTCGAGCTCCTCGATCGCCGAGGCGGTCAACGTCACGATGCGCGTCGACCGGCGGGCAGCGGCCCGTTCGATCCGACGGAAGACGCGTGCCTGGGGCGAACCGTCCGCGAACACCCCGGTGGCCACCTTCTGGTCGGCCCAGAAGGAACGAACGTCCCAGAGCCACCGGTCGATCCCGGCCAGCATGGCCGCGGCCGCCGCCATGTCACTTCGGGCGTGGACGATCCGGGCCCCCCGGATGGCGCGGGCGAGGCGGACGACCCGACCGAACCCCCCGGGCGCACCCGACGCTCCGTAGCGGTGGGCGGTCCACCGGATCCCCCGCTGCTCGAGATCCACCCGCAGTGCCCCGTCGACCTCGTGTTCGAAGCTGTGGAGGTGGACCGACACGCCCCGTTCGGCCAGACGTCGTACGTAGGCCACGACCTGGGAGGCGCCCACGGTGCTGGTCACCGGATCCATCGACAG